>CAKZWV010000051.1 GCA_937922005.1 uncultured Clostridia bacterium | reverse complement strand
CATTATCGCATGTGGCATTTGTGACAAGAGCTCAACAATACAAATGGGACCATGCAATCAGATGGTGGAACGGTGAAATAACTGTGGCTCTTGTGAGAGTAAGACTCTATCCAATACAAGGAGGGATGCATGGCCAGGCAAGTGTTGATCTGTGAAAATGAGGACTGTGGTTATCAGTTTTCAGAAGCGGAAACGTCCTTTCTATGTTGCCCCAAATGCGGTACTCTTGTCTCTAGCAATTTCGCCCGTGTTAAATTAGAAGATAGAGCTAGACGATATGGGGAGATCCTATCCTTCCGTAAACATCTTCGTATATCTGAAAGAATTAAAAATGTGGCTGTTTTTCTGACAATTCCCCTTGTGATTGCAGATAATCTTCGCTACTGGAATTCGGGAGCTGCTAAGGTATTAGATCGCGATTCTTTTGTACTCTCAAGTCATATCCAACTTTATTTTGGTAGGCTAATTTTTCCACTAATCATTGATGTGTATTTAGCAAATCACGACAGTAATCTGGTATATAAGCATTTTCTCAAAGAGAAGATGTGGATATTGCATACGATAAAGGCAAAGGTCATCATGGGAATCATCCTCTACACCCTACTGTTTTTACTGTTGCGCTACCATGCAATATTTCATTATTGGTGGGTGGCGTATACGCTAGGCAAGAAATGGGGTGTACTGACTACAGAGGGTTACACAGAACAAGAAGTATTTTTTTATTATTTTTGGTTATTTTTGACAGTTTTTTATGCCACGTATGGGTTGTGGGACGACTGGTACGCCCGATACCTATGTGAAAACATGTCCCCGAAGCTACCTAGGCGGTTCAATAGATGGGGTTGAGTTTCTAAAGTCGGCCCCTTGACAGGAATCGGTCCTCCTGCTATGATGCCAGACAGACTTGAGTGCTCCCGTGAATGCGGGGGCACTTTTTGCGTTTTAGGGACCATTTGATGCTTTCTTGATTGTACAAGGAAACAATTGTTTGATCCCGTGATAAGTAAGGAGTTGACTATGATAAAACTAGTACCTACCCATTTTGTAAAGTTACCCGCTCGTAAGATCCTGGCCTGCTTGGTGATCTGCTGTCTGGTGACGGGATTATTTGCTGGACTATTGACTGGATGCCAGGGAAATACAAAAACTGGGACGCAGGCTTCGGACCAGGGGACTTCTCAAAAAACAAAGGAGACTCAAGGAGAGGGCGATGCTAACACCGGTTCGAGGTCGGTAGAGGAGAAATCTGAGAAAAAACTGAGCTTGGTGACTTCTCTCTTTCCTGCCTATGACTTGGCAAGGGCCATTGGGGGCGACCGGGTGGACGTGGACCTGCTTTTGAAGCCTGGGACAGACGCCCACAGCTTTGAGCCCAGCCCAGAGGACATCAAAAAGATCGCCCGGGCCGACCTTTTCCTGCGAGTGGGTTCGGAGGATGAGGTCTGGGTGGACCAGGTTTTGAAGAATTTGGCTGAGGATCAAGGTCAAAAAGTGCGGACATTTGCCCTTATGGACCAGGTGGATTTGCTGGCGGCCCACGATCTCTCCTGTTCGGTTTTTGCCGATAGCCACGACCATAACCATGACGAGGATCACGACCATGGCGACGATGAAGACCATGACGAAGACCACGATCATGACCATGACGAAGATCATGATCATGATGACGATCACGACCATGATCATGATGAAGATCATGACCATGATGAGGATCACGACCATGACCATGATAAAGATCATGACGATCGCGACCACGATGACGACCATGATCACGACCATGATGACGATGACGATCACGACCATGATCATGATGACGATCATGACCACCATCACCACCATGAGGATGAGAAGGACGAGCATGTTTGGACGTCTCTTGATAATATGGAGGATATACTTGAGGCACTAACAAAAGTGATGATCGAACTGAGTCCGGAAGATCGAGCGTATTTCGAAAAGAATGCGAAGGTCTATGAAAAGGAGATGGAAGAGCTGGAGGAGGCTTATGATAAGGCTTTGACTTCGAAAGACCTAGAGCGAAAAGTCTTGATTTTTGCGGATCGTTTCCCTCTCCGCTATCTGGTCCGGGATTATGACCTGAAATTTGGAGCGGCCTTTGACGGATGTGCCCATGAGAAGGCGGTGAGTGCCAAACGGGTAGCTGCCCTGATTGATTATGTGAAGGATAACAAAATTCCTTTTGTTTTCACCTTGGAGGGGTCGGACCAGAAGATCGCAAAAACGGTCGCCGACGCCACAGGGGCAGAGATTTTGACCTACCATTCGGGCCACCAGGTGACGGCAGATGAACTGACCAAGGGAGTGACCTATCTGGATATGATGCGGGAGAACCTGCCCTTGCTAGAAAAGGCCCTGGGGAAGGCGAAGTAGAGACACAAATGAGAGAGTCCAATTCAGGTGGATGTGAAAGAAAATGTGAGAAGCGATTTGGAATCGGTGGAAGGCGAACGAAAAGGAGGGGGGAAGCCATATGGTAAAGCTATCAGATCCCACTCCCAAAATCCTCCTGCGCTGTGAAAATCTGTCTTTTTCCTATGACCATTATGTAGTGGTCGACCAGGTGGATTTTGCCGTGGAGGAAGGGGATTATTTGTGCATTGTGGGGAGTAATGGGGCCGGGAAGAGTACCCTGATGAAGGGGCTTTTGGGCCTGAAAAAGCCGAGCCGGGGGAGGATTGTTTTTTACGAGGGGGCGGACAAACGCATGTCTTACCTCCCGCAAAAGCAGACGAGTCAGCGAGATTTTCCGGCCCTGGTGTCGGAGGTGGTGGCTTCGGGCTGCCTCAACCAGCTGGGGTGGCATCCCTTTTACCCTAAGAAGGCCCGGGAGCGCTGTCAAGAAATGTTGGCCCTGCTTCAGATTGAGGACCTAGCCAGACGCTCCTTCCGGGAGTTGTCGGGGGGCCAGCAACAGCGGGTTCTCCTCGCCCGGGCCCTCTGTGCGGCTTCCGACTTGATTTTGCTGGATGAGCCTGTGGCGGGCCTGGATCCGAGGACTACAGAAGAAATGTATGCGATCATCGAAGACCTCAACCGCCACCACGGGGTGACGATCCTCATGGTGAGCCACGACATGCATGCGGCCCTGGCCCATGCCAAACATGTCCTCCAGCTCGATGGAACCCAGCTCTTTTGGGGGACGAGGGAGGAGTATTTGCAAAGTCCGTATTCTGCGATGTTTACGCATCGACATGAGGAGGGCGATCTGACCCAGGGCCAGGAGGCTCAGAAAGGAGGAGACCGTGCCGTTCGCTAATGTTTTGTGTATGAGCTTAGCTTATGGGCGGCCGTTCGCTAATGTTTTGTGTATGAGCTTAGCTTATGGGCGGCCGGTCGCCCTGTCTTGGGCCTGGTCGGAGCTCGGGGAGATGCTAACTTACCCCTTCATGGTCAAGGCCTTTTTAGTGGGGACCTGCCTTGCGATTTGTGCGGGCCTCCTGGGGGAGACCCTGGTGGTCAAGCACCTGTCTTTTATGGGGGACGGCCTTTCCCATGTTGCGTTTGGGGCCATGGCCCTGGCTACGGTCTGGGAGATATCGCCCTTTTATCTGGCCCTGCCAGTGGTCCTTCTTGCGGCCATCTTTCTTTTGAGGCGGCCGACGGGAGCCCAGGCCCTCCACGGGGATGCGGTCCTCGCCCTCATGGCGACGGGGTCCCTAGCCTTGGGAGTGACTGTGATTTCCCTCAAGCAAGGGCTTAACCTCAACATTTCGTCCTATCTTTTTGGGTCGATCTTGAGCCTGGGGAAAGAAGATGTGGCCTGGGCCGTGGCCTTGGGCATCGTGATCCCAGCCTTATACATCCTCTTCTACCCCCGGATTTTTGCCCTGACCTTTGATGAGACCTTCGCCAAGGCCTGTGGGGTAAATACGGAACGAGCCAAGGTCTTTTTAGCCTTTTTGATGGCTCCGGTCATCCTCCTCGGTCTGCGCCTCATGGGGGCCCTGTTGATCTCGGGTCTCCTCTTCCTTCCGGCCATTACCGCCCAAAACCTGGCCAAAAGCTACAAGGGGGTCCTCGTAGGGGCCGTCGTCGTAGCCGTCCTGGGCCTATGGGGAGGCTTGACCCTGTCCTTTATTGCAAATACTCCAGCAGGGGCCAGCGTCATCTTGTGTCTCTTAGGGACCTACGGGCTGTCCTTTATTCCCCGTAGATTCCCAAGAGAATGATCCCGGTGAAGATGATGGTTAGGGAGACGTAGTGGGCAAAGCTTAGCTTTTCTTTAAGGAAGAGGTGGGCCCAAATGAGAGAGACGGCACAGTAGGCGGAGATGACGGGGGTGGAGGCCACGGGATTGGCGGCCAGGGCATAGACGTAGAAGAACTGGCCCCCGGTCTCGGTGATGGCCCCGCCGAGCTTGTAAAGGTCTAATTTCTTGTTAAAAGTAATTTTCTTTTGTGAGACGAAGATGATGAAGCAAATCAAGCCAAAAAGGGCAAAACTCAGCTCATAGGCCGTGTTTGCTGAATCTTCCGGAATAAGCCCCCGGCTGAGAATCCAGCTATCCCAGAAGGTGCCTGCTGCGTCAATAATGCAGTAGAGGATGGGAAGAAGGATGGCCAAGGGGCTTTTTACGTATTTGCGGCTGCCCACCTGCTGACGGGCGATCCGGGCCTCATCGTCCTCTGAATAGGTGACAAAGCTGAGGGATAAAATGCCCAGGGCGGCAAAGGCAAAGCCGATCAAGGCCCCCAGTCCAGGCTTTTCCCCTAGAAGGAGGTAGATCAGGACGACGACGCTGCCCGACGAGTTGCAAATGGGGGTCGAAATCGACAGTTCAATATATTTGAGCCCCAGATAACCGATGAGCATCGACCCGATATAGAGGGCCGAGACAGGGGCATACTGGAGGATGATCCCCCAAGAAATGGGGATTCCTTTAACAAATATTCCATACATGGCGTGGAGGCCCATGACTAGGCCTACAGCCATCCCCATTTTCCATGAAGAGAAGTGTTCTTCTTTTTCGACACAGCCGATTTTACAAAATAGTTCGCTCCCGCTCCAAAGCAACATGCACAGCAGGGCATAAATTAACCACATGGACGTAGCCTCCTTTTTACGGGGGAAATTATAAGGGGTTGACAAGAAAAAAGTCAATAAGGTGTCGAGGGGGCCTTTGGCATTTCAGGGATCATTTGTTACAATATTGCTGATCGAGTCATAAGGAGGAAAATGTATGATCGATAAAAAAAGTATAAGTGTAGAGATGCTGGAAGATTTTTCTAAGCAATACCATAAAGATCCTAAGAATGAGGCGGTGGCTGGGGCCATCGCGACGGTGGGCATCGATGATAGCGCTCAGAATCCTGAGTGTCTCCGGGCCCATGATTTCTTTTTTACCGATGAGTGCAAGCAAGGCGACATCACCAACCAGAAAAAGAGTGGACGTTGCTGGATTTTTGCCTCTCTCAACATGCTGCGGGGAGCTGTCATAGATAAATTGAATGTAGAAAATCTGGAATTTGCCCAGTCCTACCTGTATTTCTATGATAAATTGGAAAAGTCCAATAGTTTCCTGGAGCGGGTCATCGAGACCGTCGACGAGCCGGATGATTCTCGCCTGTTCCACGCCCTCTTTGACTTCCCCTCCGTTCAAGATGGGGGCTATTGGCACTTCTTCAAGTCCCTAGTGAAAAAGTATGGGATGGTGCCGAAGTCGGCCATGCCAGATACCTACCATCCTACGAATTCGGATCCTTTCTCGGAGCAGATTGACCGTCGGATCAAGGCCTATGCCATGAAGATCCGGGCGATGGCCAAGGAAGGCAAGGAAGAGGAAGATTTGCGGAAGGTAAAGAAAGAGGCTCTGGCCGATATTTATAATATCTGCGTCAAGGTCTTTGGAGAGCCGATTAAGTCCTTTGATTTCCATTACCGGGATAAGGATAAGAAGGTCCATGTAGACCGGAACCTGACCCCCATGGCCTTTTATGAGAAATACATTGGTGACGAGGTGCTCGATGAAAAGATTACCTTGGTTGCCGACCCCCGCCACAAGTATCCTCAGGGCCGAGTCCTAGAGTCGGAATTTGCCACGAGCATTTACGGGGTCCCCTACAAGGCTTTGAATGTGCCTATGGAGGAGATGGTCAAGGCCCTGCTAAAGAGCATCAAGGCTGGTAAGCCTACTTGGTTTGCCTGCGATGTAGGAAAAGATTCGAACCGCAAGCTGGGCATCCTGGATACGGATCTCCACAATTATGAGGAGATCCTGCCCCCCGTCATCCCCTTCACCAAGGAGGACCGCCTCATCTGTGATTATTCGAATGCTACCCATGCTATGAATATCACCGGAGTCGAGTGTGACGCCGATGGGAAGCCCCTTCGCTGGAAGGTCGAGAACTCTTGGGGCGATGAAGTTGGCTCCAAGGGGATCTTCTCCATGTCCAATGACTGGTTTGAAGAGTATGCCTATGAGCTCATCGTCGACAAGGCTTTTGTGAGTGACGAATTCCTCAAGGGCCTCGATCAGGATCCCATCCAATTTGAGTATTACGATATCCTTTGCAAGATGTTATCGGCAACCCGCTAGGGGGAACTGACCTGGAAGATGCCATGAAAACAGCCAATAAGATGCAAAACACCAAGGTTCAAGACGCCAAGGTTCAAGACACCAAGGTTCAAGACGCTAAGAAACTAAACCAAGCGCTCCCGGAAGAAGACGCCCTGCGCTCCATGCCGGACTTGACAGGAGGCGATCCCAGTAAGCCCAAGTCCTACCTCCACTATGAGGGTGAGGCAAGACAGTCCAAACCCCCCTTAGATGCGGGTAAGAAGGTCTTTAGCTGGCAGGATTTTTGGATTATCAACCTGGGTACCATCATCCTTGCTTGTGGCGTCTATTTTTTCAAATATCCCAATCACTTTGCCATGGGAGGGGTTTCGGGTATTGCCGTGCTTTTGGCTCCTTTTGTGCCGATTTCTGCGACAACCATCTCGAATATCTTAAATATCATCTTGTTGGCCATAGGTTTTATGGTTTTTGGGAAGGGCTTTGGGGCGCGCACCCTCTACGCCAGTTCGATTTTTACGGTTGAACTGGCCTTGTTGGAATGGTTGGTGCCCCTCAAGGGACCACTGACTTCTATGCCCCTCCTCGAGATGACCTATGCCGTCCTCCTGCCGGCTGCGGGTTCGGCGATCCTCTTCAATAAGAAGGCCTCCTCGGGCGGAACCGATATTGTTGCCATGATCGTGCAAAAATATAGTTCCCTCGATATCGGCAAGGCTCTTTTGGTCTCGGATGTCCTAATTACCCTGGGAAGCTTTTTCATATTTGATCTGGAGACGGCCCTCATGTCGGTCATGGGCCTTTTGACCAAGGGGCTGATTGTTGATTCCGTGATCGACGCCCTCAATCGGGTAAAGGCCTTTATGATTATCACAACCGAAGGCAAGGCCATCAGCGACTACATTACGGTTGAATTGGATCGGGGGGTGACCCTCTTTAGTGCCCGGGGCTACTACAGCGGAGAAGCCAAGACGGTCATTATTACTGTCGTCAATAGTTTCGAGGCTGTGAGCCTCCGCGACCACGTGAAAACCGTGGATCCCCACGCCTTCATGCTGATTCAAAATACCAGCCAGATCATCGGTCGGGGCTTTAGGAGCTCTTTCTAGGCAGCTAGGGCAAGCTTCCCGAGCGCTTGTGACGGCCTTCTCCTGAGCGCTTGTGACAGCCTTTAGGAAGCTGCCATCTAAGTTGGGCAAAGCTCTTCGAAGCGAGCCTCCTGGCCGTCTTTCAGCTTTTCACCCTAACAAATAATCCCGGATCCACTTTTCTAGTGGGTCCGGGATTTATTTTCTGCAATATCAGATAGCCCTATTATGTTAACTTTATCTCCTGACTTTCGGTAAATAAAAAAATATTTTTACCCAAAAAGCCTAAGATATCAGGAAAAATTTGCCTTTACCTATTGACTTATTTTGTCCACTTTGGTACACTTATGTTATATTTCCTTTCAGGGAGGCTCCCAATG
>CAKZWV010000050.1 GCA_937922005.1 uncultured Clostridia bacterium | reverse complement strand
AATCCTACTTCCCCTTGATTATCCTGTCAAGACGACAGCTTTGCCTTTCCCTTTACAAATTTTCCCTCCTTGCCTATAATCTTCCTTTGAAGGAGTAAAGAACGCTTATGAAATATTTACCTAAATTTCGTCATTTTTACCTATTTTGGGGCCAAGATATTGGTCAGGGAGAGGGTCTTACTCAAAGATCTACAGACCCTGTCTCAGAAGGCAGGTCGGAAGCCAGTTCAGAAGCTAGTTCCGTAGATCCCCTAGATGATGAACCGTGTTTCATCCACGGCGACATGAATCTTCTTGATGTCCTTGAAATGGATGCCAATTTGATCGATGTCTTCTATGAATTTGGTCTCATGTGTATTTCCTGCATGCTTTCCCAATACGAGACCGTTAACCAGGCTGCAGCAGTCCACGGTCTTGATGAGGTTGAACTCGTCCAAGCCCTAAACGCCAAATATAATGCAGACCTCAGGGCCTTTATGGATCAGGAAGGACAAGATGTCGGCACCGACGCCAGTACCCAGGCCTAGGTCTTCTAGGGTACCTACTCCTGGTTCATCACGTAGACCTCGCCAATCCCAGCCGCCCAAACGCCCTGTCCAGCAGGGCTCGCCTTCACCTTCCCAAAATGATGAGAAAGACGGTGCTAGGGAGAGAGGGGCACGGGAATATTTGTCGCAAAATAAAAAGCAGGAAAAGTACTTTTTCGGCTACTGGCAGGAGGTAGCCTGGCTGGTCGCTTGGACCCTCCTAGGCCTCCTTCTTCCCCTGAGCATCTGGCTGATTTGGTTGATCCGCTAGTCCCGCCCATCTGCTGTCCATCTGGCACCTATCTGCTGCCCCATTCAAGGAGATCCTTGTGCCCATTTCACCAAATTCAACGCCCCTTCACCGCCTCTTGGTGGTGGATGGCAACAGTATTTTTAGCAGGTCCTACTATGCCTTGGCCTTGCGTCTTGCCCCATGGAAAAAGTGTCGAAGAGAAAACTTTGCCCTGGGGCCTTTTTTGTCGACCCTGGCGACGGCCTGTCGAACTCAAAACTGCGATGGCCTGATCATTTGCTTCGATCGTCCGGAAAGAATCCTGCGCAAATGGATTTCCCCCCTCTACAAAACGGGCCGACGTGGTCAAAAAATGAAATACCGGGACAGCTTTCACGAGCAATTTCTTGTTCTGAAACAGCTCCTTCGCCTCCTTGGCATCCCCTACGTCGAAGCCCCCACCTTTGAGGCGGACGACTGCGTGGCAACCCTCTGTCAGCTAGCTCAAACCATTGAAATCCCAGAGGTCCTCGTTTTTTCAAGCGATCGCGACCTGAGCCAACTCCTAGATGAGGGCGTGCATCTGCTCGTTCCCAACCAGAAAGACCCCGTCACCGTCGCCTCCTTCACTGCTGACCAGGGCTTTCCACCATCGGCCTTTTTAACCTACCGGGCCCTCACCGGCGATTCTTCGGACCGCATCATGGGCGTGCCCCACTTTGGTACTAAGCGCTCCCAATCTCTCTTGAGCAAATACTCCACACTCGACGATATTTTTTCTCATCTTTCCGAAACTAAGCTCAGTAAAGCTTGTAAATCTTCTCTTGAAACCTATAAGGATGTTGCCTACTTTGCACGTTTTATGACCCAACTCTACCCCGCCGTTCCCCTGTTTGGTCCAGAGGATCATACCAGCCCAAACAGCGAACAAGTCGAAGATCAGCTTCAAAATCTGGCCCAAGCTGATGATCTGGGCCAACCTTTTATGCAAGCCTGCCGAGAAGGGAGAGAAGCCCTTGAGTCCCTCAGCCCTGCTAGTTCTAAAGGCGTCCCCCAACCCTATTTTTCTCTTTTCTCTGCTTACCACGACTTGGCCTTCCTTCCAGGATCTTCAATCCCTGCAGGAAAGCCGAGCCTTTCCCCATCCAGCCCCAGCCTTTCCCAAGCTGGCCCAAGCCTTGCTCCATCCAGCCCAAGCCCAACTTCGCCAAGATCCTTGCGCTTTATTTCAGCTGAGGATCCTTCCATAAGAGACTTCTTCCAGGGAGAAGTTTTCCTGAAAATCTATCCCTCAGACGAAACTACCCCAATAGATCTGCTCGGCCTCTATGCCCCACCTTATGTGACCTTGGGCCCGGCAACAGACGCCTTCTTCCAGGCTTTTCCAGAAAAGAGAGAACTCATTCCTTTAGTCTCAGATCCCTACAGTCTCAGCTTCTGCCAAGATAAGGGATGGCCCGTCCAAGACCTCTACGAGCATTTGGACCAGATTTCTCCCCATTATCGAGGCTTTTTGTTAGAAGATCTCTATGAGCTCTTTTGTGCCAACTACGTCCGCTGGGGTACAGACCCAAAACTAGATACCCTGCCCCTTGCCTATGGAAATGCCCTGGTATCCTTACAAGCTGCCTCCATCAACCTCCAGGATCTTTCCATGCAAAAAGGAGAGGGGGCAGAAAAAACGCTTTCCCTCTCCGCAAGGAATATTGGGGATATGATCCAAGATCTGACCAAAATGGGCGGTCAGAGCCTTTCTTTATTCCGCCGTCTCCAGGTAGAATGTTTTGAGCTGTTCTACCCTCATCAAAATGCTAGGAAAGAGGCTTGCCAACCATAATTCCCCGAGCTTCGAGGAGGGGGTAGACTTTGCTTTGGACCTCCCTCTTGAGGTCATCTAAATCTCCAGAATTGTCTACCACACAGTCAGCTAAGGCCGCATATTCTTCATCGCTCATTTGCATGGCCATCCGATTCTTAGCGTCCAGACTACTGAGGCCCCGCTGGGTCAGACGACGCAGGCGCAAATGCTGGTCTGCTTCCACCACCACAATCAAGTCACAGCGATCCAAAAAACCTTTGTGTACCGGGATGGGAAAATCCAAGAGAATATTGAGCGGACTGGGCTTTTTGGCCGAAGAAGCCTCTTCTTCGAGCCTTGCAATCTCTTGATTGATCCACGTCATGATGGCAAGGTGGGTCTCTTTGCCCAAACGTGCCAGCTTTTCCTTGTCCCGAAAGACAATATCTGCTATAAAGGCCCGGTTGAGCGATCCATCTTCGCATTTTGCCTCGGGTCCAAAAATTTGTACATAGATTTCCTGAAATTCGGGATCATGGAGGGCGAGGTCCTTGGAAATCCGATCGGCATCTAACACATGAAAACCAAGGGGAGCCAAGAGCTCCGTCACGGTTGACTTGCCACTCCCGATTCCCCCTGTAATACCTAAAATAAACATTCTTTTACCTTTATCCGAAAGCCTAGTACAGTGACTTAATGCCAGTTCCTAGACATTGAAGCGGAAGAGGATGATATCCCCATCTTGAACGGAATATTCTTTACCTTCAATCCGATAGAGCCCAGCCTCCTTAACTTTGGCCATAGATCCAAGTCGCTTCAAATCATCAAAAGAAGCCACTTCGGCCTTGATAAAGCCCCGTTCAAAGTCCGTATGGATCTTACCGGCAGCCTTGGGGGCCTTACAGCCCTTGGGGATGGTCCAAGCCCGGACCTCATCTTCTCCTGCTGTGAGGAAAGAGGAGAGACCCAGCAAATCATAAGCTACCTGGACAAAACGCACCAGGCTCGACTCCTTTAGGCCATAATCTGCCAAAAACTCCGCTTTTTCCTCTTCATCCAGGTCTTGCATTTCTGCTTCAAGCTTGGCGCAAACCGGCAGAATCGGCGATCCATCTTCCTTCGCCACAGCCATGAGCTCTTTATAATAGACGTTTTCCTCCTCCTTATTGATGTCATTCTCATCGAGGTTAGCAATATACATAACAGGCTTAGAGCTGAGGAGGAAGAGGTCTGGAAAGTCCTTGGGAAGATCCTCCGGGAAGTCAAAATTCCTCGCAGGATGCCCCTCCTCCAAAAAGGCATAGAGGCGATTCAATAGATCAATAGCAGGATCCAAGGCCCGATTCACCTTAGCTGATTTTTTCAGCTTTTCCAGCTGCCTCTCCAAATACTCCATATCCGCCACAATGAGTTCCGTATTGATGGTGGCTACATCCCGCTTGACGTCGATTTCTCCATCTACGTGCATGACATCTGGGTCCGTAAAGCAACGGATGACATGGGCAATGGCGTCGGTATTTCTAATATCTGCCAGGAACTTGTTGCCCAGGCCTTCCCCTTGGCTGGCTCCCCGAACGAGACCAGCAATGTCCTCGATCTCGATGGTTGCTGGCGTAAGTTTTGCGGGGTGATAGAGGTCATTGAGGTAGGTTAATCGAGCGTCTGGGACCGTAGCGATGCCCAGGTTGGGTTCGATAGTGCAAAAGGCGTAATTGGCGACGTCGGCACCAACGCTGGTGAGAGCGTTAAAGATACTTGATTTTCCCACATTGGGTAGGCCCACTAAGCCTAGTTTCATGGCAAATTCTCCTTAATGTTTCTTATGTTTGGTCCAAGCCCAAAGTCCCATACTAACACAGAGTAAAAGGAATGTCGACCAGATATGGTCTCCACTCAGATCCCCTGTTTGAGGCAAATTGGGGTCTAGTTTATTTGCTGTATTACCTGTAACAACCTGCTGGTTGGGTGTGGCAGCCTGGTTGAGACCAGGAGTATTTGTTCCAGCTTGATGAGGAGCACCAGGACCAGGAGGAGAGATCACTTGTCCCTGAGTCCCTCCGGGAATGGCAGTCCCACCCGAATTTCCCGGCATCCCGGGCATTCCAGGTAAGGGTCCAGGTGCAGGCCCATAGCCATCCGGATACATGGGTACGGATTCAGGCATGGGGGGCATACTAGCCTTTTGGGCTCGATAGATAACCACCAGATCTGGTAAAGTCCCATCCACCAGTCGGCTCGTTAGAATACTAGCTTCCTCATCGAGAACATAGATTTTACCATCCAGAATCTCTGTTTTAGGTACTGTAATGGTAACCATGTTTTGACCGGGGGTAAGAGTATATCCATCATCCGTCCATCCATCAACTAGCTGCTTTCCATCAAAAAAGCGATAGTGGATCCGATTCTTTATTATCTCTTGGGTTGACTCAGTCGTCTTGCTTGGTTGCGTCGATTGTGTTGTTTGTGTCGGCTTTGTCGACTGTGTAGGTTCAGTCGGTTGCGTAGGTTGGGTTGGCTGAGTTGGTTGAGTCGGCTCTGTCGGTTGCGTAGGTTGGGTAGGCTGAGTCGGTTGCGTAGGCTGAGTTGGTGTTGTCGGTTGTGTCGGCTTTGTTGGCTCTGTAGGCTCCGTGGGCTCCGTAGGTTCAGGCACTTTAGTATAGTAAACCTTCAGAACAAGGGATCCATCGGCCGCAATGGTACCTTCAAGCTTTGAGGTTTTCTTATCTAGTTGGTAATCCTGGCCATTATAGGTTTCTGATTCTTTAGGCGTAACGGAGACGGTATCGCCAACTAGCGTTGCTTTGCCTGTCTCTGTCTTGCCAAGCTTACTGTCATAATAATACTCGATTGTATACGTTGCCGTCTGCAGATATACAACTTTCAGCACCAAGCTATTATCCTTAGATATTTCTCCGGAAAGGATAGAGTTTTGACGGTCCAAGATATAAGTTTTACCATGTCTCTCTAAAGAATCTTGAGGGTAGGGATCTACTGTTACTGTTTTTCCGACAAAGTCTTCTTGAGGCTCCGTTGTCTCAATATCATCATCACCATAATGGTACTCTAGCTGATACGTCCCTCGACCTAGTTTATAATAAACCTTTAAAACAAGAGGGTCATGGCCAATCCCTGAAACGATACCTTGAATGGTATCTTTACTCTTTTCTGGGTTGTAGTCATAGGTCTTGTCCATAAAAGTTCGCTGACCATCAGGTGTTAAAGTAATTTTAGCTCCTTCCTCAGCAGTTATCCTATCATGGTCTGATCCTAAGACATAGTCACCTGACATAGTCTCGTAATAGTACTCAATATCGTAATAGGCGGATTCTTTCTGATAATAATGGAAGGTGATAATATTCTCAGTAGGATCCTGAGAGAGCATGAGAACTTGTTGGTACTCTTCAGGAATATAGCCTTCCTTTGGTATATATTTTTCCGTTACAATGGCCTTTGTTGTCGTTTCAACCTTTTCATCATGGACCGGCTTTTCTGTAACTTTTCCGTTTGTAACCTCATAGGAAATATAATGGACTCGATAATTAACGCTGGGAACCGGTTTATAGTAGAAGGTGATTTCTGCTTTACCTGTTTTAGGTACCATGATGCTCTTGATGACATGATCAGGCAATAGAAGTTCACCTGAGGCGGACTCTTGCTTTTCTGCTTTTGCTGTATAGAGGGTGTCAACAGGAATATAATCAAACTCTTTAGAAGAAAGTTCTTTCTCTTCATTGTTAGCAGAAACTAAAACATGTCGGACTACCACCGTACGTGTGGTAACTTCTTCCCATTGCGCTTCTAGAGTCGTATCTTTATAAAGGTTTTGTGAGAAGTCAAAGAGGTATGGCAGGGGTTTCCCATCTTGATCTTGGGCCTTCCAACCCAAGAAGCGGTAGCCTAAACGGATAGGATCTTCTGGCTTTTTAGCTTCTTTACCCCAAGTTATGGTCTGACTAGGGACCTCGCTGCCCCCCTTGCTCATAAAGCGGAGGGTCACCTTATCATCGTCTGGTGCCCACTTGGCAAAAAGGTGGATGGTCCCACTGTCAGGCATAGTCATACCATCCTTTATCTTTTCAAGGCCTCCTAGATCCAGGTACCAACCCTGAAAGTTATAGGTACGATGTTCTTCTTTTTCAACGCCTTTAATGCTATCTGGCTTAGAGGGAGCTGTTTTTACTTCATTAAGGGTATCTAAGGGATGCTGATACCATACCCAGATTTTTTTTTCGTTTTTGCTATAATCTGCTGGATCTGAATGAAAAACGAGGGGGTAAGAATGTAGGGCCATATAAACATCGCAAAAGCGAAGCTTTTTTCCGTTCTCATCTTTGGTTCGTATGGGCCAAGCTTTTTGTTCCGGATCAAAATCCTGAAGCTTGATGGGATCAGCGTATCTCCCCCGCTCCGCCAAACCACCGTAGCCCTTCATCAAAACAGATTCGGTGACCTTTAATGTGCGGACTGGCTTAGATGGATAATGAGGGCTATTCCCCTGCGGATCAGCCTGCTGTAAAAATAAGCTGACCTCAAGGTCTTGGTTTTGAACCATGTCTTTTGGCAAGACTTGACAAGTCATCTCCAGGTGTTGGCCTTGAGAGGGACTGGAATCATCGAAGGGCTGAGCGTGGAAAAACCATTCTGGTCCAGCTTTAC
>CAKZWV010000049.1 GCA_937922005.1 uncultured Clostridia bacterium | reverse complement strand
ATCGATGCCTGCCTAAAAACAATCCTGTTCCTTGAAATGAAGTAAAAAAAGAGCCTGGAATTCCTCAGAAGAAGAATTCTTAGGCATCAATTCTCTATGATCTAGTCTTAGAACTAGAACCGGTAAGATGAATCTAATTTGCACCGGCGTACTATATATATTAAGGCAAGTCGATCATTATCGGAGCCATTCTGTATTGAAATCGTTATATTTGGCTTTAGTTATGCCGTCAACACGCATGATTTGAAACGTACGAGATGCTTGGAAAAAACGTACGATAACGATATTTTATTGAAATACAGATGCCAGATAAACAAAGGAGGTCCTGTTGCATGTCTATTGCGTCTATCACTGCCACCGATCTTAGGGAAAATCTCGGCAAGTATTTATCACTTGCAGAAAACGAAGATATTTATATTACCCGCAATGGCAAGCTAGTTGCTAAACTAACCAACCCTAAGCTGGACCGGGTCGTAATGGCCAAGTCCTTGTTTGGCGTACTTTCTACCGACTTGACCCTGGAAGAAAACCGAGAGAAACACCTGACACAGATATGAGGAGATACCATGCCAACCAATAAGAAAAACGGAAATACCATAGCGGCAAATAAGAAAAATGACGATACCATGCCATCGAATAAGGAAAACGACGGTACCATGCCAGAAAATAACACAAACGACGCCTATAGCGGCAAATTCAAGGCGAAAGTGGTTCGGGAGCTCGAAAGCGGCAACAAGTCCCTCAACGACCTAGCCGCCTCCTACCAGCTCGATCCGGCAACGATCACCAGATGGCATGAAGAATACCTTGCCAATCTCTCTAAAATCTTTGCAGAACCCACCGCTCCTTCCCCCCAAGACAATGAAATTAAAACCCTGGAAAAGCAGCTCCGGAAATCTCAACAAAAAATCACTAAGCTTAATCAAGAATGCGATTGGCCCATGAAGAAGTCGGACGAAGTCTTCGGTCCCAACGGCCTCCACCGCAAACGCTTCGGCAAAGATTAGTTTTGAAACATAGACCCTTTACATTTTGACATCCCGAAGTCTCCACTGCAAACGCTTCAGCAAAGATTAGCCTCGCCTTCCGTATTGCTCTTACAACAACCCAAAATCAAGCATGGTACTTGCCGACTCGATCGCTTGCTTGCTCCCCATTTTTTTGCAGAGGGCGTCCGGCAAAAGATAGGCAGCGACGAGCTCTGTCTGATTCGCAGACAAATATTCCATCGCCTTCGGAGCCGTTTTGCCATATTTCTCCCAAATCGCATCCTGATGCTCGAGGCATTGAATCGATGTTGCTCTTGGCGATGAACATATGGATCCCATGGAGACCCCGTTCGAAGAGTTCGAGGAATATTTGCGGACGGGAAAACCTGGGATCTTCCTCTGTGACCCTATATGAAAGAACCTCTCTGACCCCGTCCTCACGGAGGCCAACCACCAGGTACAAATGCACCCGCGCAGCCTTCCAATTCGTATGCTTGGTATGAACCAAAGACTCAGCCAGAAGCACGTACGGATAGGCCTGCTCCAAGGGCCGTTTCTAGAAATCGCAGATGAAGTGCGCATAATCGTAGACTAGATCGTCAAGGGCGTCATTAGGCAGGGAAAGTTGGCAGAGCTCCTTTGCGAAACTTGCAACCGTGTCGCGCATGGAGGCGTGCGCCAGAAGCTTCATCATGGGGAGCAAAAGCCGATCGCTTTTTTGTGCGTCCGGCTCAAAAAGCGCCGTCTTAGAAGACCCGTCGCTGTAAGTCGGAATCCCCAGGTTGAGCGTTCCCTGCTGCGTCTCCAGCTTGCGCAGGCGGCAGACGTTGCGGGTGTATAAGGGCTCAGTCGTTTCCTCAATGCCGTCGCCCATCTTGATATCCGCCTCGAGATCAATAAGCGAATTCAGAAAATTCCCCAACAACTGGAGCCCTGCCCCGCTCTGATCCAAAAGCATCAACTCCTGCAAATACTCCGGCGCTTCTGTGATGTATTGTACCCCTATCTGCCCTAAATTCCGCAAATTAACCAAATTTTTGAATTCATATCCATCTCCTTTGCCATCTCGGGGAAGTCTGTGATTTCCCCATGTAGTATATAAGTACATGAATGAGGCACGGGATGTTCGCATTTGTATAGAGTTATGATTGTGGAATAAGATGTCAAGTCGGTGAACAGGCAGCTTTATTAGAGAGAGGGCGGAAGAGGGGGGATTGTCTGCTGAGGAAGAATTTCTAGAACGTAGAGAAGAGGCCGCCAAATGGGGATTTTGAGAATTCTTCATTTTAGGCGGAATTCTTTTGGAATATTTGCCTAACAAGTCTGTAACGGCCTATCTACGGCCTTTCTTTTACCTTACGAAAAGAGGACATAAGTACCTGGCGAGTTACAAATCACTGTGTTATCATAGTTTTGCAATGAAGGAAGGCCTTCGGCAATCCTTCTAGCTAAAACTTTTGAAAATACTATCCAAATAGGAGGAAACTATGAAACAAGTGAAAAAGCTACTGGTAATCTTACCGTTAGTGGCTCTATTCGTACTAGGGAGTCTGCCGGTGTTGGCTGTTGATCCGATTACAGTCAAGATTGGAAAGCTTATGTATAATGGAACAGTAGTCGAAAATAAGAAAATTTCTGGTAAACCTGGAGAAAGTTTTGACCTAAGCAAATTACAAATTCTTGGTGAAAATAGTGAAGATCTGACTTCTCTTTTTCTCCCGGTTGTTACAACTAAGAGTAATACTCTAGAGGCTACGATCCAATTGTATTGCCCAAAAGAAGTTGAAGATGCGAATCTTAAAGAGACGTTGACCTTTGAGGGGAAAAAGGCCGAGGAAGAAGCTCCGACATTCAAGTCTTATAACATTATCCCTTACGATATCCACAACGATAAATTTGTCTACGATAGACTCTATACGTTGGAAATCAAAAATGGATTCCAATCTGAAAAAGAAGCCTCTGAGATCTTCTATAACCGTTCAAATGTAAAAGACGAATATTTATATGCTGGCTTTGCTACCAAGACTATCAGTCCTGTTCTTCTCTACAGAGGCGCATACCTGGAGAGAGCGGCTGAAACAGCCTACCTCGAAGCCATGAATGAATACAAAGCTGATATTGTTGTCTTCGTCGTTCCTCGCGCCATTAAGATTGAAACCATTCACATCTTCCCTGAAGGCACAAGATCTGATCTAACTGAAATTGTCTCTGTTCCTTATGAAGTCTGGGCTTCTCTGCAACATTCTTGGACATTTATGAACCTGCCTGATATCTTTAAGACCCGTATCCAAAAGATTAATGAACAAGGGTATACCTTCAGAGAAGTCAAGTACTACAGTGGCGAAGAACCAATTGAGGGATTGCTTTCTGGCTATGACTGGCATGGCCTCAAATTTAGAAAAGAGCGCAAAGATGGTGATTTCTGTGCCAGAATCTTCTATGACAAAGCCGTTGCTGCTGCCAAAGAAGTTCCTACAGAGAAGAAGGTAGACGCTGCTACCGCTCCTCAGGCTCAGATCCAGGCTCCTGCTGCTCAGGCTCCTGTGACTGCTGCTAACACCACGA
>CAKZWV010000048.1 GCA_937922005.1 uncultured Clostridia bacterium | reverse complement strand
TCATAATTTAAATTCTTTAAAATTGTAGTAAATGAAGATTCTGTTGACTTAAACTAGAGATTTTTGAGATAGCGTTATCAAAAAAATCACATTGGCTGATAATTCCATATTCTGCCGAGTTTGTAAATGTCTCAGATACTGTAAGCCTACATTTTTCTCAGCAACTTTACTAGCAATTTCTCCAAGCATTCTTTCCTCCCACGGCTCTGCAAAGCCCCGAAATCGTATCTCCAGAACCCTGCTTCCCTTTTGCGGAAACATCTTAATGAGCATGGCTTTCTTGAAGGATTGGAGCTTCTCAAGTTTTTGTTCTTGGAGGGAGATGAGTCTGTCGAGATCTGCGCAAAACGAGCCAATTATCTTCTGTTCTTCTATTGTTGGAAATCTTAGCTCAAGATTAACCAGGGTCCCAGAATTTAATTTTGGACGACTTCCGCCCACAAGAAGTGATCCCAATCGTAATTGACTGAACGCAAAGGCAAGAAATCGGTTATCAAGGATATCGTCCTTTCCCTGTAGAACATGGGCATGATTATTGACCCAAATTTGTACATTAACGTAAGTGACAGGGTAATTCAAGGGATCATTTGCTCCATCTTCCGCCAGCAAAACAAATTCTCCATCATGCGTATAACCCTCTACATAATCTTGAATTCCATTTGTCCATAATAAGGAGTTCTACCTGGGACTCGAAGATTGGATGCTACGGGAATTCGCAAGTGATTAAAACGCTCAGCAACCTCCCCCAGCTTCCTCTCTTCCCTCGCCCCTTCACATCCTTTAAATCTCAGAGCTGGTGTATTGTTGTATGAACCCATGTTTTCTGGACTTATACTTTCTGTACTCATGCTTCTCTCCCCTCTTTTGCTCGTCCTTACTTATTTAGGTATTATACCCTAATGGAAAGAAATACCAAGGAAAGATTGTGGATCAGTTCATAGAGGGAAGATTACAGATCCAATCTTTGAACTGCCGACAGTCGGTCTCACAAAAGAGCGCCAAGATAGTCTTAATCATAAGAGTACCTCCAAATATGGGCGAAGCGTATTTTCGACATGGAATATTTGTGCATAGTGCATGAGCTTTTGCAAGTCTTTATCCTTTCCTTTTGTATACTGCTTGAGTGCATCTTGTAAGGTCTGAATCTCAATCCCCCGGCGGCTGCGGATTAGGTCACAGATGGTACGCTCCGCATTATAAACCGAAACAGGATTGCCAAAGGGGGTTTTCATCGTAACAATTCCAATCCCGTGCAGGTTCTTCTTAATGGTATAAACTTTGATGCCGTCCGCTGTCAGCTGGCTGGGGTTGTAGCCAGTTTTGACGGTAATTGTATAGGGATTCGGTTCCCGGTCAGTCAAATCATGGAAAAACAAGGCGCTTTCATGTGAGAATACGGCCTGAGTACAGCGCAGGTGCAAGAGATACATAGCATCTAGCCAGGCATCAGGAGAAATATAAACCCCATGCGCTGCTTGCTCAACGCCTTATGATCTTGCGCTTTTTCAATGAATGTGGCATATTTCATATAGAAGTTACGACATATTTGTCCTAAGTAAGAGGTAAAATATATGATTCAACGAGACTCCTACATGAACCGCCTGATCCATAGTATGTGGAATGGTGAGATCAAAGTCATCACGGGGATACGCAGATGCGGCAAGTCTGTCCTGCTTTTTGACCTATTTTTTAACTATCTCCTCTCTCAATATGTTCCAGAAGATCATATTCTAAGAATCGAGCTGGATCAGCGCCGCTATTATAAATTCAGGAATCCCATTACCCTTTGCGAATATGTAGAAGGTCTGATTCAGGACAAGAAAGACGAAAAGTTCTACCTATTTATCGACGAAGTTCAGCTCACTACGAAAGTTGTGGATCAGGAAGCTGGAGATATTGAAGTATCCATCTACGATATGCTGAACGAACTCAAGGCATATAAGAATCTGGACGTTTATGTCACGGGTAGTAATTCTAAGGGCCTTTCCAAAGACGTCGCAACAGAGTTTCGTGGGCGTGCCACACAAATTCATGTCTTCCCCTTATCCTTTGCGGAATATTATTCAGCCGTAGGAGGAGACGAGCGAAAAGCCTTGGACACCTATATGCTTTACGGCGGTATGCCAAGATTACTTACTCTGGAAGACAACAAAGACAAGAAGGATTATTTGCTTTCTCTTTATAGCGAGCTCTATATCAAAGATATTGTGGAGAGAAACAAGATTGAGCGGGAAGACATTCTCAATCATATTCTGGATTTCCTTGCTTCCCAGATCAGTTCACTCACGAATCCGACCAATATCGCCAATAGCATTTCATCCATGAAAAACGAGAAGATTAATCCGGCAATGGTTTCAAATTATATTCAATACAGCATAGACGCCTTCCTGCTTTCCATGGCCAAAAGGTATGATGTTAAGGGAAAAAGCTACTTCAAGTACCCGAACAAATACTACTATACGGATATCGGGCTCCGAAATGCCAGGTTAAATTATCGCCAATACGACCCCGGTCATATCATGGAAAATATCCTTTATACGGAGCTGCTGCGGCGTGGGTATGCCGTTGATGTCGGTGTGGTTTGGGACCGGTCGAACGGCACGAAAATTCAGAAAGAAATTGATTTTGTAGTGAACGATGCAGATAAGAAAATCTATCTTCAGTCTGCTTTTTGCATGGATACCGATAAAAAAGAATCTTCGGAGCTGACATCATTGATGCTGACCAAAGATTTCTTCAAAAAGATCATAGTACGCATGGATGTGCCTCATAGTTATTATGACGATACCGGCATTTTTCACTGCAATCTCATCGACTTCCTGTTGGAGCGGGTAGACTTGTTCTGATTATCCACCATACTATACAAACGTTCACGTTGAAGCGAGCTTTCTTGCTTATATCAACTTTCATGGTCTGTTCAGCCTAGGAGAATGAGAATCCGAGGGGGCAACGAGGGATTATTTGTTGAGGGCAGGGGGGCAAAAGGGGCCGATGCGACGGAAGCATTCGGCTACGGGGAAGCCAATGACGGTATGGATATCGCCTTCGATTCCCATGATGAGGCGGGGATCGAGCTCTTGGATACCGTAGGCACCAGCTTTATCCATGGGCTTGCTAGAGGCTAGATAGGCCTGGATGGGACGTTCGAGAGGGGGCGACCAGGGGGCAAAATGCACGGTCGTGGTACAGGCGAAAAGCTCAAAGCCAGAATCCATCCGAAGACAGACTGCCGTAACCACCTCGTGGGAGTTGCCCAGGTAGGAGCGGAACATTTGCTCGGCTTCGGCCTTTGTCTTGGGCTTATTCAGGATTTCCCCGTGAAAGACCACCGCCGTGTCAGCACTGATATAGAGGGTCTTAGGAGGGGGAGTACAATCTGCCCCGGATGTCAAAACCGATAGAGGATCGGAAGGGCTAAGGGCGTGCGCATTGGAAGGCACCGTGAGAGCTAGGCCTGCTTTGGCGGCTGCAAGCTCGCAGCAAACTTTACAGACCGTCACTAAAAAGGAATCACCGGCGCAGCTTGCCATGACTTGATCCTGAATCCCTCGCTCATCCACTTCCAGGCTGGCAATCTGAGGTTCTAAGAAGGACAGGAGCTCTTGTCTCCTTGGGGAATGGCTGAAAAGAACGGTTTCTTCGAAGGGCTTCAAGAGCCCTAGTTTGTGATATTCAAAAGGTATAAGGGACAAGGCTGAACCTCCTGCTTAACTGAGAGCATGACTGCCTTAGTGACAGCCTAAACGATTGCCTAAGCAGCTAACTAAATGAGAGCCTAAATAGCTGGCAAAATCGTAGGATTATGCTAACAGTCCAGGCTGTAAAAGGCAAGATTTGCAGAAAATACTCATGACAGGCTGAGCTAGGGGGGCTAGACTCTGATATGAAAGTGGACGCTAACTGTTAGGTCTGAGCCTGGAAAGCTGCTCTGGCCCATAACAGCTACGCTTCCTATCTGCTTATACATTTTAAAGGAGCTTGTTATGAGTAGCATTATTATCGAGAAAATAAGTAAAAGTTTTAAAAATAAGGAGATTTATGCAGACTTTTCTTTGACTTTGGAGGGCCAGCAGGTGCATGCTATCGTCGGGCCCAATGGGTCAGGAAAAACGACCCTGTTACGGATTATCACGGGCCTTTATGAAATCGATGGCGGACGGGTTGATGTTCAAGGTAGCCATGCCATGCTTTTGGAGAATGACTACCTCTATGAGGACAAGACCGGCTTGGAGAACATCAGACTCTTTGGCTTATATTTTGCCTATGAGCCGGTTCATTTAGAGGAATATGCAGGCTTGCTTAATATGACAAAGGACTTGGATCGAAAAGTATCGACCTACTCGAAAGGTATGAAACGCAAACTCACCTTACTGATCGTTATCATGATGAATCGTGATATTCTCTTCCTAGATGAGGTCACGAGCGGGGTGGATCCCATTTCCAGGGTGGAAATTAGAAAACTCATTGCGCTGTTGAAAAATGAAGGGAAAATGATCGTTATAACGAGTCACGATCTCGGAGAAATTGAGAAGGTGGCCGATACCGTAACCATGATCCAGGATGGCAAGCTTATCTTTCACCAGACTATTTCTGCTCTCCACGGAAGGAGTCTAGAGGAGTTATTTATAGAAAGAGGAAGAAAATGAAAGACAATAAAATTCATATTCATTCGACCGGAGCGCATAAGAATAGCATTCAGACTGAGAACTTCCATAAAAGACTTGTTCAAGATACCGGATCTAAAAAAAACATTGCCCAGGCTGCGCGCTACTATCTACTAAGGACAGGAGACTATTGGATCTCCCTACTATGTACCTCCATGCTGGGCTTAGGTTTTTGGTACGTACTCAAGCGTGGACTGCTGACTCCCCGTGGCGAGCCCTATATTCTTCTTGTCCTCTATAGTTTGCACTTGGGTTTATCTTTTATAGCAAGCAATGCCATGGTGGTGAATTTGACCATCAAGGATGTACAAAGTAAAAGGATCGAATTTCTCCTATCCAGTGGGATTGACATGGCTTCCTTGATTCGTACTTACACTTTTGAAATGTGGCGTCTTGGCTCCCTGGGGCCTGGCCTCTTCTATATCCTTATACTCATGTTTTTCCCTTTTCAGGATGGAATATGGCCTTATATTCTTATTTTTGTCACATCCAACCTCTTGTGTTACGCTGAAACCCTATTTTTGAATGTTACAGCCTTCACCAGAAAAAATTTCAAATTATACAGGCAAATGATCCTCTTCCTAGGCTGTCTATTCATATTTTTGCTCGGCAATGGCTCAACCTTCCTTTTGGATTTCCTAAACCAGCAAGGCCTTTCCTTAGCCTCTACCCTGATCGCTGTGAATAGTCTCCTGGCAGGCCTTTTTATGGCCTTATCCTTTCCTCGCTTACGGAAGATCTCTTCCGAGGTTATTTTTCACCTGGAGCGCCTATGAAACCTAAGTCTGTTAAGCTTCTATGCTTGCTCTTATGGGAAGAAATAAAGCGTTTGGTCCATGAAAATACCGTCCTCATGATGGTGATGAGCCTCATCCTTAGCTTTCTTGCCCAGGGCCAGGCCATCGATCCCGATATCCTAGCCCCTCAAATGAATGCTGTCCTAAGAGTCGAGGGGCTTTTTCTTCTGTTCCTATACTTTGCCCTGGAATATGCTAAATTTACCCTTATTCCAGACAAAAGCACAAAGAGACTTGAGTTCCTATTGGCCAATGGCCTATCTCTATGGCAGATTTTCACCCTCTATGTCAGCAGTATTTTAATAGTTACGACTTGCACCCTCTTACCTAGCTACGCCTTCTTGCGGAACCAGATGACCCCCTGGCTCCTGGTCTATATCCTGGTGCAACATCTTGCGCTGGCGATCTGGATGGTAGTGACTTGCATGCGGGTAGAAAACATGAACAAGGTTAACTCTTTCCAAATCCTCCTGTCCCTTATTTTCTTCGTAATCCTGGCTATTGCTTTTTTATGCTATAATGCCACTAAGACAGTACCAGCTTTTATGCTCTGCAAGACGGGGCTGATCTTTTTCATCATTGCCATCACTGCCCTGCCCATCAATAAGGAAAGGCTCATCCAGAGTTACTATTAGCTATGATTCGCCACCTAGTCTATATTCTCATAACCCACCTTGTAAGCCTCATCCTATGGGCCAGCTTTTATAAGAATCACATACTCCTCCAAGACGATTTTCACCTCAACGTCATTATGCTCCTCGTCCTTGCTATGCTCAACGCCTTGATTCTTGACTGCATAGCCGGTGAAAAGCGCCTACAAAAAAGTTCTTTGGTTGCTGGAATATTTGCAGTCATAGTACTTAGCCTCACCCTGTATCGATCCTTGCCCTTCCGGCTTTTCTGGATCCTATTGTCCTGCGCCCTGCTAGTGTTAAGCCTAGGGTTAAGCTTAGGGCTGGGCTTTGGGTTAAACTGGAGAGCGAACTTGAGGAACGCCCTGAGAAAAACTAGCAAAAGCCTGATTACTTTTCTTCCAATATCCAATCAGATGGTGACATGGTTCGTGCTGGGGCTCTTACTAGCTAGTCTCCTGATGATTAGGCTCTTGGACCTCTCAAGTTTTATGACAGGGATGTTCTTGCACTTTCTCTTTCTTGCTTGTGAATTTCAACTTATTTTATTCTTGAAAGAAAAACATAGCACTTATGAAAAAATCTTGCAGTTTTCCTATATTGCTGAACTCATGACGGCGGAGCGGGATGAATTTGCTAGGATCATCCATGATGATATTTTGCAGGATGTCCTTGCTGCCCGCAATTTTTTACTTCTAGCTGACCCCCAACTAAGCTTGGCCCGGACCTTGTTAGGAGAATTAGATACAAAGGCCCGCTATATTATGCAGTTTTATCGGTCTACCCTATTGGATGACCTCCCATTGAACGAATCGTTACGCTCGGTCTTAGAAGACGTGGCACACTTATATCCCACTTCTAACTGGAATATTGAAGTCTCCATGGCCCTCGATGACAGCCAACCATCCTCCCTCACCTTAGGAAGAGCCCTTTGTATTATCACCAAAGAGCTGGTCAATAATATTTACAAACATTCGCATGGCAGCTATATCATCTACAAACTTAGCCAGGAAGAAGGTGAAATTCGCCTCGAACTGGAAAGTGATGGGGCGAAGAAGGATGATTTGCAAAAAATTCAAGATTCCCGAAGAGGCCTCCTCCTTGTGAGGCTTCTTGTCGAAAAGTATGCTGGCACCATGACCTATCAGCTGGAAAACCAGATTCTCACGACCCAAGTTATCTTGAAGGAGGATCAAGGCCTATGGAAGGAGGATTGATGAGACTCTTGCTGCTGGACGATCATAAGCTCTTTGCACAGTCCATTCAAGCCCTCTTAGCAGGCCAAAAAGATGTTGAATTCTGTCATTTTGTTACAAATATTCCCGCCTTTTTTTCCGCTCTCGCCCAGGATTCTTACGATATCGTCCTCATTGACATTAATCTCAAGGCCGAAGCCACCGGCTTTGAAGTCATCGAAAGGGTACGGAGGCAATCCCCCGATCAAAAAATAGTGGTCCTCAGTTCTTACGACCAATCACACTATCAAAAAAAGGCCCTGCAACTTGGAGCCAGTGACTACTTGTGTAAGTCCGTGGAAGTGGACGAACTGATGGAACATTTGCGGAGGGTCGCAGAGGAACAAGGTCCCCAATCAATGCCGCCACCAGGGTCAGGGCAAGCCTCAGCGGATGATCTGACGGACCGGGAAGTCGAGGTTCTGAAGGCCCTCATCAGTGGAGAGAATAAAAAAGTGATTGCGCAGCGTCTCTACATTAGCGAACGGACCCTTTACAATCATATGGCTAATATTTATGGGAAATTAGGGGTAAATAATCTTTTGGAGGCCTACAACAAGGCCATGGAGCTTGGCTATATCGCCCCGGTCATGTAAAATGGATGGATCCCGTCCGCATGAAAACGGAAAACGAATATTCAATGGATATTTATGGTGTCACAAGCCAGAGGACGCCATAAATTCTTTCTGGAATGCCACGCACGAGAAAGGATGAATGCCCATGGTGTCGAGAGATCTGATCCAAAAGCTTTTAGAAGAAAGTCTTCGTACCGGAGCTGATTTTGCAGAAGTATTTGTTGAGGATTCGACGAAGTCTTTTCTCGTCTATCAATCTTGGAGAGTGGATAGGATGAAAGAGGGGCGAGATTATGGACTCGGCTTACGGCTCATTCGTGGTCTCCAGATGGCCTATGGGTCAACTTCAGACCTCCGCCCCGGCAACCTAAGCAAGTTGGTCCAAGATACGGCAAGGGCCCTCAATAAGAGTCCCCAGGCAGCCCTAACTAACTTGACGCTTGATTCTTGCAACAAAGATATGCCAGGTGTCGACACAGAGACTAATGCCGGACTAGAGGCGGGCCCAAGGCAGCCCAGGGTTCAGCTCCGGGCACCAGAGCCGGATCGGGGCTTGATGCCGGTCCGTATTGAACCTCAAGAGATTTCCCTGCGGGAAAAGGCCCAATTCCTCCGAGAAGCCCATGATGCGGCTATGGCCTTTGCGATTACCGTCCAAATGGCCTCTTGCGTCTATTCTGAGCAAGACCAGAGGGTCTTGATTGTCAACTCGGAGGGGCTCTGGGTAGAAGATCGGCGGCCCAGGATTCAAATCCATGTTGGAGTGGTAGCAGGGGATGGCAAGCGCAAAGAATTTGGGGAAGCCATTCAGGCGGCAGCTCAAGGTTGGGAATTCTGTCAACAGTTGGATGCCCGGGCCCTAGGTCGAGAGGCCGCACGCCAAGCTATTGCCATGACCTGCGCCTCCTATGCCCCCAGGGGAACCATGCCAGTCATTTTAGACCGAGGAGCTGGAGCGGTCCTCTTTCACGAGGCATGTGGACACGGCCTAGAAGCCTATCAAGTCGCCCAAGGTCACTCCGTCTATGCTGGAAAACTTGGCACCGCCATTGCCTCGCCCCTAGTCACGGCAATCGATGACGGGAGTATTTGTGGAGGATGGGGGAGCTCAAACTACGATGACGAGGGCACCCCTACCCAAAAAAATGTTTTGATTGAAAAGGGCATTTTGAAGTCCTATCTGGTCGACAGGCTAAGCGGGAAGAGCCTGGGTCTTGCTCCAACAGGGTCGAGTCGGCGGAGGTCCTTTCACTTTGCCCCGGTATCGAGGATGAATAACACGTATATTGCTCCGGGGGAGTCGACCTGGGAAGAAATGCTGGCAGCCACCCAATACGGGCTCTACGCCAAGAAATTGGGGGGCGGGTCGGTCAACGTCGCTAGTGGAAATTTTCATTTTGGCGTCATGGAAGCCTATCTCATTGAAAATGGGCAAATTACGGACCCAGTTCGGGGCGCCATCATCATTGGCCAGGGGGCGGAAGTCCTCAAGAAAATTGATATGGTGGGCAAGGATTTACTTCTGGTTCCTGCAGGCTGCAGGGCTGTAAGCGGTGAAATTCCCGTTGGGATGGGGCAGCCCCCGCTGCGGGTCCAAGAGCTGACCGTTGGGGGAAGGTAGGAAGGGCCATGGAAGATAGGGAATGGATAGAGGCGTGCCTTGCCAAGGCATCCAAGAACTACGACGGTGCGGAGATCTACTACAATAAAAGCCGGGTAGAATCCTGGCATATGCGTCAGGGGGAGCTCAACAAAGTCGACCTAGACGAATATATCGGGGCTGAATTGGTCGTACACCGGGGGGAATTTTGGGCCCAGGCTTATACGGAAAAGCTAGATGAAGAGGCGATGGAGTATTTGTTGAGGCGACTGGAAGAAATGATCCAGGTTATTCCCCCGCACCCTTATCGAAGACTCTATGGACCAGAAGATGCCAATTTAACCGAGTGGACGAGGGAGGAGGAAGGTAGGGCAATCAGATCTGAGGATACAGTAAGGCCGGATAGGGTAAGCGAGGGGACCGTGGAAGTCACAAGCGTGCCCGGATAAGCTGCCGGACCTAGAGCTCTCAAGCGACCTGCCAGACCCAGGGTTTTCGGTGGATGGATATCTAGACTTTCTAGCTGAGCTGACCTCTGAGGCCCGGGACATCTGTGAAAAAATCAAAGCCATAGATAAAATCGAGGAGATCAACGCTAGTTTTTGGTATAAATCTCAAGAAATTCAGCTGGTAAACACCTTGGTGCTGAATCGTCATACGAGCTGGATGAGGGGAGACTTAAATCTTTCGGTGCTTCTGCGTCATGAAGATGAAATGCAAAGTGGTGGGGCCTTTCGCTTTCTACCGAGGCTGGAAGTGTCAGAGTGGGGACAGATAGGCAAAACGGCAGAGTGGGGATGGATAGGCAAAGCGGCAGAGCAGGGACGTTTGGACAAGACAACAGCAAAGCAACAAATACTCCAGGCGGCAGAGCAGGTGCATTTGGACAGGACGATGGCCCGGGAGATGGCCCAAGAGGCGGTGAAGAAAGCTATAGGCTATTTTGGGGCTAAACCAGTCCCAACCGGTGATTATCTTATTATTTTAGAAGCAAACGCCTGGGGGACCTTCCTGAATGCTGCCCTCTGCGCTCACTTATCCGGAGAGGCAGCTCTGGAGCATAGCTCCCTCCTGACGGGCAAGCAAGACCAAAAGATCGCTTCCCCGCTGCTGACCTTGTATGACGACCCCACCAGCTCCAAAAACCCAGCTTCCCGGGCTTTTGACGATGAAGGGGTCCCCACCAGAAAGATGGCCCTCGTGAAAAATGGAATTTTACAAGAATACGTGCAAACCATCACGTCCGCTAGGCAAAGCCAATGGGCCCGGCCTGGCAACGCTTATAGGGACTACAAGAAGAGTACCTATGCCGTCATTCGCTTTCTAACCATGGAGCCAGGGCCCTTCGACCAAAAAAGCCTTTTAGACCAGGCCGCTTTTGGCCTATACATTACGAGTCTGGAAGCTTTGGATGCAGGTATCGACAGCGTCAGCGGCGACTTTTCTTTGAAAGCCAAAGGCTTTCAGATCGTGGACGGGCAGATCGGCCCCCCCGTCGACCAGATCACCATCGCGGGGAATCTCTTAGACGTCCTACAGAACATTGAGGCTGTGGGATCCGACCTGATTCTGACAAGATCCTTGGATTATTTGCCATCAGTTTACATCGGCGCCCTAGCGGTGACGGGGCTTTAGACGGTGCTTTAGGCGTCCCTTTAGGCGGAGCTTTAGGTGCGACTTTAGCGGTGCTTTAGGCGGGGCTTTAGGCAACTTTCACCTCTAGCTTGCAGAAAATACTCCATCTCTGCTCACGTAAAAAGCTGGATTAGCTCGTTTCGTATAGTTCTCCTCAAGCATCTTGACATGGGAAAGAAAATCCGGGTCCGTAAAAGTCTTCGCTCCGGTCGGACAATATCGCAGGCAGGCTTGGCACTTAATGCAGGTACCAGGGGTTGATGTCACATCTGCTGGATCGATGGAGCCCATAGGACAGACTTCGACACAGGTCCCACACTGGGTGCATTTGCTGAGATCGGTCACAGGTTTTGCATTGAGAAATTTGGCCGGAGTACCGTCCACCTTCCGAGGTGTGTAATAGGGGGCCACTGGGGACCCTGCTTCTATCAAGACTTCTGGAAGATCGGTCAGGTGACTTAGGTCTTGAGCCTCCACCAAGAGGGAGGCTATTTTTTTGCCAAATGCTTGAAGGTCCTTCTGATCTTGCACATCTGGACGTCCTGGTCCTATCGTTTCGGGTGCAAAGACGTGGGTACTAGCTAGGGCTGCTCCGGCCAAGACATGGAAACCCAGAAGGCCAAGTTCTTGGACAAGTTCTGCTAGGCTACTATCAAAATTTCGGTTGCCAAAGGTTACTAGGGCGATGGTTGGCGTCTTCTGACCCTGGAAGAGACTTTGGATCCAAGGCAGGGCCTTGTTGGGCAGCCTCCCGGCGTAAGTGGGGCTGGCAAAAATCACTAGATCGGTAGCTGCTAAAGCCCAGGGGCCTCCTTGGCGCTGGATGGGCCTAGTAAAATCCATACTTTCCCAAGGCAGGGCCATGGCCTTACTAAGTTCCTGAGCTAAACTTTGAGCCAAGCGGGCGGTATGCCCGCAAGGACTGAAATAGATTGCTTTGATTCTTTTGATGGTATTCATAGGCATCGTACTCTCCTTCATGGGCATAGGCTAGCACGCACGAAAAAGCAGAGCAAGGGCCGAGCATTCCTGCACAGCAGTCTCCTCTCTCTCAGATAAATTGACAAAATAGAAGATTATCCCTATACTCGGGGGTTATAAAATGAAGGGAAAATCCAAGTTTGGAGAAGGATGTAAGGTACGGAGTATGAAGAAAAAATTGACCTTTCACGAAAATGTATTAGTCGGATCCCTGCTCTTTGGATTATTTTTGGGGGCGGGCAACCTGATCTTTCCCGTTGAACTGGGACAGGGATCGGGAGGGAACGTTTGGGCTGTCACCCTAGGCTTTTTGATCTCCGGGGTTGGCCTGCCCGTCTTGGGAGTAGTTGCTTCAGCTTGGTCGGCCAGCAATAGCCTGTATGAAATGGCTTTGCCCGCCAGTAAGGGTTATGCAAACTTTTTCACGATGGCCCTCTACCTCACAATTGGCCCTTTTTTTGCCATTCCAAGAACGGCCACGGTCGCCTATGAGATGAGTTTGCGGGCCTTCTGCGAGAACGGCCCAGGAAAGCTCCTACTTTTTGCCTTTTCTTCTGTGTTTTTCTTAGGAGTACTATATTTTTCTTTGCGTCCAGCCAAGCTCCTCTCCTACATAGGCCAATACATGACCCCGCTTTTCCTTATGCTTCTTTCCGTATTGGTTGTTTTTGCCGTCGTTCAGCCTATGGGCCCGGTAGGTAGTGGGTCTCCCATCCCCAAATACTCCACCCATCCTCTCCTCGTCGGTTTCGTGGATGGCTATGGCACGATGGATGCTCTTGCTTCTCTCGCCTTTGCCATCATTATCATCTCCAATATCCGCCGTCTAGAGGTCGAGGAACCCAAGCGGATTGCCCTGGAGACATTGAAGTCGGGCTTGGTCTGTGTGGGCGGTATGGGGGCCGTCTATGTTGCCCTCGCCTACATGGGGGCCACTTCTTTGGGAATCTTGGATCAAGGAGGAAACGGCGGGACGATTCTCTCGGGCATCAGCGACTATTATCTTGGCATAGCGGGTAAACTCCTCCTGGCCGCCATCGTCACCCTGGCCTGCTTTAAGACCGCCATTGGCCTGATCTCTTCTTGCTCGGAAATGTTTGTCAAGATGTTGCCCCACAGCCTTTCTTATAATAGTTACGCTATCTTGTTTACCCTCATTTCCTTTGCGATTGCGAACCTCGGCCTCAATACTATCATTTCCCTATCGGTTCCCGTTCTTATGTTTTTATACCCCCTGTCCATTGTCTTGATGATCTTGTCTTTGACTTCGGTTAAAGTAGGCAAAAAGAAGGAACTTTATCAGTGGACCCTGGCCTTTACAGGGCTGGCAGCTTTCTTTGATTTCCTAAAGGCCCTCCCCGCCGGTCTGAACAAAACGAAACTCATCCAGGCCATCTTGGCCATCCCCAAGGGGGTCCTACCCGGTTTCTCGCTCGGCTTTGGCTGGGTCCTTCCAGCTGCCCTAGGCTTTATCCTGGGCCTCCTTCTCTCAAATCGTAACAGCACCGTGGACGCCTGGGAAGAACATGAAAAGGAGCTGAGCGAGCAGAAAGTCGGAAAATAGGGGGAGCTTTGAGAAAGCTCTTTAAAGAAGGAGCCTCGAGGAAGATTTAGACATAAAAAGGGACCCATCGAGCCATATACGGCTGGTGATGGGTCCCTTTTGCCTATCCAAGTTTGGAGGTATGCCTAAAGGCTAGCACCCCTGTCTGGGGTGACTGCCATATTGAAGGGCATTATGGATTGTCACGCATGTTAATAAAGTGTATTTTCTAGAATTGCCATGACGGCTAGGATAATAGAGGGGCGACACTCACTGGACCTCACTAACGGGGCAATACTTTGGTCTGCTTGGCCTTGTGGGCTTCATACTCCTCGAGGACACGCTCGATCCTCGGTTGCAAGTCGTCCGATGCTTCACCGTCCCTGGCAGGACGCCCGGAAAGCCGGGCCAGCTGGCTAGCGGCGTCAGTCTTCTCGCTCCCTGCCCCAGTTTGGCAGCAACAAGCCCCAGCCCGTCCATGACTGGGCTTTGTCACCTGTTTCTCGCCATGGCTGTGACTTTCGCTATGACAATGGCAGGCCCCTCCCATAGAACATTGCTTGCAGCCCCCGCCACAGCAGGTAGATCTGCCCTCCTTATGATTTTGAATGAGGCGATAAATGATACGAAGGACCAGGGCCAAGAGGGCCCCTCCGAGGATCAAGCTCCCCCCATATAGTCTCAACCATTCCATCATCGTAAATCCCCTTTCCATAACCGCTCCAAGCAGAGCCTGCTCATAAATGCAAGTTCCGCCTTAGGGCAGAAAAATCAATCTTTACTTACGATCACCGACAACACTGCTCAAGGCTGCGCCCTGCTGGCAATGCCTAGCGAGCTGAGCCAGGTAGAGCCGTTCTTAACTTGGTTTCTTCCTTGTAGGGCTTGAAGAGCATATAGAGGAAGAAAGCGAGAATGGCTACGGCCAACAAGAGACCCAGAGGATGAATATTGCCTGTCATAGCCGACCCAAATTGATAGCACATCAGGCCAATTGAATAAGCATAGCAAGTCTGATAAGCCAGGGCAAACCAGGTCCATTTCGCCGAGTTCATCTCTCGCTTGATCGAACCAATGGCCGCAAAGCAAGGAGCGCAGAGCAAGTTAAAGGCGAGGAAGGCATATCCACTAACCGAGGTGAAGACGCTGGCGATATTCTGATAGACCGTGCCTTCTCCCCCGGCATAGAGAATACCGAGGGTACCGACGATATTTTCCTTGGCCACTAAACCTGTTATCGAGGCCACCGTTGCCTGCCAATGACCGAATCCCAGAGGGATAAAGATCCAGGCGATGGTATTGCCGATGGTCGCTAGAATGCTGTGGTCAATCTGGTCTTCCGTCAACATCTGGAAGGCACCTTCGATAAAGCCGAAATAAGACGTGAACCAGACGAAAATGGTAGACAGCAAGATGATGCTCCCTGCCTTACGTATGAAGGAGGATCCCCGTTCCCACATGGAGCGGACTACATTGCGGACGGTAGGCCAGTGATAAGCAGGCAGTTCCATGACAAAGGGAGCAGGATCCCCTGAGAACATCGCTGTCTTCTTCAACATAATCCCAGAGATGATAATGGAACCCATACCCAAGAAATAGGTCGAGGGGGCTACCCACCAAGCGCCTCTGAAGATAGCACCAGCTATCATGGCAATAAAGGGGATTTTAGCTCCACAAGGCATAAAGCTGGTTATCATGATGGTCATCCGACGGTCACGCTCGTTCTCAATGGTCCTGGAGGACATGATACCGGGCACAGCACAACCCGTGCTGATCAGCATAGGAATAAAGGACTTACCAGAAAGTCCAAAGTTCCGGAAAATTCGGTCAAGAACGAAGGCGATCCGGGCCATATAGCCGCAGTCTTCCAAGAAAGCCAGGAAGAAGAACAGGACGAGCATTTGAGGCACAAAGCCCAAAACCGCACCAAGACCGGCCACAATGCCGTCGAGGATCAGCCCCTTCAGCCAAGCTACGCAGTTGATGGTATCCAAACCCTCTTCTACAAAAACCGGGATACCCTTGACCCAGATTCCATAGTTTGCTGGATCCGGCGCTTCAAAGCCATTAGCTGACAAATACGCCACCGCTCCCTGAAAGGTCATGGGTACCGTTGTTTCTTTGTCTGCTCCTTCAGGAATGGTCTTGTAGTAGGCGATCATGGTATTCGTTGCCAGGGTCTCTTCATCTTCAACGTCGACGCTGGCCACATCGGAGCTGGGCTTCAGGGCTCGCAAGGCTGCCATGGCCTTTTCTTCATCAAAGGCCTCATCCTCAGGATCTAAGACTGGGGCTTCCGTACCGTCTGCCTCGGCTTGGGCATTGAGGAAGGCTTCTGCGGCCTGGAGGGCTGCTGTATGCTCTTCGTCTAATTCATGATACTCCTTAGAGCCGATCCCCAATAGGTGCCAGCCATCGCCAAAGAGCGAATCATTGGCCCAATCGGTGGCCCACTGGCCGACCGTGGTGACAGAAGCATAGTAGACTATGAACATGACCAAGGCAAAAATCGGCAAAGCTAGCCAGCGGTTGGTAACAACCCGGTCAATCTTATCGGAAGGAGTAAGGGCTCTTTTATTTTGCTTGTGGTAGGCCCGCTGGATGATCTTACCAATATAGAGATAACGCTCATCGGTAATAATGGCCTCCGCATCATCATCTCTCTCTTGCTCGACCGCTTTGATGTCGGTTTCTAGGTGAGCCAAGATGGCAGGATCTAAGCCTAGTTTTTTCAATATCTTATCATCCCGCTCAAAGATCTTGATGGCAAACCAGCGTTGCTCTTCTTCCGGACGATCATGGAGGGCGGCCTCCTCTACGTGGGCAATGGCATGCTCCACAGACCCTGAGAAGACATGTTGGGGGATGACCTTGCCCTTTTGCGCCGCTTCGATAGCCGCTTCCACAGCAGGGACTATCCCGGTTCCCCGCAAGGCAGAAATTTTAACCACCTCGCACTGGAGAGCCCGGCTCAATTCGTCTGTATCAATGCGATCCCCTTGTTTTTCAACAATATCCATCATATTGATGGCCACCACGACAGGAATTCCCAATTCCAAGAGCTGGGTTGTGAGGTAGAGGTTCCGTTCCAAGTTGGTCCCGTCAACAATGTTTAATATGGCATCTGGTCTTTCATCGATCAGATAATTCCGGGAGACCACCTCCTCCAAGGTGTAAGGGGAGAGGGAATAGATACCGGGTAAGTCAGTAATGACTACGCCCTCATGTTTCTTAAGATTTCCTTCTTTTTTCTCAACTGTTACCCCTGGCCAGTTTCCCACATATTGGTTCGCACCGGTCAAGGCATTAAACAGCGTCGTCTTACCACTATTGGGGTTCCCCGCCAAAGCAATTCTAATGTTCTTCTTCATATAGAACTCTCTACAAACATAAAACTAGCCCATCAAGGCCTGCTATTCAATCTCGATCTGCTCGGCGTCCGCTTTTCGCAACGACAGCTGATAGTCTCGAACCGTCACTTCAATGGGGTCTCCGAGGGGGGCCACCTTCCGAATATTTAGGACAACCCCCTTTGTTACACCCATATCCATAATTCTTCGCCTGACGGCACCTTCCCCATGGATCTTTTTCACCGTCACAGTGCTGCCCACGGAGGCTTCTCTCAATGTTTTCATGACACTCCCTCTTTATATCTGCAAATAATCCCAGCACGGGAATATGCCTGGCCTATACCATAATTTTTTGAGCCAATTCCTGACTCACTGCAATCCGAGATTCCTTGACTTTGACGATCACGTTATTGCCAACCATGCTGATCACGGTGACTGGCTCGCCGACGACAAAGCCCAGGTTTGCCAAATGCGTTTTCACTTCTGGCTTACCCCCGATCCGTTGGATGATCTTTTCTTCACCCACGGTTGCTAAGGTTAGAGGAAACATAGCTACCTCCTACTTGTTAGGTCTATATAACTAACTCATGGCTAAATAAAAAGTTAGCCATGGCTAACTCTGACCAGAATAGCCGATCCCCTTTTTCTTGTCAATACATATCCAAAAAAGACAGGCTCTTTCTTGACTTGTCAGAATATGGTAAACTAATAGAAGCTTGAATTGCCAGTTAATAAAGGATGATAAGCTGGAATTCAGGGATTATTTGAGGCAAGTGGCAAGGAAGGACGAGACAAAGATCTCTAAGGGATGCGGATGCGAAATCTCAAAAAGAAAAAATTTATTGAAGAGCAGATGCGAGCCCAGCGCCTCAAGGAGTTGAGGGAGGAACAAGCCAGACAAGCCGAGGAAGCAAGACAGGCCCACCTCCACTCCACCCTCCAAAAAAAGGTCACAAAAAAG
>CAKZWV010000047.1 GCA_937922005.1 uncultured Clostridia bacterium | reverse complement strand
GCTGGCCTTCCTTGTCGGTATGGTTCTAGGTATTTTCCTGATCCTTCTGTGGTCTTTGGCTTTTTTATAAGAAGGGTAAGGTCCACTCAGCTGTCTAGGGTGATGCGGTCAGCTAAATTTATCGGACATTTTCCGTGAGCTATGTCGGCTTGTTGCAAGCCTGGGATTATTTGCTTATAATAGAGGAGCTTTCATACACTTGGGGGCGTCTTGGTTTCGACGTGCTCGTGGAAGATGAAGTTGCGAACAGAGGGTTCCGTTGGCCTCTTAAAAAAACGGAAACACTTTAATTGCCAATAATAATCAAAATTATGAAATGGCTCTTGCTGCTTAGGCAGTAAGCTTTCAAATCTTGCTCCTCAGGGGGCGAGTGGTTGTCAGGTGAACTTGCTAGTCTGAATCAGCCTTATTCGCAAGCCTGGTTCTGAAGGTTAAGAACCACAAGAAGTCTGCTAAGCTTTGCGCAGGACCTTATTTTATGAAGCTACCGCCCAGCTCCTTGGTCACAGAAGGAGGTGGGTCGGGAATTTAAGTTGTGACTGCGTTCGGAGAGACTTGATTGAAAGCGGGTGCGGACAGGGGTTCAAGTCCCCTCGCCTCCACCAAGAAAGTATCATGCTCACCAAGAGCAGAGAACACGTTTGCCAGGCTTGATTTTTGGGTTCGTCGACCTGGATCGTGGGGATCCCGGGGGCCGACGGAGTGAAAGAGAATGTACCTTTTTCATTGTGCCAGGGGTCCTTTTTTTATGACTTGAATAGACTTGTCATGATGTACTACCAATTTAGAAGGGACTTGTTATGATGTTCTGGAGGAGTAGGAAATTGAAGCGAAAGATGCGCAGGATTTATTACAAAACTATAAATTAAATTTCCCTTATGCTAAAATTAGATACTGGAATGGTAAGAAGCGGTTTTCTGATTTTTTAACGATTCATGCAATGGTTATTAAAATCGTGCCATAGCTTACCACCTTCCAGGACACGCAAGACAGGACGTATCTAAAAAATATGGGTCATAGCCATTCATATTTCCCTTAGATGTCTGTGGCAAAGCTAGACATAGGTGGGTTGTTCCTACCTATTACACGGAAAGGGTAAAACAATGAAGTTATCATCATTGATAGGATTACCGGTGGTATGTCTTGAAAGTGGTCAAACAATTGGGGTCATTTCAGAACTTTTGGTGGACGTAGAACCTAAAAAGGTTGCTTTTCTTGTCCTTCAAATGCATCATCCTGAGGTTGATGGCTTTGAAATGCATCTTTTCCGCTACACGGATCTCACTGGTGTGGGTGATGTGGCGGTGACCATTCAAAGTGAAAAAGTAGTTAGGACCATCAGCAGTGAAGTCTTGTTTCAGCAAGTTTTTGCTGATCAGATTTCGATCCGCCATAGTAAGGTGATTTCCCATGTGGGCAATGACCTTGGGGTTTTGACTGACTTTATTTTCAACACAGACTCTGCCGCCATTGAGGGCTTGCAAATTGAAGAAAACGGCCAGGTCCAATACTATGGAGCTGAGCCATATCTTTTGATCAGTGCAAAGTGTCTGGTACTCAACCCAGATCAACAGCTGGATCGTACTGCCTACGAAGCCCTTGATGCCAAGGCCTTTACAACCAAGGTTAATTTAGATGAAGGGCCAGCTCAGGGAGAGTCAGCGGAAGAAGAACCGGCTCCCGCTCTTTCAAGGACGGAAGCTGAGTTTAATGAGTTTCCCGACACTCAGGAGAGTTACCAGGTCCCTTTAGAGGCTGCTGCGCACACGCCAGGAACAGCTCAAGACTTTGGCCTACCGCCTTCCGCAGGTGCTGCACAGGGTCTTGGGCAACAAGGCCTTCCTATGGGAGGCCAGCCTATGAATCCCTATATGCAGGGGCGGACCCAAGTTGGTGTCAGCCAAGGCGGGCAAGGTTATGGAGCTAATCCTGTGAGGGGCAACGCCCAGATGCCTTTTGGTCAGGCTTATCAGCAGCCAACCCAGATGGCTGGTGCTGCGATGAATGTCCAAAGAGGACAAGCGCCTTTCCAGACCAATTCGGCTGCTGGCTATGATCCTAACCTTCCCCAGGAAGCAGCAGATCAAGCACCCCCACAGCAACAGCAGCGGAGAGCAGGAGGACTCTTCTTTAGGAGAAACCAGCAAAAAAAGGCGACGCCTCAGTCAAGTGGACCTGCCTTTGCTCCCCCGCAACCTATGAGCCCTCCTGAGGAAACGATGAGTGATCAGGACATTTTAAATGCAATGAAGAACTTTATGGACCAGTAGGTGCCCTTTGCTACGGCAGTTACTTAGGCCATATTGAACAATCCTGGTAATCTTGGGCTATAAGCCTTCTGGCTTGATATGCCCAAATAGTGACAATAGCTTAGTGATTCGTACCCCAGATCGGTGAGTTGATTCCCAGATGGAGGAGGGATGGCTGAGCTTTTTTTGTGCCTTCGCTGGCCTATGTGTAGGAAAAATCATACGGCCTATGGGCGTATTAGTAAGAGAGTAGAAGATTATGGGAAATATCATCCTTGGTGCCTGTCTTTATTTTATCATAGGTACCATCTTTGGCAGTTTTTATAACGTCGTGATCTATCGAGTTCCCGCTGATGAAAGTTTCATCTCTGGCTCGTCTCATTGTATGACTTGCGGACATCCTTTGGCTTGGAAGGATATGATTCCTATCCTGAGCTATGTATCTTTGGGGGGTAAGTGTCGCTACTGCAAGACTCCATATTCGCCTCGTTACTCCGTAGTAGAGGCGATAGGGGGGCTAATTGCCGCCTGTGCCTTCTTGAGTTCGGGCTATAGTCTTCAGTCCTTAATCTTGTTTTGCTTTTGGTCCATGCTCCTTGTCGTTGCGGTCATAGATATGGATCAGTATATTATTATTGATGAAGTTTGGCTGACTTTCACAGTGATTTCCTATGCCCTTATCGTTATTGAGGACTATCGGACGTGGTACTGGCCACTCTTGGGGGCTGTAACAGGTTTTGCCTTTTATGGACTGATTTACCTATTATCTAAGTTCTACTACAAAGAAGAGGCTTTTGGCAGTGGAGATGTCCTCCTGATGGCTGCCTGTGGTGTTGTGCTCTTACCCACTTGGACAGTATTGGCAGGATTTGGTGCTTTCTTTGTTGCGGGGGCTTTTCTTCTCGTCTTAAAGCTCTTGAAAAAAGAGGTAAGAGCGGCCACCAAGATCCCTTTTGGCCCATTCATCGCAATATCATCGTTTTTATGTTCCCTGGGTTACCACTTGTATCAAGTATTAAATCACCAGGTGATAATCAATTATAGTGTGGCTGAGCTCCTCAGCCACTTTATTTAAATTTCCCCAGTACGGTGGAATTGGATAAGGTGCGCAGGGGCGTGTTGAATTATCCCCCTGTCTATCGTATAATAGTAGGAGTAGACGATTCTATACCATCTCGGGTAGAACGGCAACGGAGGTAGCGTTTTTTATGAAGTCGAAATTCCCAAGTTCTATTGTTATTTTGGTCGTCCTCATTGTGCTGGCCACGATCTTAACCTGGATTATTCCGCAAGGAAAGTTTGTTGAAAAAGGATCTAACCTTCAAGCTCTCTATTCCAATGAAATTAATGACAAGGTCTTTATTAAATTGGATGAAGAGAGAAAGTTAGGCCTGATGGACGTGCTGGCGGCCCCGGTTGCCGGAATGTTCCAAGCATATGACATTATCTTCTACACCCTGGTCATGGGTGGCTTGATGGGAGTTGTTACGAAGTCAGGTGCCTTTACTTCAGGGGTGGCAGACCTGGTTAGGCGGCTCCGAGGTCGAGAAATTCAGATGATTCCTCTGTTGATGATCGCTTTCGCATTAGCCGGAACGACCTTCGGATTTTTTGAAGAGGCCATTATCTTCTATCCTATCCTCTACCCAATTTTAATTAGCTCTGGCTTTGATCCAGTTGTCTGTGTGGCTGTGGTTGTTTTGGGCACGGGCGTTGGATGTGCTGCTTCTACCGTGAACCCCTTCGCCACTGGTATTGCTTCAAACTTGGCTGGGATTCCTATTGGTGAAGGTCTTCCTGTCAGAGCCTTGATGTTGTTGGTTATGTTAATCTTAGCGATTGTTATCGTGATGATATACGCCCGGCGGGTCCAGCAAAATCCTACAAAATCAGTTCTCTATGGCGCTACAGTCCGTAGCTTCTTGGATAACTTACCTCGTAGAAGAGAAACAAGATTTACTGGACGTCACAAGGCCATTCTCATCATGTTGCTTATCGCTATTATTTTCTTGATTATGGGTGTCATTCCTTGGAAAGAAAAGTACGATATCAACACCTTTACAAATGCTTACAATACCCTAGCTGATATTAAGATCTTTAACGTAGGAATCTTGGGTTTAGAGCCCACAACCGCAAACTTTTATCAAGACCACTATCAGATGTATCCAACCCACTCCGCCCCATTTGGCTACTGGGATTTGGGACAGCTTTCAGTTCTGTTCTTTGTTATTGCTATGATTAGTGGCTTGATTGCCGGTTCTGACTTGGATCACGTCATTGAAAACTTCGTAGAAGGAGCAAAGGACATGTTATCGATCAGTTTGCTGATTGCCTTTGCCCGAGGTGTGTCCGTTATCTTCCAAACCGGTAATATTAACGCCACAATCATTAACTGGGCAGAGGGTCTCATTGGTGGAATGCCTCCAGCAGTCTATATCATTATGATCTTTGTTATTTATTTCCTCTTTTCCTTCTTCGTGCCTTCTTCTACGGGTTTGGCCTCCTTTACGATTCCTATTTTTGCGCCAATTACGGCGAACGTCTTCGTTCATGGAAATTCGACTATTTTGCTTGGCTTGTCTTTGCTTGTTACTGCTTTCCAGACGGCCAGTGGTCTTGTAAATATGATCGCTCCAACATCTGTTTTGCTATCGGGAAGCTTAAAAATGGCGAATATTCCCTACGGAAAGTGGATGAAGTTCGTATGGCAGGCTATGTTAGGCTTTGTTGTCGTAACACTTTTCTTCCTGGTCGGTACGATTGTGATCGGGTAAGTAGCTGATTTCTAGAATCCAGATGCTGACCTTAGGCCTGCATTTGGATTCTCATTTTTTCTGCTTAAGGGTGCTTTGTCTGCACGATGATAGAAAAATTCGGCTCAACAGTCTGTGCACTCTTAACCTTCTGTTAAAAATAAGGTATACTAGGGGCAGATAACGCTTAACAGTTATTTAACAAGTATGAAGACGCCTTGACAAAAGGGCGATAGAGGTGAAAATATGCCCAATACCAATAACTGGAACAATCCAGGGAATCCACCAAATCAAGCTGTCAATTCTTCCTGGGGTGTTCAGCCTAACAACCTGGGCGGTATGACTAACAGTCAGCCTGGCATGGTTAATCGACCACCTGCTGGGATGATGCCTAGCATGCCGATGACTGGGGCAACGCCGATGAATTCAGGAATGCAAATGAATCCTGCTATGAATATGCGCGGTGGTCCAGGCGGACCGATGCAGGCACAGGTACAGATGGAACAGCAAGCTCCTCATCAAAGAGTGCGAAGCCGAGGTCTAGAAGAAGTCTTTTCTCTAGAAGGCCTGGTTGATGATCAAAAGTTGCTTGAGGCTCTGTCTTCTGAAATGCATATTCCCTTGGTCAACCTTAAGACCATGGAAATTCCCCCTGAAGTCATTAAGTCTGTTCCTGAGCAGATTGCCCGTCGTCATAGCATTATTCCGGTCAGTATGGATTCCATGGCTGTTACGGTGGCCATTTCAGACCCAAGAAACCTCTTGGTCAAAGATGATGTAAAACTTGTAACAGGAAGACGAGTTCAATACGTTTTGGCACCAAAGGACGATATAGAGGATGCCATCAATCGTCTCTATACTTCTTCCGAGGAGGTAGAGCAGGCTATCGATGAATTTGAAGCCCTGCAGGAAGAAGCGGCTAGTGAAACAGAGACGTTCGAAGAGAATGCTGATATTTCAGCATCCCCTGTTGTTCGCCTAGTGAACTCTATTTTTGTCCAAGCTGCTAAAATGGGGGCTTCTGATATTCATATTGAGCCCTTTGAAAAGATCGTTCGTGTCCGCTTCCGTATTGACGGAGTTTTGAGAGAAATCATGTCCCCTGCGAAGTCAATGCATGAGCCGTTAGCCATCCGTATTAAAATTCTTGGCAATATGGATATTTCCGAAAAGAGAAAGCCTCAGGACGGTCGTGTTGAAACCAAAATTGATGGGAAGGCTGTGGATATGCGTATATCTATCTTGCCTACCGTTTTTGGGGAAAAGATCGTTATCCGACTTTTGCGTCAGGATGCCATTCGTTTGGAGCGAAGTCAACTTGGATTCTCAGATCACAACAATGAGCGCTTTGATAAGATTATGAAGTCCAGTGAAGGCATTTTGCTTCTAACTGGACCTACGGGAAGTGGGAAAACAACCACTTTGTATACCGTCTTGGGTGAACTTAATGATATAGCAAGTAATATCATTACTGTTGAAGACCCAGTCGAATACCGTCTCGATGGTGTGAATCAGGTCCAAGTTAATCCGAAGGCAGGATTAACCTTTGCATCAGGCTTGCGATCTATTTTACGCCAAGACCCTGATGTAGTCATGATCGGAGAGATTCGTGACGGTGAGACTGCTCAGATCGCCTTCCGTGCAGCTATTACCGGACACGTGGTTCTTTCCACCTTGCATACGAACGATGCGGCTTCATCCCTAACCCGTTTGATCGACATGGGCGTTGACCCATTTCTGGTTTCTTCAGCAGTGAATGGGATTGTTGCCCAACGTTTAATACGTAAGCTATGCAATGAGTGTAAGGAAGCCTATGTCTCAACCATTGATGACATGGCCTTTTTGGACCTAACGGAACCGGTCCAGCTCTTTAAACCTGGTGGCTGTAATAGCTGCGGAGGTACTGGATTTTCTGGACGGACGGCCATTCACGAGATCTTGATCGTCAACCGGATGATTCGAGACTTATTAGCACAAGATGCCACAATAGATAAAATAAAAGACGCTGCTGTAGAAGATGGGATGCTAACTTTGCACACGTCGTGTCGAGATTTGGTCTTAGGCGGGGTAACCTCCGTGGATCAGATGATGAAAGTAACCTTTAGCGTTGATTCGTAAAGATGGAGGATTAAATGAGTAAAAATCGTTTTAAACAGATGTTTGAAGAGAGATTCTCTTCCTTAGAAATTCCGCGGGACGGGAGCGAAGCTCTTGCCCAGGGCCTGCTTTTAGCTACGGAACACAATGCTTCCGATATCCACTTTGGACCACTGAGACCTCCTGCATTGCGGATTGACAGCAGCTTGGTCTTATATGGCAATCGAGATATTTCCCCGGCTGAGTGTAAAAGAATTGCAGCTGCTTTTTTAAATGATGCACAAATGAAGACTCTCCAGGAGTTAGGAGACGTAGACGTGGCATTCAGTTTCCGGGAGGTTCGTATTCGTGCTAATGTCTTTAGCCAAAAGGATGGTATCTCTATCGCCTTAAGAATTATCCCTGCAAAAATCCCAACCATGGAGCAGTTACGACTACCTGAAATCTGCCGTGATCTTTGTACTAAGCGCAGAGGCTTGATTTTGGTTACGGGGCCTACGGGTTCTGGAAAGTCAACTACTCTAGCAGCTATGATTGATCATATGAACCATATCAGGGCTGACCATATCATAACGGTCGAAGATCCTATTGAGTATGTGCATACCCGTAATGACTGCATCATTGACCAAAGACAGCTTGGTAGTAATGCTATTAGTTTTTCTCAAGCCCTTCGTTCGGCTCTTCGTCAAGACCCTGATATTATTCTCGTTGGTGAGATGCGTGACTTGGATACGATTTCTACCGCTATCACTGCAGCTGAGACGGGACACTTGGTCTTGTCAACCTTACATACGGTAGGGGCTTCCACCTCTATGGACCGTATTATTGACGTCTTCCCCTCTCACCAGCAGCAGCAGGTACGTACCCAGTTAAGTTCAGTAGTTGAAGCCGTTATTTCTCAGCAGATCTTGCCTATGGCTACTGGTAAGGGAAGGATTGCGGCTTTTGAAGTTATGTTGGGATCCCCGGCCATCCGCAACTTGATCCGTCAAGGCCAAACCCACCAGATTGATGCTTCCATTCAGACAAGTCGCAGTGATGGTATGTGTACTATGGATAATTCCTTGTTAGAGCTCTATCGGTCCTCTAAGATTTCCCGAGAGGATGCCATACGCTATTCTGTGGATAAAGACTCTTTAGCTCGTC
>CAKZWV010000046.1 GCA_937922005.1 uncultured Clostridia bacterium | reverse complement strand
GACTCAAGTACAAAAATCAGTCGACCGTCGCAGTATGTATGGCCTGATCGGTGCGGCTTTCTTGGCAGTTATCAGAGAAGGGGCCGAGTTAATCCTCTTCTACAAGGCAAGTCTAGGTGGCGGTATGACTGACACAAGCTATGCAATCTTAGGCTTTGCTGCGGCTCTGGTCTTGTTGGTTGTTGTTTACTTGGCGCTCCGCTTTACCTCTGTTCGCCTGCCGCTCCGTCCCTTTTTTTTGGCAACCAGTATCCTGCTCTATATCCTTTGCATCAGCTTCATGGGTAAAGGCGTGAAGGAACTCAGTGAGGCCGGCGTGATTTCCGGGTCAACCACCATCCCTGCCTTAAACGGCTTCAACATCGAGTTGCTGGGCATATACGACCGGGCTGAAACCTTAATCCCGCAAATCATGATCTTGATTACATCGGCGTGGATTGTTCTGTCGCATATTTTTAAAACAAGACGGATAAAAGAGGAAATGTTGGCTAAAAAAGAGGGAGCGCCGGCTGTAGAGTCGACCTCGTTGGCAGAGTAAACGAGGGCTTCTCGGCCGGGATGAGACCCACTGCTCGAGCCTAGGACCGGCCCTTATCGACCGGGTAAAGCCGAGACCTACTTGGTAAGGCCCAAGTTTGGAGGTAGGAAAAGCTCGCACTTATTATAGGTAATGTTACCGAATTATCAGATGAGCCTAGCCCGTAACGGTTTGGAGCGACTGAGAATCAGGTTATGTTATAAAAAATTTGACTACATAGTAATATGGAGGAACAAAATGAAAAAGATATTATTAGCGTTTGTCATGGTCGGTGTCATGTTAACAACCTTTGTTGTCAGCAGTTGCAGCGACAAGGGAAAGAAGGAAGTAGCTTCAGCGGCACCTACGGCCAGTGAAGCAGCTTCTACAGTAGCTGAAAAGGCTGACGACAAAGAGGTCGGCAAGGCTGTTGATGCTGAAAAGCCGGGTGAATCTGGTTTCTTGGAGATTCCCATTGGGGAAGGTCAAATCGTTGGTCCTTTCCAGGTTGAGATGGTCTACTTCCAAGGTGTTGATATGGTGCCGGAAGGCCGTCAACCTAGTGCAGCTGAATCCGATATGCACTTAGAGGCCGATATTCATCTGACTCCGGAAGCGGCTAAACAATATGGTTTTGGTGCCGGTGAAGATATTTGGCCGGCCTATCTGACAGTAGATTATAAGGTCTTGGATGAAAGTGGCAAAGAAGTAACATCCGGTAACTTTATGCCTATGAATGCTGATGACGGTCCCCACTATGGCATTAACATCAAAAAGGGCGAAATTAAGGTTGGTAAGTATAAAATCCAATTGGAAATTACTCCTTCTGACGACTACCTCCTGCATGTTGACCCCGAGACAGGTATTCCGATTGCCAATTCAGATGGAAAGAGCGCTGCTGAGAAATTCTATGAAAAGCAGACCGTTGAGTTTGAGTGGAACTACGATGGTTCTCAGCTTGAGTTGAAGTAAGAAGTTGCAATTTTTGAACAAAGGAGAGGTGCGGTGGGCGGTCTTAACGGCCGCCGACCTCTTCGCTTTTGTTTGACGAAGAATTTGTGCGTAAGCGACCGTTGAGCTAAAAAAGCTATCTGATTTGCTGCCAGTCAAAGCTGATACAAGAACAAATCGAACCTGCTCCGGCGCAAAACAATAAAGAGAGTGAGCAAAACCGTGTTGTCCTTTCTTATCATAGCCGTATCGACCCTGTTGCCTTTGTCTTATGCAGTGGCTGTTATGAGCCGGTTTGGTGACGATACAAAAAGCAAAATAGCCCGCATCTTAATTTTGACGGGTGGGCTCTTAGGTCTAGTTTTATCCTGCTTAATTGCCTTTGTCCGTCGGACCCAGGCTAAGCAGATGCTTAAAAGTCTGGTCCGCTTAAGCCGTCAGGCTATTGCCTTAACCTGGCTACTGCTCTTATTTTTTTTACTGATTGTTATTATTTGCCGGATTGCTCAGTCTTGTGGACGCAAAAGTGGGACTCCCTGCGCCGGCTTTTTGGAAATCTTAGGAGCGGTAACGGGCGGTCTGGCCTTAACCTTTATGTCTGTCACTGTCTTGCCGATCCTGTTTGCTCAGACAAATGAATTTATAGCCTTTGGTGAGGACTCTTTTGGGACGGCTTCACTATTAAGGGTGATGGGTCTTTTGGCGGGGATTCTAATCGCCTTTATGGCCAGCCTTGCGAATTATAAGATTCTCAACCGCTCTCGCGGCCGATACCGCTGGATCTTATTTATTCTATTTGTGCTAGCGCTTAATATTGACTATGCCTTAAGAGGGATCAGTGCCCTGGCCCGCTTAAGAATCCTGTCCAGTCAAAATGACTTGATTTTCAATATCATGATTTTTGAGGATAAAAGCTTACCATATGTCGGCATCATGTATCTTTTGGTAACCCTCATCGCTGCCGTTGTGGTGTTTTGCGATAACTTCAAATTGCGTGGTGATTATCCCAATTCAGCGGCCAGGCGAAAAGAGCGCTGGCGTTTGCGCAATTGTCGGCGCTGGTCTGTGACCGCCGTCATTTTTTCCGCCCTTGTGTTTTTGACTGTCTCAGCCCTCCATGCCTATGTCAATCGGCCGGTTGTTCTGACGCCGCCCCAACCTTATCAGGAAGAGGGGAATAAAATCGTGATCCCTCTCTCAGATGTAGATGATGGCCACTTGCACCGCTTTTCTTATTCTTTTGAGGAGCATGATATCCGCTTTTTAGTGGTGAGGAAACCGCAAGGCAATGCTTACGGAGTTGGCCTTGATGCTTGTGATATCTGTGGTGTGGCTGGTTATTTTGAGCGCAACCACGAAGTCATTTGCAAGCGTTGCGATGTAGTAATGAACAAGGCGACTATCGGCTTTAAGGGTGGCTGTAACCCAGTCCCCTTTCCTTATGAAATTAAGGATGCCAAAATCTATATTGACAAGGCCGACCTCCAAGCTGAAAAAGATCGCTTTCCGATAGGAGATTAAGATGTTTTGGAAGATGGTAAGAGGAATCCTGTTCCGTCAGCGGGGCAAGATGTTCATGATCGCCTTTACGGTGGCTTTAGGAATTTCCCTCGTCACGGCCATGCTGAATGTCATGCTGGGTGTAGGGGATAAGATTAACCGGGAATTGAAAACCTATGGTGCCAACATCAATGTAGTGCCTAAGGATGCCTCCTTGCTGGACGACCTTTACGGTATTTCTGACGGGGCGGGCGTCGACGATAAGTATTTGGAAGAAGAAGATGCACCAAAGGTCAAGCAAATCTTTTGGGGTTTCAATGTCGTTAATTTTGCCCCCTGTCTGTCCTTGTGGGCAGATTCACCTGATCTCGGCGGACAGACCCGGGTGCGCGGCGTTTGGATTGACAAGCAAATGGAGTTGCCCACTGGTGAGGAAATTTCTGCCGGCATCAAAGATATGAAGTCTTGGTGGCACATCGAGGGAGACTGGTTGAAGGATACAGACGAGAAAAGCTTGTTGCTGGGTTCCTTATTGGCCGGCAAACATGGCCTGAAAGTCGGTGACCAGGTGTCGCTTGCCTTGGGTGATCGCAAAGAGCTTTTTAAGATTAAGGGCATTATCAATGCGGGGGGAGATGAAGACAAGGAAATTTTCATGCCCCTTAAAGAGGCCCAAAACTTGGCCGGACTTGAGGGCAAAATTTCGGCCATCGAGGTATCGGCTCTGACAACACCGGATAATGACTTGGCTCGAAAGGCCTCCCAAAACCCGGATTCTTTGACTCCTTCAGAGTATGAAACATGGTATTGCACGGCCTATGTCAGCTCGATCTGCTATCAAATACAAGAAGTCGTCACTGATTCGGTGGCTAAACCGGTCCGGCAAGTGGCTGAATCAGAGGGAACTGTTTTAGCTAAAACGCAGTTTTTAATGATGATGATTACCGTCTTGAGCTCGATAGGGTCAGCTCTGGGCATCAGTAACCTAATCACCAATTCCGTGATTGAACGCAGCCAGGAAATTGGCCTGATTAAGGCCTTGGGGGGAAGGGATATCCGGATTGTCCTCCTGATTTTGACCGAAATACTTTTGACCGGACTTTTTGGCGGAGCGATCGGCTATGCGGCCGGCTTGGGCTTTACCCAAATCATCGGCCTGACGGTCTTTGACGCCACCATCCCACCAGCCGTTATGGTGGTTCCGATCGATGTGGTCGTTTTACTGGCTGTCATCTTGATCGGCAGTATACCGGCTATTCGTTACTTGCTGAAGCTCAAACCAACGGAAGTGTTACACGGGAGGTAATCGGTGAACATAGGGAAGAATAAAGAATGCCGGCAACGGCTTAAATGGCACAAAATGACCAAGCGGCGGATGTATCTTCGGATGATTCTCAGCTCTCTGGTACGCCGCCGTTCTCGTATGGTGATCGCCTTGATGGCCATTGCCATCGGGGCTACGATCATGAGTGGCATGGTGATGATTTACTATGATATCCCCCGGCAGTTGGGTAAAGAGTTTCGTTCCTACGGGGCTAATTTTATGGTCCTTCCGTCAGGTGATGAGAAAATCAGTGAAGAAACCCTAGCACAGGTGCGGTCATCCTTGCCGGCCGATTTATTGGTCGGCTTGGCACCTTATCGCTATGAGACCACTAAAATTAACCAAAAACCCTATATTTTAGCGGGGACTGACTTGGAGCAGGCGAGGAAGAACAGCCCCTTCTGGTACATTGAAGGTGAGTGGACAAAAGATGACCCGGACGGAGTCATGGTTGGCAAGGAAATTGCCCGAACAATCGGCCTGCAGGTGGGGGACCGTTTTCGTGTCGAAGGCATCAAGTATGGACGCCAGGCGGTGGGGTCAACCCATACCGATTCAGCCGAACAAAGTAAGGTTAAAAACGCAATCGAAGACTATTACGCCAAGGATTTGACAGTCAAGGGGATTGTGACCACCGGCGGGGCGGAAGAGGGTTTTATCTTCTTGGACTTAAAAGTCCTCAATCAGATGCTGGAAGACCAAACGCGGATTGACGGCATTGAGTGTTCTATAGAAGGAGATGCTGAGAGCCTTCAGTCCTTGGCTGATCGCCTAAAAAGTGATGTGCCAGAAGTCGTCGGACGACCAGTCCGTCGCGTGACCCAGTCCCAGGACCGGGTTCTGGGTAAGTTGCAGGCCTTGGTCTTTTTGGTGGATGTGGTGGTCTTGCTTTTGACCATGATTTCAGTCTTAACCACCATGATGGCGGTGGTGACCGAAAGACGCAAGGAAATTGGCCTAAAGAAGGCCCTAGGCGCTCCGGACAGAGATATTGTGCGTGAGTTTTTAGGCGAGGGAAGTGGCCTTGGCCTACTGGGCGGTGCTTTGGGTGTCCTCTTTGGCTGGTTTTTTGCCCAGCGGGTCAGTTTGACAGTTTTTGGACGCGCAATTGAGTTTTCTTGGTGGCTGGCCCCGGCTACGGTTCTCCTGGCCATACTGGTGACGGTGGCGGCCAGTCTTTGGCCGGTTAAGCAGGCGGTTAAGGTAGATCCTGCCCTGGTTTTGCGTGGTGAATAAGCCGGTTTGGTGGCCAGAGCTGCCTGATATAGCCGAACGCCGGCGCTGACAGGCACGCTCACAGGGATTATTTGTTGGCTAAAGGAGCTAAATTAGGAGAAAAATAATGACAGATTCAGAAAATCACGACTTACTTTTAAAATTGGAAAATGTTTCTAAAATATATGAAACCGTAAATGCCTTACAGGATATCAACCTGACGGTCAGGCGAGGAGAGTGGATCTCGGTGATGGGCTCATCCGGCTCAGGCAAAACCACCTTGATGAACATTATCGGCTGCATGGACAAACCGTCACATGGCAAGGTCCTTTTGGACGGACAAGATATAACCAAGGAGAGTCAGCACAATTTAACGACTATTCGACGCGAAAAAATCGGCTTGATTTTTCAACAATTCCACCTGATTCAATATTTGACGGCGGTAGAGAATGTCATGGTTGCCCAATACTATCACAGTATGCCGGACGAAAAGGAGGCATTGGCAGCCCTCGACAAGGTGGGCCTGTTGAAACGGGCGGGTCACCTGCCCCGTCAATTGTCTGGCGGCGAACAGCAAAGAGTTTGCATTGCACGGGCCCTGATCAACAACCCGGAGCTCATCTTGGCTGATGAGCCCACCGGTAATCTAGATGAGGAAAATGAGCAAATCGTTATCCGCATCCTCCACCAGCTGCATGAGGAGGGGGCTACGATTGTGGTCGTGACCCATGATCTGTCAGTGGGTGAGCAGGCGGAAAGAAAAATCATCTTGGACTATGGAAAAATAAGTGCTGTAGAGGATTTAAAAGTGGCCTGCCCAAAAGTATGATAGCTTTGTTTGTGGCAAACGCCTGAGGAGGAGAACGTATGTATAAGCTTATCAAATACAGCCGGTTGGCCTGCCTGGTCTTGGTGGTCCTAACGGTCGGAATTTTATTCAGTGGCTGCGGAAAAAAAAGAGACTTTGCCAAATTGACCTTAGCGGATGGAGAGTACGTAGGACATTATGAAGATGAATCAGATGATCCCTCTAAGTCATCCATTGATGTGAAAATTGTCGTTCAAGCAGGCAAGATTGTAGCTTGTGAGAGCGTAGAAAAAGAAGGTGACGGAAAGGTTAAGGACGAGCACTATGGGGAAAATGCAGGTGATGCAAACTTTGTCTTGGCTCAAAAGGCTTTGGCCGGTATCCAAGCTTATCCGGACAAGCTGCTGGAGGCCCAGGACCCTGAAAAGGTTGACGCAGTTTCGGGCGCAACCATTTCTTTAAAGCGTTTTAAAGAAGCTGTTTGGGATGCTTTGAACCAAGCTGCCAATCAAGGCAAGTAGGCGGACCAGCCGTTCTCAAACGTCTGTTTGAGAGGCTGCAGCGTTGCTTTTATCTTATCCACCTTTTATCAGTGAAGGGCAGCTGGAATTGCCCTAAGAAGGTTATTTATGAGTATACCAACGATCGACCATTCGTCTAAGTCTAACCGCATCATCAGCTCAATTATGCTATTCTTGAGTTTGGTAATTGCCGTCTTCCCCCACTGGCTGAGGCCGGTGTGTGGTCCCATGGAAAACGGTAACTTTATGGCTTGTCACTACAGTGCCATTTACACAGCGGTTGTTTTTGCTGTCTTGGCTGTTTGTCTTTTAATTCAAATTTTAGTGAATCGCAAGGGGGGCTATATCGCAGGCTCTCTGCTGAGTGTCCTAGCGGTAGTTTTTTCTTATCTGCTGGTCACCCGTAAAATTAGGATTCCCGTCCCGGGGATTGAACCCATGATGGGACAGGACGGTCAAATGCATGTGATGACCTTCGGTCTTTGCAAAAAAGCCGGCATGGCCTGCCATCAGTCTTATGCCGTCATCCATATCTTAATGTTGGTTTTGACCGTACTGGCTGTTGTTTTGTTATTAAAGGCATGGACTGAAAAGAAGAATTAAGAAAGCTTTAGCAAGTATAGCAAGCTCTGTAGCAGTTGGTGGCTGTATGGGTGAAGAATTAATGGGGCTGCCGGGAGGAGTGTTAGATGGACCGTCCTTTAAGTGCTTGGCGGATCGCTAAGCTAAATATTAGTCGCAAGTCAGGTCGGAGTGTAAGTCTGATGCTACTTGTCGCTGTATTTGCCTTTATCCTGTGTGGTGGAGCCCTTTTTATGAATGGTTTGGCGCAAGGTGTTGGACAGCTATCTTGCCGTCTTGGGGCAGATTTGATTGTTGTGCCTGCTGGATATAAGGCTGATCTTGAAGGGGCTCTTCTAAAGGGCGAGCCGAGTAGTTTTTATTTACCGGCTGGAGCCAGAGAAAAGATCGAAAAATTGGAAGGGGTTGCAGCGGTCACTCCGCAACTTTATGTGGCCACCCTGTCAGCCTCCTGCTGTTCTTATCCTGTGCAAATTATCGGCATTGACG
>CAKZWV010000045.1 GCA_937922005.1 uncultured Clostridia bacterium | reverse complement strand
ATTACATGACGCTTTCTGATTTCAAACGAGTAACGAAACTCGACTTGTCAGTAAATCTCATGGTGTAAGAGGACAAAAAACGAAAGACAGATGTTCAAGAAAGTCGCCAACCACGGCCTTTATGGCCATTTTTATTATTTTGTTTACCGAAAGTCAGGAGCCTTTAGGAAGCTGCCATCTAAGTTGGGCAAAGCTCTTCGAAGCGAGCCTCCTGGCCGTCTTTCAGCTTTTCACCCTAACAAATAATCCCGGATCCACTTTTCTAGTGGGTCCGGGATTTATTTTCTGCAATATCAGATAGCCCTATTATGTTAACTTTATCTTGATCTGGCGGCTCCTACACCTACATCTCGAGCTTGTCGACGAGCTGTTTCATCTGGACGCCCATAGCGAGGTTGGCCCCGGTCTTCATGGCTGAGACTACGTGGAGGGTTTCCAAAATCTGATCTTTGTCGGCCCCTGCTTCAAGAGACGCCTTGGTATAGGCTTCCATGCAATAGGGGCAGCCGATGGTATTGGCGACGGCCAGGGCAATGAGACGCTTTTCCCGTACGGTGAGGGCCCCGTCCTCGAGAACATGGCCATAATAGTTCATAAAGAGGTCCCATGACTGGGTATTGAATTCAGACCCATCTCGGAGAATGCCCTCACTAAAGGCCTGTAACTGATCGTGTGTAAAATAAGCTTTTTCTGATGCTTGCATAATGCACCTCCTTCACTTTTTCATCAGTTATTCTATCCCAGCTGGCAAGAACTTGTCAAAAGATCCTAAGATCTTAGGGCCTCTAGGATCGCATTCCTCTAATATAAACATTTCGTTCATATCATTATTCACTTTTGTGCTAATTTATATTACAATATTAGCAAAAAAGGATTGACTATATGACTACTCATGAACAAATTGAGCTGCTTTTCCAAGAAAATAATGGAATTGTTAAGACTTCTCAGGTTTTAGACCTAGGTATTGCCAAGGCTACATTTTATGCCTACGCCAAGCAACAAGGCGTTGAGCAAGCAGCGCATGGGGTTTATATTTCTCCTGATGCCTGGCTAGATGCTATGTATCTCTTGCACCTGCGCTGTACTCAGGCCGTATTCTCACATGAAAGCGCCTTGTTTTTCCATGATTTGACTGACCGGGAACCGAATCCCTATACAATTACCGTCAAAACTGGCTACAACCCCAGCCAGCTGACAGCGGACGGCATCAAAGTTTATACCATTAAGAAGAACCTGCACGGGATTGGAATTGTTACGATGAAAACCCCCTTTGGCAATCCTGTTTCGGTTTATAATGCGGAGCGTACCATCTGTGACCTAATCCGCAGCCGCCGGGGGATTGAGATTCAGACCTTACAAGATGCACTCAAGCAGTATATAAAAGGGAAGGACAAAGACTTGCAAAAGCTCATGCACTATGCACAAATATTCCACGTCGAAAATACGCTTCGTCCGTATTTGGAGGTACTTTTATGATTAAGACTGCTCGGCAACTAAAAGATTTGATCCGGAATCTTTCTAAGGAAAAAGCTGCAGATGCACAAATTCTGATGCGTGAATATATGATGGAGCGCTTCTTGGAAAATCAAATAATCTTCAAGCAGCTCTTAACGCAACTGCTGGGAATCGCGGCACAACGAAATATCTTGCCAATGCAATTACTGTGTTGAATGAAATTGAGTCCGATCTCAATATGGAAAAACTGTGGTGTGCGTACCAAAATAAATTTTCCTATGCAGCAGACCTGTCTTGGCATACGGTTATGGATTCCGTCCGTAGTCTTTATAGATTGTCACAAGAAAAGAGCAAATAAAAACATGGCTAAGATCTAGCCTAACTTCCCCTACCCTATTCGGATGCGCATCCTAAATTGCTTTGACAACTTTCTCCTTCCGCAGATGTGTGAAATCCTTATCGTCAATGCCTCCTTGGTATTTCTTGGTATTGGGGTATAATATCTACCAACAAGGAATGAGCAAGAGGGGGGAAGAAAGCATGAAGCCAGAAAGCGTGAGTCCTGGAAGCATGAGTCTAGCAAATATGAGTCTAGAAAACATGGGTCCAGACAAGAATACGCCAGCTTTGAGGTTTAAAGGCTTTGAAGGGGAGTGGGAAGAAAGGAAGCTGGGGGAGGTTGGACAGATTGTCACGGGCAGTACTCCACCAACGTCCCTTCCGGAGTATTATGCAAAAGATGGAGTGCTATGGGTAACCCCTACTGATATCTGTGAAAATGTTACCCTTGATAGTGCCAGAAAGCTCAGCAGCCTGGGAGAACAAGTCTGTCAAGTCATCCCGAAAGACAGCATACTGGTGACCTGTATAGCCAGCATCGGGAAGAATACTTTGTTGGGTGAAAGAGCTGGCTTTAACCAGCAAATCAATGGGTTAACCCCTGATATGAGTTCATATGATCCCTATTTCCTACTAACAGAAAGTACTTTTTGGTCAGCACATATGAAAAAATCTGCACCTGCTGGGACGATGCAGATTATAAACCGCACGGCATTCTCGGAAATTCAAACTTTGATTCCGTCATATAGGGAACAAAAACAGATTGGCGTTTTCTACTCCCAGCTCGACCACCTCCTTTCTCTCCAAGCGGACAAACTTGATAAGCTCCAATCCTTCAAGAACGCCATGTTGGAAAAGATGTTCCCGCAAAAGGGGAGCAAGGTTCCGGAGATTCGCTTTAAAGGATTTACGGGGGAGTGGGAGAATTGTAAGGTAAAAGATCTATGTACCATTGAAACCGAAAAAAGCAATACGCAAGATCAAGTGGCTAACGGAGACTATCCCTTTTACATTCGATCAGACATTCCGGTTAGAAGTGATAAGTTCCTATATGATTGTGAGGCAGTTATAACTATTGGTGATGGAAATATTGGTAGGGTATTTCATTATGTCAACGGCAAGTTTGATTTGCACCAAAGATGCTACAAAATGGCTGATTTTCATGAGATATGGGGAAAGTTCTTTTACTATTATTTTTCAACCCATTTCTATAATCGTGCGATAAGGATGACGGCAAAAGCTACGGTGGATTCAGTGCGTCTTGACATGATTTCAGAAATGAACATATTGAAACCCGTACAATTAGAGGAGCAAAAAGCATTGGCTGATTACTTCTCCCAGCTTGACCACCTCATTTCTCTCCAAGCGCTCAAACTTACCAAACTCAAGGGTTTGAAGAAGGCTCTGCTAGAAGGGATGTTTCCGCTGCCCAAAATATAAAGCAGAAGAACTATGAGGAAAAAAGCTTTGTACCAAGTTATCATGCAACTTGATGTTTCGCAAATATACGTCGAGAAAGAATTGCGCCAATTCCTAAAATAATCAAAGCCACAGGAATGGCCCATATCGCATATAACATACCGTTGCTCATTTGTTCCAATGCAAGAAGCGAAATGGCTAAAACATGATAGATTGGAAGAAGTCCAACTAATCGGAACATTGAATTTAATTCTGAGATAGGCAACAAGACGGGAAAAAGGAAAATTGCCATTGCTGTAACTAACGCTACTACCTGATTTTTACTGATTGCAGACAGGAATAAGGTAATTCCTGTAACACTAAGGGTACAAGTAAATGCTAACAAGATTTGATATTTGAGCAGCGTACCACAGGTGATATTAAAAGGGATAAACGCTTCAACATAACCAATGGGGGCAAATAAGATACTGCAATCCAGTCCTTCCATTCCATAAAAAACAAAAGCTAGAAGCAAATGAAAGCTTGCTATCAGCGCCGTAGTTAAAATTGCCGTGAGAATACCTGCAATGACTTTTGCCGTAGCGCATTTGGTTTTACCGTACTTGCTTGTTAATATGATATTGTCAACACCCTCATACTCGCCTGAGAAAATAGGAGCTAGTATGATGATAAGCGCAAGAGCAAGCATAACAAACACCTTCACCATGTTTCTGCTGGTTGAAAGCCAACCGTCTACATAGCCAATTTTGATTTCTTCATCACCGAACACATCAGAAACACTTAATCCGTTCCAATTTCCGTCTATATCAGAAAATCGTGTAAATGCTGCGGATTGTGTAGCGTTTTTATACTGGTAAACTGCATTAAGACCATGTAGGTCGTTAGTCGGTGCAAAATCGTTCATCATTAGTTGTACTTTTTCGTCGGTCAATAGTCCCTCGTATTTCGCAGCGATTTTCTTGTCAATTTCTACGGCTGTTTTTCCTGACCCCTCTTCACTTACACCGTCAAAAGAGTATTTGTTTTGATAGGTAGAAAAGGAAATTACGGTAGAAAACAGAACTATTCCAAGCAGAGCAATCAAGGATAAGCATTTTGAAAATACTTTCCATAGTTCAAATAGAATTAGTTGTTTCAATTTTCGCTCCCTCCTTTAAAATAAAACAGGTACAAATCTTCCAAAGTAGGCTGTACCCTTACCGAATTATCCATGGGGGGTCGGTCACTAATAATCCGCAATATCGTCTGGCTTCCACTGATATTCCGCAAATTGCTTGTATTATAAGTAGTTGCATATTTTTCCGCATAGGCAGTTGGAACGGTACATTCCCATACTTGATCCTCGATTTCAGAAGTGATTTCCTGCGGATTGCCAAAATGAATGATTTGTCCAGATTTCATCATAATAATTTCCTCTGCGATAAACTCCACATCGGAAACAATATGTGTAGACAGGATTACAATGCGGTCCTTAGAAAAGGCACTAATCAAATTGCGAAAACGGACCCGCTCTTTCGGGTCAAGTCCTGCTGTTGGCTCGTCTAAAATCAAAATGCGGGGGTCATTGAGCATTGCTTGTGCAATCCCTAAACGCTGTTTCATTCCTCCCGAAAAAGTTTTGATTTTTTGCTTCCTCTCATTTGACAAGTCTACTGCTTCTATCAGTTCATTTGACTTCTTATGCGCTGTCTTTTCGTCCAAGCCTTTTAGTGCTGACACGTAAAGCAGAAAGTCATACGCTGAAAAATTTGGGTAATACCCAAAGTGCTGCGGCAAGTATCCTAAGAGACTTCGATACTTTTCACCCAATGCAACAATATTGCTATCATTCAGCAGGATTTTGCCAGAAGTAGGCGTTTGGATATTACAGAGAAGTCTCATAAACGTCGTTTTCCCAGCTCCATTTGCGCCCAGTAAACCGTAAACGCCATTGGTCAAGGTGATGTCCAAGGCGTTCACAGCCGTTTTAGAGCCAAAATTTTTTGTCAGTCCGATTGTCTGTAATTTCATAAAATTACTCCTTTCTTCATAGGGAGTAATAAAAATACTCTCCATGCGTTTTCATAGAGTATAAATGGCAAATATCTACTTTTTATCTACAAAGCGGGAAATTTAAAAAATGCAGATACTTTTGCCCCGCATGAAAGGTTATCAATCTTTAAGTTTCCTCCGTGACGTTCACATAGCAGCTTACAGATATAAAGTCCAAGTCCAAAGTGTTCTGTGCGGTTTGCTTCTTCTGTGAAATATGGATTTGTGACCTTGTATATGGTATTATTATCAAAGCCCTTACCGTCGTCCGACACGCAAAGACATAATCCATTATTCTGGATAGAAAAGGACAATGTAACGGAAGTTAAAGCATAGCGAACAGCATTTGATAATAGATTGTTGCATACTTGCGTAATAAAAGACCTGTCAATGCAGATTTCACAAGCAGTCGTTTCATTTTGCAGATATAATTTTTTTTCATTTTGTTTACAAACAATTTGTGCGCTTTCTTGCAAAGAGGATAAAAATGGCTGCAAAGAAATGGTCTCATATTCTGGCTGCGTATCTTCTAAACGTCTAAGATTACTCATGCTGCTTACATAAACTTCCATACGGGAAATATGTTTCCCAATAGTAACAGCGATTTCTCTTGTCTGCCTGTCCTCACTTATTTGTAGCATTTCATTGTAACCTTTCAATACTGTAAGAGGGGTACGCAAATCGTGAGCGAAAGCAGCGTTAAGTTGTTTCCCATCCTCGACTTGCCGCCACATTTGGGAAAAATTATTTTCGAGCGTCGCACGCATAATTTCAAATGAATTACATAACTGTCCCAATTCATCTTTACTATCGTATTCGATGGAAAACCCCAAGTCATTCTTTGAAATTTTTTCGGACGCTTCACAAAGTTCTAAGAGTGGCATTCTTAACTTATTCTTATAGAACAGCAATGCAGCAGCTATGATACATAATGCAGAATAAACAGGTGTCGCAATTACTGGGAAAATTTTCAATAAAATAATTGCCCGTTCGTCTTTTTCAGAAAATGCAACAGGTACATTTCCAATATAAGTCCCGTCACCCAAACGTTCACCTTGCTCATTTGTCAAATAGTATTTTTCTCCAGATGGTGGATAAGACTTTTGAATGGTAACAATTGTACGTTCGCATATATAATTAGTCGATATAGATAGGATGAGCGCAAGTATTACAAAAACCATAATATAAAGTACAAGGGTTTTTCTAAGTGAAAAATTCGGCTCTGGACGTTTTATTTTATCCACTTATACCCACACCCCCATACTGTTTCAATATATACTCGGTCAGTATAAACTGCGATTTTTGAACGTATCCTACGGATATGCTCTGCCACAACGCTACAGTCGCCCTCGCTGTCATACCCCCAAATGCGCTCATAAATCCTTTCTTTGTCAAATACTTGTCCCGGATTTTGAGATAATAGTTCAACAATATCAAATTCCTTTTTTGTAAGCCCAATCCGCTTATTTGATAAGAATAAGCAGCGCTCTGAATAATCAATTGTTAAATCGCCAGAAAACTTTATTTGCACCTTAAGGCTTTGTCGTACTTCCCGGCGTAAATGAGCGGTTATTCTCGCTTCAAGCTCAACAAGAGAAAAAGGCTTGACAATATAATCATCGCCGCCAACGGCAAAACCTTTTAATTTGTCTGCATCCTCAATTCTGGCAGTCAGAAAAAGAATCGGGCAAGATACATAATCCCGAATACGCTCACAGACTTTCAGACCATCTAACCCAGGCATATTGATATCCAGCAAAATAATATCTGGCTTTCGTTCTACTTGTTTTAATGCTTCTGTTCCGTTTGAAGCAGGTAAAACAACGTAGTTTTTACTTTCAAAAAAGATACTCAGCATTGACACAATATCCGTTTCATCATCAGCTATTAATATTTTGGTACACACATTGAGACCTCCTCGGTAAAAATTTTAATGGTTAATTTTTCAACTATTGTTAAAGGAGACAGTAGATGCTTGGAAAGTTTTGGTTACGAACCTAGCTCTCTGCTTCCAGGCGGTCTTTTAGGGTGCTCAGGAAGTAGGCGAGCGTGGGATGGTCCTTGAAGCGGGTCATGGGGAGGGGGTCGCCAGCTAGAATGCTGGCATAGGAACAGCCCCGGTTTTGAAGCCAGCGATCGAGGTCTTCCACGGTATCCAGGTCGATCAGAGTGGGGCCCAGGAGGGTAGGGATGCCAAGGGAGGCAAGGAAGGCCGTGGTTCTATCTAAGACGGTATCGGAACTCCATTCGATGGCAGGCGGATTGAGGGCAGAGGGGAAATAATCTTGAGCCTGGCAGCCCAGGAGGTAGTAGCCCCCATCAGGCGAAGGTCCCATGATGTAAGGCTTGCGACAAAAAGGCTGGGGGGGTTCCTTGCTTGGAGGGAGGACAGGGGCGGACCGCAACTGCTCAACGATCTGAGTGAGAAGGCCGGGGGAGATGCCCGGAATATCCGACCCCGTAATGAAGAGCAAATCATCCGGGGCTGCCCGCTTTTTTACCCTTTGCATAGCCTCATCCATCCGCTCCCCCAGGGTTCCTAGGTCTTGGGGAATGAGGTCAATGGACCGGGGAATCTTGACCTGGTGGCGGAGCTCAACCTCCTCAAGCCCTGGAGTATAAAACAGGTAGGCCTTCCAGGACTCCTTACTATCCTTTGGACCAGCCAATCCCCCTACCCCGAGCAAATAATCCTGCAACAGAGCCGATTGGAGGTCTGCACAGACCTCACCAGGCCACTCGGGCATAAACCTGGTTTTGCACTTTCCTGCTTTGGGAACCCGGGTAAAAATGATTAAATGTTGCATAAGCACCTGTCCTAGGGAATATTTGTTGGCGGGGGGTGAGCTGGTTGTCCGTATCAGTAGAGCGTCCCTGCTTAGCCCAGGATCCCCGCTCCATCCAGGACCTAGTTTATATCATATGAATAAATAGGGCTAGGGTGCGAGCACGAATCGGACTAGGGTGCGATACTTTATTATTACGCTGATATGGGTTATAGTATCAGCGTAAACATATCAACGCCAGCGACGGGAACGAGGAGATCTGCTGTTATGAATAAGCCATCACGCACGAAAATCTATCAAAACCCCATGTTGCTCTATCCTGCGGTCTGTACTTTCCTCTTTTTTGCCCTGCTATACTTGGCAAGCAATACGCCCTTTCATAAATTTGTCTATGTGATCGCTTATATGATTCCTGTGATTTCCGTTTCTCAGGCGATGGACGAGCGGACTGGTCTTGGACCTTCGCTAGCAGCTCGGCAAGCAAGTATTGCTTCTTTATACCGCTTTGTCCAAACAACGCAAAAATTGGGCTATGTGATGTTGGCAATTTTAGCCTTTACTTCTCTCAAGATGGACACGCCAGCTTTTCAGTCCCTCTTAATTATGGTCCGGGTGATTTGCGCCACTTGTTGGTATGGGGTGTATATCGGCCGCCTACACTACGATCTTTCTTTGCAGAGATATGCCGAAAAAGACCAGCACGCCGCAGAGAGAGACCTTTCCAAAGGCTTTCGCTTTTTGGTTCCTAGCTGTGCCACTTCATGGAATCTCAACAAAGATATCGGTCAATCCGATCCTTATGCCAGTCCCTCAGACCCTGATGCCAGCTCCTTCGCTACAGATGCGCCCCCTGCCGATGTTTCTGAGAGAGATATACCCTTGAGTGATATGTTTGATACCAACATTTCCGCCAAAGACCTTTCTGCTCAGAACCTGACGGTCGTTCTTGTGATGGCTCTGGTTAGCATTTTGCTGGTTGCCGCCCTGTCCTATATTGGCTTTACTTTACATAGCTATGATCATGTTTTCTATGTGGTCCTTCCTTTTTTACCAGTCTTGGGCTTCTATCTCTTATATCAGATCAATCGCCGACTCCAGGCCCAGCTCTTCTTGCACGGCGAAGGTCCCCTTCCCATCAAGCTCCTCTTGGTCTCGATCATCATGGCCACCTTGCTAGCCTTTCTTTTCCTCGTCCTTTGTCCCATTTTTAAAGGCTACAGCAAATTGCGGCCCTTTTACTGGCCCCATTATATGCTGGCCTTCTACTTCTCTCTTCTTTCCATCGGGAAAATCTATGCAGGCCGTGACCTCTGGCAAGATGCTGAAAAGCCCTAGGAAGGAATATTTGCTGACGGGCAAAGCTCGGTTCGTAGGGCGTTGCTAGCTCGGTGTAAGCTTATGCTCTGCAAGGCTAGCTAGTATTTGGCCCTAAGGTTCGTAGGGCCTTGTTGTCTCGGTGTCACCCCCTCTATTCTTTCTTTCCATCCTGCTTGCGATAGGTCTTGGCTAAATCTTCCGGCGAGACCCCGGCCCGATATTGACGTTTGAGCCTTTGCATAAGGGCAACCGTTTTCCAGACGCCCCCCTCTTGAAAACGCCTGGCTGAAGTCCCCAAGGGGGTAAAAACAACTCGGGTAGGTACTTTTGCCTTACGGAGTCGCTGGCTAAATTCCAGATCTTCCATAAGAGGCCATGGAGCAAATCCTCCCAGCTCCCGATAGACATCGCTCAAGAGGAAAAGGCCCTGGTCCCCGTATATTTCTTTCTTCATGAGGCTACGGAGATGGGAGCCTAGTTCGACTAGGCGGAGCTGCCAAGACCGGTCATCAAAAAATCGCATCCGAAAGGAACCGGCCTGATAAGTCTGGGTGGGATTGCCGGGGATAGGGGTGGATAGGACATTTCGAATCACGGTCAGGCTGTCCTCCCGAGGCTGGCTATCTACATGTAAAATCCAAAAAATCTGCCCGCTCGCCTCTTCTCCTGCTGCCTTCAATTGTTTTCCCCGTCCTGGCTCTGTTGTCAAAATTTGGATTTGCAGGTTAGGGTTGGGATGATCTTTGGCGAAGGTCTCGGCCAGGGCTAGGGTCCGATCCTGGCTTCCTCCATCCGCTAAAATGAGTTCGACATCCATGGGGGGCTGAGTATGTTCGACCATAGCCAGAATATTTTCTAAGAAAGGGATGATATTGGCCTCCTCTTGGTAAGAAGGCACTAAAATACTAAGGTCTTGATGATTTGTCTGCGATTTGGGCGTAAGGGGAGCAGACAAGGTAGTTTTGGCCTGGGTGATAGATTTGGACAGGCGAGGCTTTAATATCTTCTTGAGGACGAGCGTCAAGAGAATGAGGGCTGCCAGGACTCCGAGGGCGAGGAAGAAGCCCCGGGACTTAGGGGCGTAGAGCTGGGTGCCCAGTAAGGTGTAGGCGAGGTTACCTGGGATGGTCCCCAGGGTCGTGGCCCAGAGGTAGGGCCAGAAGGGTACGCCGGCGGCCCCAGCGGCAAAACTTACCACTTTAAAGGGAAAGAGCGGAATTAAACGGAGAAGGAGGATTAAAAGGAAAAATCCCTTTCGATCTTCAATCAAGGCGAGGATCTTGCCCTGGGAAATCTCATCCACCAGGTCTTTGCCCAAAAAGTGGGCCAGGTAATAGGCAAGGACCGAACTCAGGGTCGAACCCAGGGCGGTTAAGATCGTGCCCTTCACCATGCCAAAGAGCATGCCCCCTGCCATGACGATGATCGAGGCTGGAAAAAAGAGAAAGGGCAAAAAAATGAGCGCCACGAGATAGGCCAGGAAGGCCCAAGGGCCATAACTCACAATATAGGCCTGGACCTGATGGAAGTCCTGGAAGGGAATATTGGATTTCTTGGCGAGGAGATAGAGGCCCAGGCCCAGGATCAGGGCGAGAGTGACTTTGATTTTGGCTTTGTGACGACGAATAAAGTCGATCCATTTGGATTTTGTGGACATAGGGATTCCTTTGGAAGGCGGGCCTGTCAGGCGGTTTGCGGACGAAGGAGGGGGACTAGGGAGCTAAGCGGGCTGCTAGGCCCTCTTGGGGTGCTCTGGCTCAGCGGGCTGATAAGCCCCTTTTGAGGCGAATCGGGCCAGCTTGTAGCGATTATACCACTTTTTCATGGCCCCCATCGTATCTTGACTCACGGGGGTGTCTGGGGCAAAGAGGAGGTCGAGGAGGTGGACAGTATAGAGGCTTTTCTCTGGGCCATGGCGTAATTGCTCGACACAGGATGAACAATAGGAGACCAAGGCGGAAGTGGGAGTTTCTTGGATCCGACGGTCTTTTTGTTCCTGGCCAATCTGGGGATGGGCCATCCCCCCGCCCCCACCTCGGCCACAGCAGAGGGTCTTCTGACCGTGGAGGGGATATTCAGTCCAGGGGACCTGCAAATCATCCAATAGCCCTCGGACGGCCTCCAGGATCTCCGTCTCAAAACGGGTCGGACAAGGGTCGTGGAGGGTCAGGGTCTGTCCTCCTAGGCAGGGATAGCCGTCAGGATGGGCGGCCTGAACTTCCTTGCCCAGGCCCCAATCCCGTAAGAGGGGGTAGAGGGAGAGGACTTGGAAGGAGGATGGGGGCTCGCCCCCATCCCCAAGGGTCTTTTTGAGGGTCATATAGCAGTTGGAGCAGGCGGTGATAAGGGTTGTAACCCCGGCTTGGCTGAGGTCTTGCCGCAAGGTCTCCGTATCCCTTTGCAGGGTGGCGTCTTCCCTCAAAAAGCGGGTTGGGGTCCCACAGCAAGCCGAATAAAGGGCGATATCTGGCACTTTTGTTTGGAGATAAGAGAAAATGATTGGAATGAGCTGGGGCGAAGCCGCTGCTAGACTACAGCCGGGAAAAAAGACCCAGCGGGAGGAGCTAGACGAGAGGGAGGCGGTAGATGAGCGGAGCGACGAGGAAGGAGAAGGGAAGGAAGAGGGAGACGAGGAGGAGGCGGGAGTATTTGTGGCAGGAGGGGGGGGAGGGATTTTGCCTCGGAATAGGGGTGAAAAACTCAATTTTTGGAATAGTCTCGTCCCTTGAGGGTGAAGGTAAGAGGGTACCTTGCCACCATTTCCTGCCACCACCTCCGCCCGGAGCTGGTAAAAGAGGTCTCGGAGGCTCACTCCCGTTGGGCAGACGCTCGTACAATAGCCGCAGAGGAGGCAGGCATAGGGGAGGTCGGTGGGAATGAGGCCCGTTTCATTCAGATGATGCAAAAGGTCCTTCGGATTCTTGCAAAAATCCCCCAACATGGGGCAGCCTACCATGCACTTGCGACAGCCGATACAGTGTTCGGCCTCTTGGGTGAGGAGAGCCTGACCCAGAGAAGAGGGATCGAGGCGGAGAGGGGTGCGACTCTGCGAAGAGGGAGTGGGCGATAAAGGCAGAGAGCCAGGGCCCTGCGAGGAAGGGGAAGTCATAGCTAGTTAGGCTGCTTAGGGCCTTGCTTGGCTTTGTTGTCGGACTTTTTGCGGTTGGTCCAGATCAGTTTGAGCAGGGCGGTGAGGGCTACCAGGCTGAACAGCAAGAGCAGGCCCTTCACGAACGTAGCGGGCTGGGAGGATTTGGCGGCGGCATAGGAATAGACGATGGTGGCGGGGAGTTGGCCGAGGCCAGTGGCCCAGAAAAAGCTCCAAAAACTCATGGGGGTCAGGCCGGCGGCGTAGCTGATGGGGTCGAAGGGCACGAAGGGGAGGAGACGGGCGACAAGAATCGTATATTGCCCATAACGCTCAAAATACTCCTCCACCGCTTCAAGGCCTACCTTGCTCACTAAACGTTCTGCCAGACCCCGCCCATAGATCCGGGCGAGGAAGAAGCAGAGAGCGGCCCCAGCCATAGCTGAGGACCAAGAGAGGATGGCCCCTTTGACCCAGCCCCAGATGACGGCGTTAGCAAAGGTGATGACGAAGGCCGGAATGGGGGCCACGACCGATTGGAGGATCATCATGATGAAGGAAATGGCCATGGCCCAGCCCCCAAAGGACTGGATGTAGGTGCGGACGGATTCGAGGTCCTTGAAGGCCCCCATCATGTTGCCCGTCCCTTCACGGAGGGCCGGAATGCACAAAAAGGCCGCTACTACGGCCACGAGAGCGATGATTTTCAGCCAGCTGCTGGTTTTTAGACCGGCTAGACGGCGTTGATTTTTCTCTGACATATCTTGGTTCATTTTTTGTTCCATATTTTGTTCCATATTTTGCTCTATATCTTGCTTTTTATTTCGTTCTACAGCTTATTTCCTTTGCTATTCAGCGGTAGCGCCTCCGCAGGAGGACCCTGCCCCAGCCGTGCAGGCATAGCAGTGGGGGCCGGTAACGATCGTACGAACGGGCAGAGGGTGGTCGACGTAGTAGCAAATGTTGGTCTCTGGGAGTTGGACGGGGAGTTCAAGGGCGGCATTGAAGTCGCAATCGTAGATGGTCCCGTCGTAGCGGACCGAGATCATCGACCGGCACATGACATTTTGTGCGGCCACCGGGTTATAGGTCTGAACTAATTTTTCCAAATATTCCCGTTCATTTTCACTTTTTTTCAGCCATGCCCCAAATCTTCCAATGGGCACATTGGTGATGGTGAAGAGGCTGGTAAAGTGAATCCCGTATTCTTGAGCCAACTTTGCCTTGTAGAGTTTTTCCAAATCTTCTTGGGACCCCGGCATAAAGGCACCGGCTGGATTGTAGACCAGGTGGAGGGGGTAGGTGATCCCATAGCCCAGGTCGTTGAGGCGGTGGAGGGACTGGATGGAGTCTTCGTAGACTCCCTGGCCCCGCTGTTTGTCTGTGACCGACTTTTGATAGAAGGGAAGAGAGGCGACGAGGTCGGGATGGGTCTTCGTGTAGAAGTCCCAGGTCCATTGGTAGTCCGGGAGGTCCATAATGCAAAGGTTGGTGCGGACCATGACTTGGTCTGCCAGGCCTTCGTCTCGGAGGCGACAAGCTTCTTCGACCAGCCAAGTAAAGTGGGGGTTCATTTCCGGTGCGCCCCCTGTAATATCAATCACTTTCATGTGATTTTTCTTGAAAACCTCTAAGGCCGCTTCCATGATCTCCTTCGTCATTTCTTCCATCCGGGTAGGTGAACAGGAGAGGTGGCAGTGTCGACAAGCTAGATTACAGGCGTAGCCGATATTGAGCTGGAGGGTGGTCAAGGGGGATAGGGTCTTTTCTGCCCCAGCCTCCTTCATATCTTCAAAAAAATTCCGACCTCCAGGTAAGGGTAGGGTTTCCACTGGGATGCCATTGTTCGTTTTTTCTGATGGCATTTCATCTCCTTCTAGATAGCCCTTCTAGATAGCCCTATGGTTAACGCATTTATTAGATTTGCGATTTTTATTTTGAAGCCTGACGGTTCCTAGGCCTCGCCAAGAATATTTTTTAACTCTGTGAGGTTATCGATGACAAAGGTGCAGGGAACGAGGTCTTGGAAGGCATATTCAGGGTGGCGACGGCCTACGACCGTGGCTCCAGCCTTCTCAGCGGACCGGATGCCCAGGCTACTGTCTTCGACCACCAAGGTCTCTTCTGCCTTGGCTCCTAGGGCTTCCATCCCCTTCAGATAGGGTTCGGGATGAGGCTTGGGGTGGGAGACGTCATCTCCGCCTACGATGACAGAAAAATAAGGACGAATGCCGCTATCCTCTAATGCTTCTATAATGTAGCGGTGGCGGGTTGAGCTGATGAGACCAAGCTGATAGCCTTGGTCCGCCAGCCAGGCTAAGATCTCAGGGACTTCTGGGTACATGAGGTCGGCATAGCGAAGGTTGCGGTCCTTAGACCAAGCGGTGTAAGCGGCCCAGGCGTCGTCGGGGGAGGAGTATTTGTTCCCGCTCATCTCCTGAAAATAGCGGGCGTAGTCGTCGATGGTGGCCCCGACGAGTTTATTGAGCTCAGAGAGGGGGGCGTCGATCCCCAGGACTTCACGGAGGAAGGCCTGGTTGGTGCGCATGTAGGCGTTTTCGCTGTCGTAGAGGACCCCGTCGAGGTCAAAGAGAATGAAACGGTAGGACATGGAGAATTCCTTTCTAAGATGGGCCGCGGATGGCGTCAAATGGCATCGGATGGCGTCAAATGGCATCGGATGGCGTCAAATGGCATTCGGCAGCTTTTTCAAATGGCCGTCGGATGGGTCGCAGATCGGCCGCAGGTCGGCGTGATTTTATAAAGGTCGCTTTTTGATCTGAGCAGTGGGGCGGGGGTAACGAGGGGAGAGGGGGGCCTTTTTCTCGAAAATCAAGAGGGTCCGCTCATCTCCGAGCACAGGAAGCTGGTACTCCCAGAGGGTGGTTAGGCTTAGGGAGCAGGTCGAAGCAGCCTTTTCCGCCGTCTTCCACTCTTTAGCTCCATCGGCCCCCTTCATGGCGAAAAAGGTTCCGCCAACGGCCACGAGCCCACTCGCATACTCGAGGAGTTGCTCCAGGGGGGCTACTGCCCGAGCCGTCACCAGATCAAAAGACTCCCGCCACTTGGGATCCTGCCCCAAATCCTCGCTCCTCGCCCAAAGGACCTGGCTCGATCCCAGGCCTAATTGTCCGGCTGTTTCCGTTAGAAAGTTGCAGCGTTTTTTCTGACTCTCAATGAGGGCCAGGGTTGGCTGAGTGGACAGGAGGTATTTACTCAAGAGGCCGAGCACCAGGCCAGGAATCCCAGCCCCGGAGCCCAGGTCAGCCAGGCTAGGAGAATGTATCCCTTGCATGGGCACCTGGCTCTTCTTGCCCATGGCGGTGGCTAGGGCGGGCCAAAGGAGGATGGCATCCAGGAAATTCTTCAGGCCCATGTCGACTGGTGAAGTAAGCCGGGTGAGATTGGTGTGGGCGTTGAAGGTCAGGATGGCCTCATTGTAGGCCTTTAGGTCTTGAAAAAAGCCCTCCAGGGCCTCCCCTTGAAGGGGCGCAGAGGGCATGGTGGTCAAAAACCCTTGCAAATACTCCCGAAATACTTCGCATATGGTCCGTTCTTCCACAGTCGCTGGATCGAGGCGAGGGAGATCTGGGGCCTGAACCCAGGCTGTCCAAGTTTCAGGGGCAAAGCGGGGACTCATGGGGTCACCTCGGTGGAGGTGCTACGGCGGCGGCCTTCCTGGGCCTTCAGGGCAATGGCTAAGACGGCGATGTCGGCGGGGGACACCCCGGAGATTCGAGAAGCTTGGCCCAGAGTCTGGGGACGCATGGCGCTGAGTTTTTGCCGGGCCTCCAGGCGGAGGCTGTCTAAGCTGGAAAAGTCGAAATCCTGAGGGATACGGATCTTTTCCTGGCGGTTGAACTGGTCAATCCTTTTGATTTCCATGGCGATGTAGCCAGCATATTTAAGCTCAGTTTCAATCGTAAAAGCGTCCGTAGGCAAGATATCTTGGGGAAAATCTGGATCGATTTCCCGGAAGGCCTGGTAAGAAATTTCTGGCCTGCGGAGGAGGTCGGCAGCGACAATCCCTCCCTCCACCGGAGCACTCTTATACTTCTCTAAAAAGGCAGCGAGGGTGGGAGAACTGGGATAGCGGGTCTGGCGGAGCCGGTCCAACTCGTGCTGGATTATTTGTTGCCGTTGCTGGAAAATATGCCAAGTTTCATCGTCAATCAAGCCGAAGGACCGCCCATAGGGGAGGAGGCGGAGGTCGGCATTGTCTTCCCGGAGAACCAGGCGGTATTCGGCCCGGGCGGTCATCATCCGGTAGGGCTCGTTGGTCCCCTTGCTCACGAGGTCGTCGATGAGGACGCCGATGTAGGACTCGGAGCGTTTGAGAAAGAAGGGGTTTTTGCCTTGGAGGGCAAGGCCAATGTTGATGCCCGCCACGAGGCCCTGGGCGGCGGCTTCTTCATAGCCGGAGGACCCGTTGATCTGGCCTGCGCAGTAAAGGTTTTTCATGAGCTTGGATTCGAGGGTGGGGTAGAGGTCAGTGGGATCGATGAGGTCGTATTCGATGGCATAGCCCATCCGCATGACTTTGGCGTGCTCGAGGCCCTGGAGGGTGTGGAGCATTTGCATCTGGATATCGGCGGGCATGGAGCTGCTGAAGCCGGAAGCGTAGTATTCTTGGGTGTCGTTGCCCGTGGGCTCAAGGAAGATGTGGTGACGGTCATGGCTAGGGAATTTTACGACTTTGTCTTCGATGGAGGGGCAGTAGCGGGGGCCGATCCCCTTGATTTTGCCGCTGTAGAGGGGAGACCGGTCGAGGTTGTCTTGAATGATCTTTTTGGTGGCAAGGGAGGTCCAGGTCAGGTAACAGGAGAGGCGGTTGAGATAGGTAAAGGCCCCGGTCTGCCGGTTGACCATAGAGAAAGGCTGGGCATCGTCGTCGTTGCCTTGGATCTGAAGCTGGTCAAAATCGATCGATTCGGCCTTAATTCGAACTGGGGTTCCCGTTTTGAAGCGCTTTTTCAAGAGCCCAGCCTCATGGAGGTCGGCTGCGAGATCCGTGGAGGGGGCCAGGCCGTCTGGACCGGAAGGATAGATCTCATCCCCTACGATGACGGCGGCGTTTAGGAAGGTCCCTGTCGCCAAGAGAACGGTCCGGCAGGGGACAAAGCCCAGAGTGCGGATGAGGACGCCTGCGACTTTTAGGGAGGGATAAGAAGCGGAGGAGTTAGGAGAATCCTGGGCTGGCGAAGATAGGACAGGGGCGGAGCTCCCTAGGGAAGAGGCCGAGCTTGCTTCTTCCTCCCCTTCTGCCCACCAGACCAGGTGCTGGACTTCTCCCTGGTAGAGGTCAAGGCCAGGCACGGATTCGAGATAGTGTTTCATGGTCCGCTGGTAGCGGGTCCGGTCGATCTGAGCCCTCGTGGAGATCACAGCGGGGCCCTTGGAGGCGTTGAGGCGGCGGAGTTGGAGGATGTTTTGGTCGGCAATCCGCCCCATCACCCCACCTAGGGCGTCAATTTCCCGGACCAACTGCCCCTTGGCGGTGCCCCCAATGTTGGGATTGCAGGGCATGTTGGCAAGGCCATCTAAATACATGGTGGTCAAAAGGACCGTAAAGCCCATTTTAGCGACGGCGATGGCCGCTTCACAGCCAGCGTGGCCCGCCCCAACGACAACGAGGTCGTAGGGCTGGGATTGGTATAGGTTGGATAGATTTAGTTTATTGTAATCCATGGTTTTGGGATCCTATTTTGACTAGGGCTTGGGGGGGGAGTGGGGATCTGAGGGCTATTTTGACTAGTGATCGGACTTAGCTACTTGGCTGGGCATTCCTACTTGACTGGAAAATCCTATTTTCCAACGCAGAAATTAGAAAAGATCTGATCTATGAGTTCTAGGGAGACATTTTCCCCGGTAATGGAGGCTAGGGAGTCGAGGGCCGACCGGAGGAGGGCGCTGATAAGATCCCAGCTTAGGCCATTTTCCAGACCAGACTTGGCTTGATCAAGGGCTTCGATGGCCCCTTGGAGAGCCTCAAGGTGGCGTTCCGTATGGACGAGGAGGCCCGCCTCTTCCCCGGTGGGGAGGGCCTCACACTGGGCGAGAATCCGATGGCGTAAAGCAGCCAGATCCTTGGGATTTCTTGCGCTAATTCCTTGGATGTCAAGGGAAGGATTGGCTTTTTGGAGGGCCTGGAGGAGGTCCGCTTGGCCTGGGAGATCTTGCTTGGACACTAGATAGAGGGTCGGGCAAGGAAGGTCCTGGGTAAGGCCTTGAAAGGCTTTGATTTCCGCTGGATCGGCCGAACTTAAGAGGACCAAGATAAGGTCCGCTGTGGTAAGACTTTCCTTGGCTCGGCGAATTCCCTCAAGTTCCAAGGGATCTAGGGGGTCCAGGCGATCCAGGGACTCTAGGCGATCTAGGGACTCCACGCGATCCAGGGACTTCGAGGGCTCGGAGCCTGTAGGGGACTTAGGGACTGCCGAGGGCTCGGAGGACTCAGAGCCCTCGATAAAGAGGCGGAGGCCGGCCGTATCGGTGAGACAGACAGGAATTCCCTCAAAGTCTGTCATAGCAGTAATGAGGTCCCGGGTCGTGCCAGCTTGGTCGCTGACGATCGCTCGATCCTCTTCAAGGAGGGCATTTAAAAGGCTCGATTTCCCTGCATTGGTCTTTCCCGTTAAAACGACCTTGATCCCATCGAAGACATATTGGGCGGCTTTTTTACTCTTGGTTAAGGTGCGCAAATCATCCAGACTTTCCGCTGCCAAGACGGCCAAATCTTCCCTTTTCGCGTGGTCTTCGGCATGGAGCTGGGCCAGGTCTGCGGGATTATTTGGAACGCCAAGATCTTCCTCCCCATACTCCAAAAAGACCTCGAGGTCAGCGAGAATATGGTAGATGGCGGATTGAATGCGGGATAATTTGTTGCCATATTGACCTTGGAGGTGACTGAGGGCTTCTGAGGAGGCCCGTTCGCCCTTGGCTTCAATGAGCTCCATGACGGCCTCTGCCTCAGCCAAATCCATTTTTCCGTTTAAAAAGGCCTTTTTAGAAAATTCTCCCGGTTCTGCCAGACGGGCCCCTGCCCCGACCAAAGACCGCAGAATGGCAGCTTTGATCACGGGGCTCCCGTGGCAGGAAATTTCGAAGGAATCTTCTCCCGTATAGGAGTGGGGGGCCCGGAAGCAAGCGAGGACGACTTCGTCAATGGCAGTTTGCCGGTCCTTGGAACGATACCAAGTCCCATAAGCTAAAGAATAGGGGGCCATGGCCTCTACCTGAGGGAAACGGGAGGAGGCAGGCACAAAGAGCTGACTTACGACCTGGTTGGATTCCGGACCAGAGACTCGACAAACAGCCAGGGCACTCCGCCCTGGGGGCGTCGCAAAAGCGACCATAGCATCAAAGCTGGTCATAGACCTCGCTCCTAGAAGTAGGAATCGCTCGAGTTATCGGAGTCGGTGTCTTGTGGGGTATAGCGGTTGGGACGGTTATACGAACTAGACTGATTGTCCCGATACCGGTCGTTTTGACCATAGCGATTGCTCCGGTCGTTCCGCTGGGCACCTTTGTAATTGTTGCCCTTCTGGTAGCCGCCTTGGTTATAACGGTTTCCTTGGTTATAACGGTTGTCTTGGCCGTAGCGGTTGCCCTGGTTGTAGCGGTTTCCTTGACCATAGCGATTGCCTTGATTATAGCGATCTCCTTGATAAGTGCGGTCGCCCTGGTTGTATCTGTCGCCCTGGTTGTAACGATCCGCTTGATTGTAGCGGTCACCCTGGTAGGTACGCTTGCCTGTATCGGTGTCGTTATTGGCCTCATAGCGGCGATAAGAGCCTTCGTAGCTGCCTCCATAGGGGGCACGATTGTCTCTGGCATCCCGGTAGGAAGGATTGGACCGTCGGTCTTGGGACCGGTTGCCCTGGTAGCCCTGACCTTGGTAGCCTTGGCCCTGGTAGGAGGAACCATAATAGCGTCCGCCTTGGCCGCCTTGACCTCCTTGACCTCCCTGGTTATAGCCACGAGACCGGTAATTCTTATTATAGGAGGGGCGGTTATAAGAGCGATTCGAGTAGGAATTGGAGCGGTTGTTGGACCGATAGCCCTGGTTGGACCGGAAATTCCTATTATTTTTCCGCCAATTGGGGTCCCGATACTCAAAATGATCCACCGTGCCGTCTGGCATGATGACAATGTAGCGGTGAGGCTCTTTGCCCCGACTTTCGGCATCGACACCCCGGGTCTTATTGATAATGAGGTGGACTTCCCGGCGGTCCTGGGGCGTCATGAAAGGAAGAGAGACATTCGTCTGGGTATTGATGGCCTTGGCGATCGCCTTATAAGCCACCCCCTGAAGCCTCGTCTGATTTTTCTGTCTGTAGTAGCCAATATCTAAGACAATACGGATTTTCCTAGAAAAGTGGGTCGATACAACACAATTACACAGATATTGGAGGGCATTGATTACTTCACCCCGGTAGCCAATGGCTCGGCCTAGGTCTCGGCCCAGAACGGATATAAAGACGGTTTCTTGATCATATTTCGAGACCAGACGACCGTGGATATCTAGTTGGGTCAAGATCGAGGTGAGATAGGAAGAAGCATAGGTTTCGGCCTCTTCTAGGAGGTCTTGGGAAATGGGCTCATGGTCGGACTCTTCATCCTCTTGATCCTCGTTGTCCTCGTCGCTGTCGTCTTCGGCATTCTCGTCGTCGCCTAGGTCAGGGGTTTCGTCATTGTTTTCACCATCGATTTCATCGTCGTTCTCAGCATAAGCGTCGTCATCATTGGTCTCGTCGCTGGCGTCAAAATCATCAGAATCTTCAAAATCTTCAGAATCTTCAAAATCTTCAGAATCCTCAAAATCAACGCCTTCCTCGAAAGAAACGCTTTCTTCATCCACCTCGTCTTCCACAGAAGTGACATCGAGATCTTCTAGGTCTTCTACGTCCTCCAGGTCTTCAAGGACCTCTAGGGCCTCGAGATCCTCCAAGTCCTCCAGATCTTCCAGGTCCTCTAAGGCCTCCAAATCATCCCTTTCGGCCTCGTCGTCAGCAAAATCATGATCTGGTTCTTCATCCTCATCAGAATCTTGACCTAGGACCGGAATCTTGGTCAAGACGAAGGGAGTCCCGGCCCCTATAATGTGGGTTGTTCCCTCTTTGCCCCCAGGCAACAAGTCGCCTTCATACTCTACCTCTACCTGGGCGGCTCGCTTGCCAAAACCCAGCATAGATCCATCACTTCCTTCATCAAGAACGGTAATTTTGACCTCATCTTTGGTCTTTTCTAACTGCTGAAGAGCGTAGGCGATGGCCTCATCGACATTTTTGCCCTGTGTAATGATTTTGTTCTTCATCCATTCCTCCTCCCAATGCAAGAAGGCAAGGGCAAATATTCTTTGTCCTTGCTGTCTTTAATGGTATTGCTTATTATTTTTTCTTTTTACGTGCTGGCGATTTGCCTACGTTGGCTTTTTCGTTCTGTCCGATATTAGATTCGATAACTTGTTCCTTGGTTAAGCCAAGATTGACTTGTGTGGTTGCTAATAGGGTATTTTCCCGCTCCCTTCTCTGAAAGGGGACAACATAGAAGTAATAAAAAATAAGGGTCTCAATGATATTAAAAATATTCCCGACTACCCAGTAAATGGCCATGGCCGTAGGAAAGCGAAAACTCGTAAAGATCATCAAAATTGGCATGAAAATATTCATGCTCTTCATCATATTTTGCCCGGGAGCTTCAGCGCTGGAACTCTGGCCTGCCTTAGCCGGATTCCGTTTTTCCCGCTCCTTTTCTTCTTTCGACAGGGGAGGAGTCGGATTGGTCAGCTTCATGAGCTTCATGCTAATCAGCATGGTAATCAGGGTCAAAATAGGGAAAATTAAAAGGGGGAGATAGGTCCCCGCCTGGCTTCCAAAAAGAAGCTTTGGATTTAACGTGGGGGTGAGCCCTAAGTTAATCCCAAAAAAGTCCAGGTTGAGCAGTTGTTCTAGTTTTAGGAGACCAGCTTTCACCACGGCACTCAAGGCCTTGCCAGAGGTCGTCAGGAGCGAGAGAATCGGAATATCTGTCCTGGCCCTCAACATCTGTTCGCTCAACAGCCCCATCTCTACGAGCTTTTGTCCGATGGCCTGCATGGTCTCATTCGGCACGGCTGCAATATAATGCAAGGGACGCTGGATGGGCTGGAAGATGGCAAGGAGAATAAAGAGGTTAATTAAACTGCTCAGACAACCCGCCCCCGGGCTAATGCCATTGACCCGAAGAAGCTCCGTCTGCATTTGTTGCTGTTTTTGCGGGTCCTTGGGATAGAGGCGGCGGATTTCGGCTATTTCTGCCTGCAAAGAGGTCTGCCGGAGCATGCCCTTGCGTCCTTTCAGGGACAGGGGGAGCATCAGAGTTTTGAGGCCCAGGGCAAAGACAATGACGGTCCAACCATAGCTTCCGAGCCACAGGTAGATCTGGTGCATACACCAGCCAAACAAATTATAGAGGGGATCGAAAATCCCCGCACCAAGGGGCAGAAATTGCATGAGGTTCTCCTTTATCATATGTTCAACGCAAGGGATATCTTAACAAGTCACCCCAAAAATAGCAACGAAAGCGAGCTGAGGCTTTGGCTTTTTCTCCCATTTCCTTTTCCTAGAAGTAGCATGGGACTAAGACGAAGGACACGGCGTATCCCAGCCAGGCCTTTTCTCCAATATTAACTCTTTGAGCTTCTTAGGCCCTTACAGGCGAGAAAGACCAAAAGGAACTCGTTTCCTCAAGGTCTCCGGGGAGGGAAGGGGATCCGCCCCCAGTTTCTTCGTCCAAGGATTACAGCGCCCTAAACGCCCCACGGTCAGCACTAAGGCGGTCAAAGGTCCATAGCTTTCAAAGGCCTCCAGGGCGTAGTAGGAGCAAGAGGGATAAAACCGGCATTGCTGGGGGAGGCCCGGGCTCACAAAAAGCTGGTAGCTAACAATTAGATTAATGGCTAGCCAGCCCACGGGTGCCGTCACCCACCGATACCAACTTTTCCTTTTGCAAATACTCCAGAAAAATTTCCGGTTTTCCTTCCCATATCGGGAAATTTCGAGGGACATCTATGGTTCTTCCACCAGGAGAGAAGCCCGTTTGAACAGGTCTTCCATTTCAGTAAGGAGCTTAGCAAAGGAAGCAGCTTGGAGGTCCTTGCGGGCAAAGATAATGACGTCAAGGGATGGGTCGATCCGGGCAGCTAGGGGGGCCACCAGTTGGCGAATGACCCGCTTATTATAATTCCGGCGGACAGCAGGCTTGATCTGGTGGGGAACTGTAATCCCGTAGCGGAAACTCGGCTCCCCCTGCCGACAGCAATTTTGGTTATTTTGAGCTAGGTAGCTAGTAGACCGGGCATAGGGAGGCGTTTTGGTCCAATAGAGAGCAAAGTGGGGGGACCGCCGACTTTTTTTGGACCGGTAGACCCGCGAAAACTCTAAATTGAGCCTCAAAGGCCGACCATAGCGGAGAGTCGCCTTAGGAGCATCTCCTTGGGCTTTTGTTCTTTCTGGCATCATAGACATCAAATTCTTTCCTGGCGATTGTCCTTGCAAGAACAGTAAACCTGTCCCTTGCAAACAACAAGAACAAATGGAACAGATAAAACAGATAGGGCAAATTGAACAAAAAGATCCTGGACACAAAAAGTGCCCCTATAAAAGAGGCACAATATTGGGTCCTGGACCCATCCATCTAATAACAATGTGAAAAAACTATGGATCTTAGGCACAGAGTCTGGCTCTGCCGCGCCGACGCCGACGGGCTAGGACTTTTCGTCCTCCCCTTGTGCTCATCCTGGTGCGGAAGCCATGGACTTTCTTGCGATACCGCTTATTGGGCTGATATGTTCTTTTCATAGCGTGATTCTCCTTTTCTTCTTCTCCAGCTCGGTGGCTGTCCAGCTTGCACCCTAGCCTTAATCAAAAAAAAGCCTCTGCGACCTAGCCGCAGAGGTCGTATGGAGCCTTTTGTCAGAATCGAACTGACGACCTCATCCTTACCATGGATGCGCTCTGCCGACTGAGCTAAAAAGGCATTATGCCCGGACTATTGTGCGTAAGCATCATGGAGCGGGCGAGGGGAATCGAACCCCCATATTCAGCTTGGGAAGCTGATGTTCTACCACTGAACTACGCCCGCAAGAGCCGTAGCAGGAATCAGTATAGCCAACAGAAAAAACTATGTCAAGTCTTCCAGGCGAAATTTTTAAAAAGTTCGAGAAAAAGCTGATCAGGTACGAAAAAGGGGCAATTGCTGAGCGACTTGGCCTACGGGCCTTCGTCTTCTCTTTGCGGGTCTTGGACTCCCCTTTGCGAGCCTAGTTCATCCGATTCGGGTCTGACGGACCGCCCTGGTCATCCTTGGGCTGGGCTTTCTTCCCGGTTTTCTTTCTCAAGACCATCATCACAGCAAATAAAATGACGGCCGCACCACCTAAGCCGAGGGCGATGGGGGTCATATTGACTTCGCCTGTCTGGGGTAAGAGACCCGCCAGGGCCCCCAAGATCCATCCTAATTCCATGGTCCACCTCCTATTAAAGTGTGAATAGGCACCTTGCGCCCTAACAAGGGCACAAAAGGCCAAAGCTCCTAGCATTCTATAGAATGTATTTTATTTTGTCAATTGTGTAACAAAAGCCTCTCAAATCAGTAATGCAAAGCACCTTTGCTTTCACAGGTTACCTCCTGATTCTTCGATCTAAAAGGTCATTAAAAGGTCCTTTGGTTGATGTCCAGCCAGTGGCGAGAGAGGAGGCGGCGACGGGCCAGGATAACCAGGGTGTCATCAGGTTGAGGACCCGGCAGGGTCTCCACCCCGTGTCTTTCGAGAGCAAGCCAGAGCAAATAATCCGCAAATGCTGGATTTAAGGCCAAAATACTCCCGTGCATGTAAGTCCCAAAGAAGTTGCGATGGCGGATCCCCTCATAAATCCCCTGGCTGTTGTTGCCGTGGCCATAGAGGACTTCTGCTAAAACAAGATCTTCGTCTAATGAAGGATCTGTGAGATCGGGATTGATATTTTTACAATTCGTATGGCCGGAGTGGTTCTCAAAACCGATGAGGATACTGGGATCGGCAGCGGCCCGCCCCGGACTGGTTAGCTTTAAGGGGGCCCGGTAAAAGCCGATATCCTCGGGATAGGCAATCGGGAGAACCGGGACGGGATCCAACTCAGCCTGCTGAGGCGAAGGGGGAGTGTTTGTTGAAAGGTAGGATTGGTCGTTTTCAGAGTTGGGGGTCTTCACTCCGCCAAAGTCTAAGGAAAAGATTCCGGGCTCAGGACTGTGAGGCAAGGGACGGGGTTCGTGGGGGAGGGAACCGGAGAAATTTTCTTTGGTGAGACCAAAGCGGCAGCGAGAAATGAAGTGACCGACTAGGCGCTCATCTTTGCCCAAAGTCACAGCGTCGAAAAAGCTGAGACCGTCCAGCTTTTGGCCCATTTTGCTGAGATAGTATTTTCCTAGGAGTTGGTAGGCCCCGCAGATGAAAAGACCGACGCAGTCGGCATCCATGGCCTGTTGGAGCTGGGGACTCCGAGTTAAAAAATCTTGGTAGATCTGGCCCTGGTCGTGGTCTTGGCCGCCGCCCATGAAAATGAAGTCGAAATGCTCGGGATCGAAAGAAGAGCCGGTCTGGTGGGCATTGGCCGGGCGAATAGCCGTTACCTCAAGCTGGATCCCCCGGATCGCAGCCCGATTGATGAGGCAGAGAATATTCCCTCGGTCGCCATATAGGTTAAGGTGTTCGGGATAAAAATACGCTAAACGTAGGATTTTGGGGTATGACATCGAAAGACTCCTTAGATGATCCTCCTAGACTTTCAGGGTAGGCTACAGAACTCGCGACTCCGCTAGGCGAGCTCAGATTCCCAGGAAGCGAGTAGGAGAGGACGGATGCGGTGGGAGGCAGCTTTGTTACAAATGAGATATAGGCTCTTCTTTTGGGTGCCGGACGTGGAATCGCTGTCTTGGATCATTTGGAGAAGGGCCACCAGCATGTCTTCTTCGTCAGTGAAAAACTTAGGTAGACCAGCTTCTTGGTCGGCTTCCAGGTGGTGGAAGAAGAGGGGTTCATTCCCAGAGAGGGTAATGGCCAGGTGGGAAGGGGGATAGGAAGCAAGGAGGCAGCGGTTGGCAAAGGCTGGAGCTAGGTTCCCGCTCAGACCAATAAAGGGGGCCTCCGGCAACTTTTCAAGGAGGACATCCCAGAACCAGGAGCTATCGTTTTCTTCCATTTCCTTATCGTCTAAGACGATAACAAATCCTCCAAAGTCCTTGGCTGACATAACTTCCGGCAGCATGCTATTCATGGAGGCTGGGTTGGTGCCCCGAATGAGGCGGAGGCGACGGCCTTTTTTCCAGAAGGTCTCGTAGCGGCTCTTGGGGGGCGGGGTGGCCTGGAGGTAGGTGGCCAGGTGATCGAGGGGGAGGCCGTAGAGGGCAGCGCAGGCTGCCGCTGCAGCATAGTTGTAGGCGTCGTAGAGAGCCGGGGAGTGGAGGGTCAGCTGCCAGGTCGTTCCCTTGTCTTCGTTGTCGGCAGAGTTGGACGGACAGAGCCGAGATCCCAAGTGCATCTCATAGGTAGAGTCATCTGGGTTTTTGCCTAGGCGGTGAAAGGAGAGGTCCAACCCTGGGTGGGTAAAGTCGCAGCTAGGATTGGGACAGCGGTAGGTCCCGATATTAGAGAAATACAAGCTTTGGTAGTCTAGATAACTGTCACAGAGGGGGCAATTGGGGGCTTCCCTGTAGTAGGCAATGTCGATAAAGCTAGGGTCAGCGATGGACCCAGTCTGGGGCGCTGCTAAGCCTTTTTCGCTGGGACTGGGCTGGGAAGGGGGGACTGCATCGCCTTCACAGCCGAAGAAATAGAAGTCATGGGCTATGGCCTTGGGGTTGCCACCAGCTTTTGCCAGGGGAACGATGGAGGCAACCAGGGGGTCATCGGCGCAGAGGATCACCTTGGAGGGTTCCATATGTTGGAGGGCCTCCACGATCTGAGATCGGAGGGCATAGATTTCCCCGTATTTTTCCAGATGATTGCGAGAAATATTCGTAATCAAGCAATAGTCAGGATTTAAGAGGCGGCCGAAAAAGGCAAAATCCCCTTCGTCCACTTCTAGGACAAAAATGGGATGTTCTTCTTTGGTCTTGGCCAGTTCGATGAGCTCCAGAAAGTCTCCTGCCCGTTCTTCCCTGGCGTCCTTATTATTGATATTCGAAATCACTTCAATTCCAGAAGATCTAAATAGATACTTTAGAATATGAGTGGTTGTCGTCTTGCCATTGGTACCAGTGACAAGGATAATAGAGGGATCACTGTGCATAGGGCCTCCCTAAAATTCAACGCCTGGTCGGGCATTTAGTTGGATGGTCTCATAGGGGTGTTTACGAGCGCATACTTCAGAATAATAGTCAGCCAGCTCGATGAGGGCAGGAGATGGATCCCGGCCCGTTACCACCAGCTCGAAGGTCAAGGGCCGATTGGCCGCAACAAAGTCAGTCAAGATCTTTTCATCTAAGACCCCTGCGTGGATGGCACCGAGGGCCTCATCGAGGACGAGTAGGTCACATTCTCCGGCCTTGGCCGCCTGGAGAGCCTCTTCCAAACGCTCTTTGCAGGCTTCCCTGGTGATGGCCAGCTCTTCTGGGGTCTGGCGGAAGGTAAACTTATTGATCTTCTGCCCTGTAACCACCTTAATCTGCCCCAAGCCTTGGGCTTGAATCTTTTCCATCATGGTCAGCTCTCCGGAATTGCCCGACTTGAGAAACTGCACAAAAAGGACCCGCCAGCCCCGGCCAGCCGCCCGGATAGATAGACCGACGGAAGCCGTTGTCTTGCCTTTACCGTCACCAGCGTAAATATGAAAGCGACCTTCTTTAGATTTTCCTTGTTCTTCCATTTTCTTACACCTCCCTTTGCCAGAATTTTAACACAAAAAGGGGATGGGACTCAAGGAGTTGGTCTTTTGGGGATCAGTAAGAGATGACATGACAACTGAAAAGAGTTGATAAGACCAGAAAGAAGAGCGGGAATGTTGGTTATAGGAAGCGAAAGAGAGGGTGGACTTTCAGGGGAGCGGTCGGCGTCTTTTCTTCTCCCTCCGATCCAAAGGAGATCAATTTGACGAATCCCAGCCAGGCGACTGAATAGGACGCAAGTTGTAATAGCACTTTTGGCCTTTAAGAATCCCCTGCTTATTTTGTATAATTTAAAAACGGCTCCCCCTTTGCCAATATTCCGGCCCCCCTCTTTCTGGGATGGCGATTTGGCATTTAAGGTGGGAAAATTCACCCGTACTGAATAGAAGAGAGACCCCATGACAGCAGCAAATGACCAGACTACGCCGATACAGCCGATTTCGCAGGATCTTGCCTCTGCGAAGTCCGCTTCGTCCCTACCGACCCCCCAGGCTTTGAAGGATGTGGTGACTAGGTATTTCACCCAGAACCTGTGGGCACAAAACCAAGCCCTCTATCAGCAAGTCAAAGATGGAAGCTTATCTGAGGATAAGCGTGGGAAGATACGTAAAAAACAGATTATGGAAGCTAGACTCCAGGCAGATGCCGGGCTTCCGGATGATTATCCTTCCCTCTACCAGCAGATTGATTTTCAAAAGCGTGACGTCCATCTGACCGACTATAAGACGGGGAAGGTCCTCTGCGACATGCATGACCTGGAATTCCCCGCCCAGTATTCTCAGCAGGCCTGCGATATTATCGCTTCAAAGTATTTCCGGAAGGCGGGCCTCCCTCCGAAGACGAAGGACCAGCCCTTGGGAGCAGGGGAGACTTCCCTAGCCCAGGTGATTGACCGGATGGCGGGCTTTTGGGTCCACCAGCTCAAGAATGAAGGTTTTCTTTCAGCGGAGGAGGGGCTTATCCTCTACGATGAGTTAGCTTATTGCTTCCTCCACCAGTTTTTTGCCCCAAATTCTCCCCAATGGTTTAACACCGGTCTTATGGATGCCTATGGGATTCCTGGGTCGGATACGGGTTTATTTTATTATGATCCCAAAGTTGGCAAGGTGGTCCATTCCCCAGATACCTATACAAGGACCCAAGCTTCTGCCTGCTTTATTCTTTCTATCACAGACCAGCTTTTAGGGGCCAATTCGATTTCAGATCATTATGTGGTTGAGACCAAGCTTTTTAAAGGTGGGTCAGGGACTGGAACGAACTTTTCGCCTCTGCGGGCGGAAGGGGAGCGCCTCTCGAGCGGGGGCAAGTCTTCTGGGCTCATGAGCTTTTTGAAGGGTTTGGACCGCAATGCTGGAGCCATCAAATCAGGAGGGACTACCCGCCGGGCAGCCAAGATGGTGTGCTTGGATGTGGACCATCCTGAAATTGAAGATTTTATCACATGGAAGGCGAAAGAAGAAGAGAAGGTTGCAGCCCTAGCGAAGATGGGCTATGATGCGGGTTTTGAAGGAGAAGCCTATCAGACGGTGTCCGGCCAAAACTCCAATAATTCGATCCAATTCTCGGATGAATTTATGGATAAGGTGGATCATTTGTCTCAGGATCCCGATGCTAGCTACATGCTCAAGGGCAGGGTTGATTCGACTTTGGATCGGCCGGAGAGCGTTAAGAAGATCTGGGATCTCTTTAACCAATCGGCTTGGGCCTGCGCTGATCCAGCCCCTCAATTTTCGGATACTTTTAATGCTTGGCATACTTGTCCCCGGGGCCTCAATGGGGAAAAATCTTGGGAAAATCGGATTCACTCTACCAACCCTTGCGGGGAGTATGCTTTTTTAGATAACACGGCCTGCAACTTGGCCTCCATTAACCTTCTGGCCTTCTATGATGCGAAGACAAGGACCTATCGCCTGGAGGATTTGGCTCGTTTGATCAGCTATTGCCAGCTCTTTTTGGAGGCTTCCATCATTGGCGGACAATTCCCCACGGAGGATATCGCCCGCAATACCTATATGTTCCGGACGACCGGTCTGGGTTTTGCCAATCTGGGCTCGCTCCTTATGGCCATGGGGGTCCCCTATGATTCTCCGGAGGCTTGTGCCCTGGCCGCTGGCCTAGCCGCCCTTTTAACAGGACAGAGCTATCTGACTTCCGCCTTGATGGCTGAGAAGGAGGGCCCCTTCCCTGCTTGGGAGATCAATGCGGAGGATATGAAACGGGTCTTGCGGAACCATGCCAGGGCGGCTGGGGTCCGGGAGGATGCCTTTGAAGGTCTGTCCTACCAGCCCCAAGTCCTAGACCATGAGCTCTTAAAGGGGCTAGGGATGGAAGCCCTTAGTAAGGCCATTGGCCAGGTCTGGGACCAGGCCCTGGCTTATGGGGACAAGGTCGGCTACCGGAATGCCCAAGTGACGGTCATGGCACCCACGGGGACGATTTCCTTTGCTATGGATTGCGCCTCGACTGGGGTAGAGCCCTTCTTCTCTCATGTGGTCTACAAGAAGTTATCCGGTGGTGGCTATATGAAGCTAGCTAATCCTATGATTGCTTCTGGCCTTGAGGCCCGGGGTTACCAGCCTGAGGAGATTGATGACATCCTTCAATATATCCTTCGAGAAGAAAATGGGATGATTGTCGATGGGAAGATCGAGGGGGCTCCGCACTTAAAAGAGGAGGATTTGCCGGTTTTTGATACGGCGATGAGCTGCGGGTCCGGGGAGCGCTACATTGCCCCCTTGGGCCATGTGCGGATGCTGGCAGCCATTACCCCCCTCATTTCAGGGGCCATCTCGAAGACGGTTAACCTACCTGGAACTGCGACTATGGAGGATTTTGCTAAGGTCACTCTTACCGCTTGGAAGCAGGGGGTCAAGGGGATCAGCCTCTATCGGGATGGGTCGAAAATCGCCCAACCTCTCAATATTAAGCTGGAAAGTGAAGGCAGTGCCAAATTGGAGGACCTGACCTATGCCGACCTCTTGGACCGGGCCAAAGCCTGTTACCAGGATAAGGATGTATTTGACAGGCGCCTAGATAAGCTGGAGGAAGAAAATCAGGATCTTCGCGATTTGCTGGCCAAACGGACGACGAAAATGGAAGAGCTGGAAAGGCAAAATGAGATTTTTGCCAGCCTGATGGAAAAGGGTGGGGCCAAGGTTCCTGAGGCCATCACCGATCCCAATTTGAGCCTTCCCCCACGGCGGACCAAGTTGGCGGGAATCCGGTCTGGCCGGACTCACCCAGCCCAAGTGGAAGATGTCAAAATCTATTGTACGGTGAACCGGAACGAGGAAGGGCAGATCTCGGAGATCTACATCACGACAGACCGAGAGGGTTCTTTAATCATGGGCCTTTTGAATTCGATTTCAAAGATGGTCTCCGTTATGCTCCAGTACCACATTTCTCCCATGAATATTGCTAAGATGCTGCGGGGCCAGCAGTATGAGCCGGCTGGCATCGTGACCCGCCACCCCTACATCAAGACCTGCAGCTCCCTTTCTGACTTGATTGCTAAGATCATTGAGCTGGAAATGGGCGAATTCCGTCGCTTGGAGGTGAAGCCGGGGAAGGAGTTCGTTTTGGAAATTGGAGGCAGTGAGCCGGACGACCAGGATGAGGCCGAAGTGGACCCCTTCTTGGAGCTACATTCTTCCCGGCAGCGTGAGCTCCATGACATCCATCCCGAGTCGGCCCCGAGGCCCATTAGTTCCCAGATTGCCTCAGCCCAATCGAAGTATGCTGGGGGCTACGCCCAGGGTGGATCCATGGGATCTGGTGGCTATTCCTCTAGGGGAGATGATGCTGAGGAGGATCCCTATGAGCTGCCCAATCCTACAGCCATTTACCAGGGGATGAATCTCCTCCGAGATGGGTCGGTCTGCCCCAATTGCTCAAGCAACCGGATGGTCCGCAACGGAACTTGTAAGGTATGCTTAGATTGTGGTACGACGACAGGGTGTTCGTAAGGAGGCGACCATGGAGCTTATATTGGACCAGTTACCACAGAACTTAGATGATCTGCAAATACTCCCCTACGCCAAATTAGACCGTCCAGAGTATGCCGCCGGTCTTTTTGTCGCAGCGATGTGTCGGTATCCGGAGGATCCGGAGGCGGCCTTGCAGATGGTTGATTTTTTGAAGGGACCAGAGCCTCTGACCCCCTATGGTCGGCAGTTTTTGCAAGATCGGATGGAGGGGGCGGATTATTTGCCCAGGAGCTTTTTTCATGGAGCTAGGCCTGATAACAATTATACGCCAGACCTTCCTTATCGCCTTTTAGTGACTGAAAATCCTTATAGTTATCAGAATGAGGGGAGAGCCCAGCTTTATATCCAGTCGGGAGGGGCCGATTCGCCTCGTCCCATTGAGATGCGACTGAAACCCTCGACCGGCCAGTGGTTTATGGTGAAGGAAATGCTTCTTTCAGGAATCCGTATTCCCGTTGCCTTGGACCCCTGGGCTTAGGAGCCTTTCCATTTGGATCCTTGGATTTAAGGGCCCCTCAGTCCAGATTTCTGCACTGAAGGTGATTAGTGGCTTGATTCTATTTCATTTCTAAATTTTTCCCGCTTCCGTCTTATGATGGGAGCGGGATTTTTTGTAGTGCGCCTTTTTGAGCAATTTGGGCGGATTATTACTCTGGAATTGGGCGGGGGATTATTTATTGAATTTATGATGGTTTAGCACTCAATATGATTTTGACGTGGTCGTAGGGCGTGTTTTATATTGAAAATGGGCTGTTTTTTACCTCGGTAATTAGAAATATTCTAAGTTTATTGAGCCTTTAAATTTCCTTATTTCTTGCATTATTATCGCCTATCAAGCATAATTGACATAGGAGGTGATGTCCATGCATGATGTTCTAATTATTGGCGCAGGAATCACAGGAGCGTCTCTTGCCTACCGCCTTTCTCGTTATCAGGCAGATGTATTGGTCCTCGAGAAAGAGAACGATGTGTCTCTGGGTTGCTCCCGGGCGAATACGGCCATCGTCCATGGGGGCTATGACCCGGCACCGGATACCCTGATGGGGAAGTTTAATGTTGAAGGTGCCTATATGTGCATGGAGCTTTGTGACAAGCTGGACGTTGAATTTAAGAAGTGCGGATCCTTTGTGGTTGCCTTCAGCGAGCCAGAGCGCAAGACCTTGGAAAAGCTCTATCAACGCGGCTTGGAGAATGGCTGTCAGGGCCTGGAGATCCTATCAGGGGTGGAGCTCCGCCATCAGGAGCCTCAGCTTTCGGAGGAGATCGTAGCTGCTCTGTGGATTCCGGATTCAGGGGTGATCAATCCCTGGGAATTTACCTTGGCCATGATGCAGGTGGCTGTCCGGGAAGGCGTGACCCTGCGTTTGGGCGAGGAGGTAACGGACATTCGTCCCCGGGAAGGGGATGGCTACACCGTCGTGACTCCCAAAGGCACTTATGAAGCAAGATATGTGGTGAATGCGACCGGGGTCCATAGCGCTGAAGTCCATAATATGGTGGCGGAGCCGGCCTTTGAAATTACACCAACCCGGGGCGAGTATTATCTGTTAGACCGGGAGGTGGGCGACTTGGTGAAGAGCGTAATTTTCCAGTGTCCGACGGAAAAAGGCAAGGGCGTCCTCGTTTCTCCTACTGTGCATGGGAATATATTGGTGGGACCCAATGCAGAAGTCATCAAAGATGAGGAAGATACCTCGGTGACCCGGAAGAACCTAGATACAATCTTTCAGCTGGCGAAGCGGTCCGTGCCAAGCCTCGATGTCCGGATGAATATCCGTAATTATGCAGGGATTCGCCCTAATTCTCCTTATGGAGATTTCTTTGTTAAGATATCTGCTTCCCACTTCCTGGACATGTCAGCAATCAAGTCCCCGGGCCTGACCTGTGCCCCTCGTACTGCCCAGTATGCCATCGAGCTTCTGGAGGGGGATGGGCTTGACCTTCATGAAAAAGATGCGTGGGATGAAACCAGGAAGGTCACTCGCTTTAAAGAAATTCCTAGAAAAGAGCGGGAAGCCTTTATTGAAAAGCATCCCTTATATGGGCGGATTATTTGCCGTTGCGAGACGATCACAGAAGGCGAAATCGTTGATGCCATCCATATGCCCATTACCCCAGTATCCCTAGATGGAATTAAACGTCGCTGTGGGACGGGAATGGGGCGGTGCCAAGGGGGCTTCTGTGGACCTAAGGTCCTTGAAATCCTCTGCCGAGAGACCGGGATTCGCCCCGAAGAAGTCATGCAAGATAAGGCAGGTTCTTATCTATTTACAGGAAAGACCAAGGAGGAGGATCCGTCATGAAAGACCAGCATTATCAAGTAATTGTCGTTGGCGGAGGACCTGCGGGTTTAGCTGCCGCCCTGGCTGCCCGGAAACATGGCCTAGAAAAAGTCCTCCTGGTGGAGCGGGCCCAGGAATTAGGGGGGATTTTACTCCAGTGCATCCATAACGGCTTTGGCCTCCATTATTTTGGGGAAGAGCTGACAGGGCCGGAGTATGCAGGCAGATTTACCGACGCCTTGGAGGGCAGTGGGATTGAAGTCCACTGTGATTCCATGGTTTTGGACATCGTGCCGGGAGCCAAGGGCCAGAACCACCAGGTCTGTGTGGCCTCGGGGACCTATGGCTACCATGTGTATACGACTGATGCCATTATCCTTGCCATGGGATGCCGGGAGAGAACCCGCTTTGCCATCCAAATCCCAGGAAGTCGGCCTTCCGGAGTGATTACGGCAGGCCTGGCCCAGCACTACATCAATATGGAAGGCAAAATGGTCGGCAAGAGGATTATCATCTTAGGTTCTGGGGATATCGGCCTGATCATGGCCCGCCGCCTGACTTTAGAGGGGGCCAAGGTTCTAGCCTGTGTGGAATTACTCCCCTTTTCTGGGGGCTTAAACCGTAATATCGTTCAGTGCCTCCAAGACTATGACATCCCCCTGTATTTGTCCCATACCATTACTAACATCGAAGGTGCCAAACGGGTTCAGAGGGTGACTGTCATGGAAGTCGATGAACAACGCCAGCCTATTCCAGGGACCGAAGTCTATTACGATGTCGATACCGTCCTCCTTTCTGTGGGGCTCATCCCAGAAAATGAGCTCAGCCGGGCAGCAGGGATCCATATGGATCCCCATACCAGTGGCCCTATGGTCTCACAAAACCGGGAAACTTCGATAGCGGGAATATTTGCTTGCGGAAACGTCTTACATGTCCATGATTTGGTGGATTTTGTGACGGAAGAAAGTGAAATGGCCGGGGAGGCGGCGGCCCAGTATGTGCTTGGTAACAAGACCAAAGAGGGCAAAAAGACTGGAATTTGTATGAAACTTCAGCCAAAGCCGACCGTGGGATATACGGTCCCGCAAGAAATTCGCCTGCAGGGAGATGAGAAGATGATTCGGGTCTTTTTCAGAGTGAGAAAAATCTGGGATCGGCCTTGCCGGGTGGTCTTTCGGGATCAAGATCGAGAAATCGCTAGTTTCAAGCGAGAATTTATGGCACCGGGAGAAATGCAAAATGTCAGGATCCCGGTTGTCCTCCTAGAAAAAGTGCAAAGCGGAGTACTCCAAGTGTCTGTAGAGGAGGCCGAAGCATGAAAGAATTAATATGTATAGTGTGTCCAAAAGGCTGCCATTTGAAGGTAGATGAGGAAAATGGATATCAGGTTACGGGGAATTCCTGTCCGAAGGGGGCTGTTTATGGGAAGGAGGAACTTCTTCATCCCATGCGAGTGGTGACGTCCACGGTTAAGGTGGACTCTCTGGCCCACCCCCGGGTTTCTGTGAAAACGGATCAGGCCATTCCCAAAGAAGATATTTTTAAGGCCATGAAGCTTTTGAATCACGTTAAACTCAAGCCCCCCGTACATCGAGGCGAAGTCGTGGTTCCGAAGATTTTGGGTAGCGAAGTCAATTTTGTTGTGACTCGTGATATAGAATCCTAACCACCAATGAAGCTCACAGGAGCAAGCTAAACTAGCAAAGGAGAATCCTTATGGCTAAGTATGTTATGGCACTGGATGCCGGTACCACCAGTAATCGCTGTATTCTTTTTAATGTCAAAGGCGAAGTCTGCGCTGTTGCTCAGAAAGAATTTCGGCAAATATTCCCTAAACCAGGCTGGGTAGAGCATGACGCTAACGAAATCTGGTCCACCCAACTCGGGGTTGCTGTGGAGGCCATGCAGAGCGTTGGCGCAACGGCCGCCGATATTGCGGCTATCGGCATTACCAACCAACGTGAAACCACCATCCTTTGGGACAAGAATACGGGAGACCCGGTCTATAATGCCATTGTCTGGCAGTGCCGCCGGACTTCCGAGTATTGTGACGAGCTCAAGGCCCAGGGCTATACGGATAAAATCCGGGAGAAAACGGGTCTGGTTATCGATGCTTACTTCTCTGGGACCAAGATCAAATGGATTTTGGACCATGTGGAAGGGGTCCGGGAGCGGGCTGAAAAGGGAGAAATCCTCTTTGGAAACGTGGAGTCTTGGCTGATTTGGAAGCTGACTCGGGGGAAGGTCCATGTGACGGACTATTCGAATGCTTCCCGGACCATGATTTTCAATATCAATACTCTGGAGTGGGATGATGAAATTCTTTCTATCCTCAATATCCCTAAGCAGATTTTGCCAAAGCCCATGCCCTCTTCTTGTGTCTATGGGGAGACGGATTCCACTTTCTTTGGTGGGTCGATTCCCATTGGCGGGGCTGCTGGTGATCAGCAAGCCGCCCTCTTTGGCCAGGCCTGTTTTGAAATGGGGGAGGCGAAGAACACCTATGGAACAGGCTGCTTCATGTTAATGAATACGGGCGAAAAACCAGTTTTCTCGAAGAATGGCCTAGTTACAACCATCGCCTGGGGCTTGGACGGAAAAGTGAACTATGCCCTTGAGGGTTCTATTTTCGTTGCGGGGGCTGCCATCCAGTGGCTCCGTGACGAGATGCGGATTGTCGATACGGCTCCGGATTCGGAGTATATGGCAGAGAATGTACCTGATACCAATGGCTGTTATGTGGTTCCAGCCTTTACCGGCCTAGGGGCACCCTATTGGGACCAGTATGCCCGGGGCTGCATTGTGGGGCTTACAAGGGGCGTCAATAAGAAACATGTGGTTCGGGCCACCCTAGAGTCCCTGGCCTATCTGACCAATGATGTCTTGAAGGCCATGCAAGAGGATTCGAACATTGACCTAGCTTCGCTCAAGGTGGATGGTGGCGCATCTATGAATAATTTCTTGATGCAATTCCAGTCGGATATTGTCAACGTCCCTGTCAACCGTCCCGCCTGTATTGAGACCACGGCCATGGGGGCCTCTTACCTGGCAGGCCTGGCGGTCGGTTTCTGGAGCTCCACTGAGGATGTCAAGAAGAATTGGCAAATCTCTAAAGTTTTCAACCCCACCATGCCCGAAGAGGAGCGGGCCAAGAAGCTCAAGGGCTGGAAGAAGGCTGTGACCCGGTCCTTTGATTGGGCGAAAGACGAAGACTAGGGCCTGGTTCTTTGAGTTGGGCTGCATCGCCCCCATTTTGGGGACGATTCTTCAGAAAGGAGAGAATCTATGACTATGACGATATTTTGGGCAGAATTGATCGGTACCTGTCTGCTCATTATCCTCGGTGACGGTGTCGTTGCCAATGTTACCCTCAATAAATCCGGCATGAAAGGCGCTGGACCCGTCCAAATTACCCTGGCCTGGGGTCTGGCTGTCATGCTTCCAGCCTTTACCTTTGGCACTGCCTCAGGGGCCAGCTTTAACCCCGCTTTAACGATTGCCCTAGCGGCTGAAGGATCAGTAGCCTGGGGGGATGTCCCAACCTATATTATGGCTCAAATGCTTGGGGCCTTCCTGGGGGCTGTGATTGTCTATTTACTTTTCCGGCCTCAGTTCCAGGCCACAGAGGAAGTAGCTGTCCAGCGTGGATGCTTCTGCACGGCCCCATCCGTCCGCAATACTTTCCACAATTTGTTTTCAGAAATCATGGGTACCCTGATCCTGGTTTTCGCCATCAAAGGGATTGCCCAGGTTGGAGAAGTCGCTGGTGGCTTGAATTACCTCTTGGTCTTTGGAATTATTGTTTCCATTGGCATGTCTCTTGGTGGTCTGACCGGCTATGCCATTAACCCCGCTAGAGACTTGGGGCCCCGCCTTGCCTATGCTGTTCTGCCTTTCAAAAAGAAGGATCCGGATTGGGGCTATAGCTGGATTCCAGTCGTTGGCCCCATCATCGGAGGATTGCTTGGGGTCGGGCTTTACAATGCCCTTGCCTCCCTGCCTGGATTCCTATAAAGTTTAGGGTCTAAATGGACGGCCACGGCTCGCAGGTCCCACTTGCTTCCTTGCAAGGATTTCTGAAAAGCTTATATAGGTTACAGGTCGATCCATCAAGATTATTAATAAAGAAAACCGGAAGGCTAGCTTCGTAGACCTTCCGGTTTTTTATTTAGTCGTCTACCACCCATAATTCGGTTCTACACAACTGGTCATAGCATCGAGGAGCTTGGTTGGACTGACAACTTTGAGGCCCTTATATACCGGATCTTGTACCGTTGGATCGGGATCCCAATAATACAGCTTTTCCACGTCACCTGCCTCATCTAAAGCATAGCCAATGCCAATGACATTGTGCTCCCCTTTGCGGCCGGGATAGATCTTACTGACATCAAAAGTGTAATACATGGGGTAGCCATGATCTATATTCTCCAATAGTCGCTCCAGAAAAAGACGCATATCCTCAGAATCCCTTGCCCCGCTTGTTACCGTTGCCAGCGTATAGATCACCTGTATCTTCCCTGATTCTGCTTTGCTTTCTAGGTGACGATTCAAAACATCAATGGCATCAGCATTATGGGTTCCAAAGGGCTCTGCCGTGCCCATTTCCTGGGCCAGGACTTCTTGCGAAATTTCAATTCCCTGGCTCTGGAGGATCATGGATACCGTCGTCGGAGCACAATAGTTCCATACCCTTTGAATTTGAGGTTGAATATCTAGGACCACACGTCGTGCCCCTTGGGATGGATCAAGAAGCGCTAAAATAGAAGATGCCCCTGCAGAAGCATTCGACGTAGAAGAATCCGGCGTAGAAGAAGGTTCCACCGTAGATGAAGATTCAGTTGAGGATAAAGCTTTAGCTGCATCAGAGGTTTCCGTAGCAAAAGAAGTTTCCGTAGTGAAAGAGGTTTCCGTAGTGGAAGAAGTTTCCGTAGCGGGAGAGGTTTTCGTAGGCGAAGAGCTTTCCGCAGGCGAAGAAATTTTCGTTTCCTGGGACTCAGGCCTCCGGGAGACCTGGGTTAAAGAAGCAGGTACGACTTCGCAGCAATCTGCCCGGCTAGGTTTCGTCGAATGAATCTGAAAGCGGTACAAAAGATAGCTGACTCCCACAGCAAGCCAGAAAACACAAAAAAGAAGAAAGAAAAAAAGAAAACGCTGCCTAGATTGCAGGTCTTGAGAAGGGTTATTTCGGAGCAGGTTATTATTTGAGCGCTCATCCTCAGGCCGCACATCTTCTTGACGCTCCCCCCTGCACCGCTCATACTTAGGCCGCATGCCTTACGCCCCTTCTAAGGCCGGTAGGGCGTACTTATCCCGATAAGTCGCAAAAGACTCATTAAAGTGCGAATTGTTTTGCTGCATCCTAGATTTGTACTGGTGGCGGTCATATTTGCCATCCATAACATCGCTAAAATAGAAAGAAATATTGGTGCAATAATCACTGATTCTTTCTAGGGCGGCCAAAATATCAGAATACATAAAGCCTGCCTCTACTGTACAATAGCCCTTCTTTAGGCGCTCAATGTGTCGGTCTTGGAGGTCAATCTCTAGGTTATCAATGATCTCTTCCAAAGCCTCAATATCAGCACTTCGATTGAGCTTTTGATCTTGCAAATACTCCCCCGTGATCGTAATGGTTTCGATGACCGCATCGAGCATGATTTTTAATTCGTTCTTAGCAGCTCCGGAGAAGTTGTCTCCCATTTTTTTTTGTTTTACGAGAAGCTCGGCTACATGGACCGTATGGTCAGACATCCGTTCCAAGTCATTGATGGTATGCATCATGATATTGAGTTCCAAGGCCTCTTGGTTGCTCAGAGTCTGCTGGCTAATCTGGAGAAGGTAGCTCTGTAAGGCATCTTCAAATTGATCGACCACTTCTTCATGGTCGCTTACCTGAGCTAACTTATCGGAGCTTGCATCATCGAGCATAGAGGCGGTGGTGATGAGAGCCTGGCTACAGACCTGGTGCATCTTCTTCATAGCCTCAAAGGCCTTAGTGAGAGCGAAACCTGGGGATTCGAGGAAACGAGGATCGAGCATCTGGAGTATTTCGTCGTGTTCTGTGACCAAGGCTCCTATTTCTTTGGGGGCCTGATCGGGAATGATCAATTTGGAAAGCGAGACCAATTGATTGTGAAAGGGCAATAAAATGACAGTGACGGCCAAGTTGAAGGCAGTATGGAAAGTAGCGATTCCAACCACACTCACCGGGTTATCTAAAAAGGAAAAGCCTTTGAAGGCATTGACGAGATAAAAAAACGCAAAAACGATGACCGTGCCCACCGAGTTAAATAAAAGGTGCAAGATGGCTGCCCGCTTGGCGTTTTTCTTGGCTCCAATACCAGACAGCAAGGCTGTGACACAGGTCCCGATATTTTGCCCCATGATAATGGGAATGGCAGCACCCCAGGTGACCCCACCCGTAGAAGCCAAGGCCTGCAAGATACCTACAGAGGCCGACGAACTCTGAATAATGGCCGTGAGGACGGCCCCGGCCAAGACGCCCAAAAGGGGATTTTTGAATAACAAGAAGAGAGAGGTGAATTTTGGCGATTCCTGAAGGGGAGCGACGGATTGGGCCATGACTTCCATGCCCATCATAAGAAGGGCAAAGCCAAAAAAGATCATGCCAATCGACTTGCGATGGTCCTTCTTTGAAAAAATAAGATAAATCCCAATAACCGCTAGAATTGGAGAAAAACCAGAGGGGTTTAAAAGACGCAGGAGAAAACTATTGCCCTCCACCCCAGAAAGACTTAAGATCCAGGCCGTAATGGTAGTACCAATATTAGCTCCCATGATGACGCCAACCGCCTGATTCAAGGCCATAATCCCTGAGTTAACCAAACCTACGACCATGACGGTGGTGGCAGATGAGGATTGAATGACGGCCGTGACAACAGCTCCCAAAGCCACCGCTTTAAACAAATTGCTCGTCAGGCTCGCCAAGAGGTTTTGCATCTTATCACTCGTCGCCTGCTGCAGCCCCTCCCCCATGATCAGCATGCCATAGAGGAAGACGGCTACTCCGCCTGCCAGGGTAATAAACTGAAAGATGTCCATAATCTCTCCTTTTTTATGAGAACGGCCGCAAATGCTCCCAATGCCACGACCCTACTCTTTTTTGAAGGGAGCGTCAGTTTGGCCTGACTCCGGAAACTTCCTCCTTGTCAATTATACCGGTTTCCCTGCCCACTTACAAGGTCGCCCCAAGCCAGGTTGGACACCGGCACCCTAGAGGTCGCTGGCAGCGTCTAACGAGTTCTCCGCCTTATCGGCATCTTTTCCCGATTCGGCCCCTACCTGAGTCGCATCTTTTCCCGATTCGTCTACCAGTTCAGGCACATATTTTTCTCGCAGCAACTCCCAAACTTTGATGAAATCCTGGCAATCCTTCGCATTTTGCTTGGAATTAGCCAAACCCTTAATCCTAAAATCCTTGACCACGGGCTGGAGTGTATCAGTCTTCAGGAGCTGGTTGGAAAAAAACTCTTCCAGACTCGGCCACTTCTGGGGCTTGTTCCCCATCTTTTCCATGAGGACTGAGTCGGTGTAATAGAGCATAGCTTGCAAATACTCCATCTTTGGAATATTGTCAGGCTTTCTTGTCCCTCGTCTTCTGGCTGATCCCCCTGTCTTTTGGACAGAAGGAGGGGATGCTTCTGGCACCCGGAAAGAGGAAAGCTTTGCCAGGTCTATCTCAAAGGGTAAAATGAGGATCTTGACCTTGGCTGCACGAACTAACTTAGCAGCCTTGCCCCTTTTAGCTTTAGCGTTTCTACTCTTTGCGTTCTCACTCCTTGTATTTCCAGTCTTAGCGCTGTCAGCCTTTGTATTTCCAGGCTTTGTATTTCCAGCCTGACTAGGCTCTCTATTAGCTTCGATTTCCTGACAAATCTCGGTCCATTTGGCCTGTGAAAGTTTGATCTGACGGGCTAGGGTCCACGCCAAGAATTCTTGTGGGCGCTCTGAGATGGCCACATAAGGGCGGTCAGCCAGGAGCTCTGCGATAGACATTTTATCTATGAAACTGAGGCAGGCCCGCTGTTGGGGCCAATCTAGCTTTTTCACCTTCCAATAGGCCTGGAGCTCTTGCTGGAGGACCGTCCTCATATAGGTCTCATAGATGGGAGCCTCTGTCGTCAAAAGCTCGGTCAGTATTTGTGGAAATATTTTCTCCTGGAAGGCAGCTTGAAGATCCTGGTTAGACAAACTTTCAGGTTGCCAGCCTTGGAGGACCTGCGATTTTTCCCAAGTCCAAGTTTTATAGGGAATTCGTACCGCTTTCTTGTCAAAATATTCCCGATAGAGATAAGCCAGGAGGGAGAGGGGATGGTCCCCAGGCAGGGTTGCCTTCTTCCCATTGTCTTTTTGGATTATTTTCAGGTCTTTCTCTGTGACCTGGAGGAGGTCTTGGATCTGTCTCAGGGCTTGGTCTGGATCTCCACTTTGTTCTTGACTCAGCTCTCTTATCCCGACATCTGTGCTTTCTGCGGCTGCCTGCTTGCTTTCGGCGATTTGCTCGGCCAACCCTCTTTGCGGGATCTGATCTTCCATGATGAGGCTGAGGGTTTCTCGGATATCTTTACGAAGTTCTTCCTGACTCAACTGACACTGGTCCTCGAAGAAAGTACCCTGTTCGAAGCCGCCCCCCTCTGGGGTGTCCATTTCTGATGCTGGGATGGAGCTTGTCTCATGGCGGACAGCTGCATCGGCCTTGGCCCTGTCCATGACCGACTGATCCAGCTTATACTCCGTGTTGGAAAACCAGAAATCCGTCAAGTTAAGCTGTTTGAGGATGAGGCGGAGGAGGGCAAAAAGTTCGGCAGACCGCTTAGGATAAACTTCGGTAAGGAATATCTTTCTTTCTTGGAGAGCTTGGGCAAGGAGTATTTGCTCGTCATCAAGAGAAATGAAAAGATGTTGAGGAGCTTTGGATGAGGCTTCAACTGTCTCTCCGGTTTCCGTTAAGGTGCTAATTAGAGCCTCACGGATTTCCTTGGATTCTTGTGTGGGGTGCCAGCGGAAGGCTTTGAGATTTGCTTGGGGTGAGTCAGTTCCGTCCATAGACGGGAGCGTGGGAGGTCGATAGGCGGTGAAGGCATCGATGGAATAGGAGAGGATATGATAGATATGTTTGGTGTAAAAAGAAGCATGGGAGATCAGCTCATAGGTCTTGCTGATCTCTAGGGCAAGATAACGCTGGATGAGTTTCATCCAGCAGACGTCATTCAGATCGGGTTCTTGGGCATGGAGCTCCTCCAGACAGGTGATGGCAATCTCAAAGCGGGTTTTACTCAGGTTCATTAGCTGGTAAAACTCGTAGTGAGGCAGGGGGAGGAGGTCTGGCTGGCGCTCGCGGATCTTCGCATAATCAAAATGAAGGGCCTTGACCATCCGAGAAAAGGCCATTGTATAGGTTTCCAGCCCTTGGCGGATCCTTTTGGCCTCTTCTTGCGGCTGAAAAGGGAAGAAGAGGGTGAGATCATCGGGAGACAGGGTGTCTTTTCCGCTTGGAGGGTTGTCTATATAGTTGTATATATAGCGATTTAAGGTCAGTTGGGAGGATTCATATAAGGAGTTGGCCTCGTCTAAGCAAGAAGCAAGGGGACCTAAGACACTTGTTATACTTTTAGGGTTGTAGTTAGGAGGCAAGGGCGGCTTCTTGACCATAGAGGCTTGGAAGGCCTGATCAACCTTAGCCCCATCCTCTTTCCGATCTAGGCCATCCCGCTGTTGGCGAGCCCGGAGCAGGGTTTTCTGCTCCTTGATAAAGGCCTGAGAGAGCCAAGCAGGGTATTCCTTTTGCAAGTAAGCCAAATCTTCCGCAGACCAGAGCAGATCAATGCCCGAAAAGGGATAGTAGGGGGCAGGCCAAAATTCTGGCACATAGCCCATATAAGGGAGGATGGGGGCTTTGGTCATTGGTTTTACAGCTTTGCTGATTGGCGTTTTTTGGGCCGACTCCTCCTCTTGCTGGGTCTGTTTAAGCAAAAAGAGTAAAAAGCTCTTAGCTTCCCAGTAAGTCTGCAAGGCCTTCACTTTGGCTTCGTCCGGATTGGGAGCGGTGTTATCTTTGTCATCCTCTTCCTGGGCAGAAGCTGATTCAAAGTCATCAAGCTCGTCCTGAGCAGAAGATGCTTCAAGATCGTCAACTTGGACTCTGGCGAAGAGCTCGGCGAGGAGCTGGGGTTTCTGGCTCAGAATGGCAAGGCCTGACTGGTTCCTCTCCAGCCAATCTAAGGTCCGCTGAATAGTCGCAGCAAAAGCCTCTTCAAATACTCCCTTAGCGCCTTTCCCCGCCAGCTTGAAGAACTGAGCCAGGGCCAAGCGATGGCCCGGCCGCATTTCAGTCTTTTCACGGTTTAGCATGAATAGGAAGTCTGGGTCGTCCAAAGGCACATCCTCAAAGGGGGCAAAATCCCTTTCTTTAAAGTATTGTTGCTCCAAATCACTCAAATATTCCGAGAAAATTGGCGGATTTTTCTGAATCAGCATAATAGCTAGGTGGGTGAGGATAACGGCTTTTCCATAGTGGTCTAAGAAGGTTAACTGGTGGTTACGAGGCTGAGCGGCAGGGGTGAGGGAGTATTTGCCCAGGTCTAAGGGGAGGTTGACTTGACTGGCCCAGAGCTTGTGTTTGTCGGGAAAGACCTGAAAGAGGGTGTCATGGGAGTTTCGAAGGCGAAGGAGGAGGGGGTTGGTAGTGTTTTTCGTGAACTCCTGATAGGCGTAAGGAATGCTGGTGTTTTCTTCCCAGATGGGCTGGGCATCTGGGCCGGAGTCCGCAGAGCTCAGGAAGGAGTGGCAGAGCATGTCCCAGAAGATTTGGCTCATCTTGACGTTGCAAGCATTTAACTTGATCGTATGGGCCAAAACTTCAGCGGGCAGGGTCCACCGCTCTTGGACCTGACGGGCGAGGAGGAGGTGAGGGACGGCCTCCAGGAGTCGACGGCAGAGGGCGTCGGCCCGTTCCTTGGTTTCGGGAGGAAGCTGGGGGAGCTGCCTGCCCTCGTTCTTCGTACTCCTAGCAAAGGCCTGTAAGCTGGCCCCGGGGGCGATCAGGAAGTAAGCCAGTTCTTCGCAGGAGTTGCAGATGTCGACGGTCTCCAGGACGGCCATCCGGAGGATGTCGGGGTTGGTTTCTACCCCCTTCCATACTGTGGAAAAAATATCTCCGTACAGTTCGTCCCGCTTAGTTCCATAGGCCATCTGATTCATGGTCGTTACCAGGTTATTTAGGACGGCCAGCCGGCTTTTTAAGAAGGATAGGAGGTCGGACTCGCCATGGTCAGCTACGAGCCTTGCCAATTCTTCTTTGGTGATGGGCTCCTTTTCGACTTCTGCCGCCGTGCCAGTCCTGGGCTGGTAGTGCTCCGTCATATGGACGGTCAACATCTGATAGGCGGATTGGTATTCTTTGCGTTTGTCATCAAAAGATTTGGCCGCTAAGGACCCTGAAGGGCGAAAATAGTTGTTTTTTAACTGATTCATTTCTTTTCTGCTGGGTGTTCTAGGGAGGAGGACCCGGCACCAGTAGGAGAGGCAGGCAAATTCCTCGTCGGTGATTTGGACAGCTTCCCGCTTCCCAGCTTGGTCTTGCGCAGGGTAGGGCTGCTGGAGATTTCGATTGGCCAATGCCTGGCCGTCTGCTTGCATATTAGCCTGTTCTTCTGAAGAAATATCAGATTGCTCATATTGCGGCAAATCATCCAGCGCATCGCCTCCAGGCTGGGAGCCCGTCTCAAGGGTAGAGCTTGCATCATGACCCTTATTCTTTTTGGGCCACCAGCCTTTCATGAAGCTACTCAGGCGTTGTCGCACCCATGTGGAGGTCTGACCGTCTGCTTTACTCGAATACAGGTAGGAAAAATTTGCTCTGGGATGGGATACATCAGCGGTCGGGGAGCCTAGGTCAGTCGCCCCATTTGCGATGGTCGACTCGTAGGAGGAAGGATTTATGGCACTTTCCTCATAGAGAGCCTCTAGATTCTTGATTTCTTCCTCCAGGGTCGCATGGGCGAATTCCGAGTGCAGGAGGATGATAGTAGGGTCGAAAATAGCCAAGACCTGTTCAACCTGGGCTTGGTAGATCGACAGGTCTCTTTTGAGATTGGCCTGGGCGGCTAGGAGGTTATTCTTCCATCTGGAAGCAGCTTGGGGGTGCGAAGGCCGAGGGGGAGGGAGAAGGGGAGAGGGGGGCGGGAGTATTTGTTCGACAATAAGGAGATCACCTAAAGGGGGAAACTCATCGAAGGAGATGGTTTTTACGGGCAAATATTCCTGCACATCTTCTCTAGCCGGGGCGACCGGGGTATTCCAGTCGGTATCGATAGCGTGTGAGCTATCGTGGGGGGATTCCAGGTAGGTTTTGAAAAGGGAAGAGGGAATCCAATAGTAACAGCTGATTTTTTCGAGAAAAAAGACAAAGGCCTGGATGGCCGGATAGGAGGAGAGGAGGGCGGGGGGGAGCTGAATCTGGCGGATGAGATCTTCGAGCTGGGGTTGAAAGCGAGAATCTAAGAAAATCCGCTCGAGGTCGACCAGGTAGTCCTGGAGGTCTTCCATACACTCGAGGTCCATGGCATCATAAAAACGTTCGCTACCCTGGATGCCTTCGGGCTCTTCCATATCTTCCAGATCATAATAAAAGACTTCACCATCTTCGAGCTCATCGAAGTCGTCAAGGTCGCTTGACTTGTCGAGGTCGGTCTGGTCGCTGAGCTTGTCGAGGTCGTCGAGGTCATTGTGGGTAGGGGGGGCGTCGAGGTCATTGTGGGTAAGGAGGGCGTCGAGGTCAGCCTGGTCGCTCAGCTCGCCGCTGGACTTTTCAGCCATGTCGTCATGAAAATGCTCATTTTCCGGGAGGTCGGTAGTGGAAAGGCTTGAACTAGGCTGTTCTTCTTCAGGATAAGGCGTTTGCATGGTGATCAGTCTCCTTTGGGTCCAGGTCCTCTGTGGCAGGGGGTTAAAAGCGTGTCCCTTATGCGTTATGAGGGTTAAATGATGGTAACATATTTTTCCCAAACTAGCGAAAATATTCTATTTCTCTTAGGCTCAGAATCAAGGTTTGGTCTAAATTTTCCCTCTTTCGTGGTCATGACAACCCGGCAGGAGTTTGTGTTGCAGAAATCCTAAATTTTAGCAACGGATCACGGAAAAAGAGAATTTAGTCACCAAATAGTCATAGATCCTTAGCCCGGAGCACACTTTGTTACTCCCCTTTTACCTTTGGGCTCGGATGTAAGAAATCCGACAGGAGTCTGTTACGGCGAAGGTCTATGATAAAAGCAGATTGTACTGCAAGGGCAACAAGTTCTGGCTCTCTTTGAGCCATCCAACACGGCTCACAGGATCCTAGGCCAGTATCCTGGAGGAGACCCGCAAAGAACTTGCTGCTCGGGTGGCGCTGATCTACCTTACAAGGAGAAAGGTCTTACCAGAAGAGGTAAGCGAACCCTTACAAAGCTTAGACCCAGGGCTTGAAACTCGGCCTCCCGCCGTATTCTGGCTCGGCTAAGTAAGAATGGTCTTACACAGAAGGTAAGATTGATTGAGAAATAGGAGGTAAAAAGATGCACAGACAGAGAATGAAAAGGCTCGTAGCATTCGTTCTAGGGCTATGCCTGATCTTTGGCCTGACACCCAATATGCAGGTCAAAGTAGCTGCGTCAGAGGGAGACAAACATAATCTGACATTGAAGGTATGGGGCATGAATGCTCAGGAAGGTGTGGAACGCACCTATACTACTGATAAACAACCGTATGCAGACAAAGCTGAAATTGCTGTCGAAGGTACAGAAAAGGCGGGTAAGATTGAGATTGATGTCGCAACGCTCAAAGACTCATTTAAAGGTGTGTACCGGGTCGATCTCAAGGCAGATGCTAAATTACAAGCGGATACGGAATATGATCTAAATTCGAAATCTATATCTATTCTGCCTGCTGCAAAAGACAGTGTAAAACTTGTGATCCCGGCTGAGAATCAAGGCGTAGAAGTAGTGTTTAATATACCAGAGAAAAATATTAAACATTCCTACTTAGACATCAAAGATGCTGTCTCTTTGAAGAAGGTATATGACAAATTTGTGGCAGAAGCTGACGTAAAAGATTTTTTGCAACAAAATGCGATCACCCAATGGAACTATCAAGCCGAGAAGGAAGGTACTTCTGAAAAACTGCTAGACGGTCAAGGTGGTCTTGATGGGAAGGATCTTCCTAAGGTTACCTATCTTGTGCTGAATGCGGTAACGCAGGTATCGAAGGTAGACGTCAATGTAAGTGCCTTAAAACTCGGCAGCGACACAGAATATATTAGGGAAGATGCTTCGGGCCCTATTGAAGAAAAGAGCTATACCCTGAAAGAGTTAGGGGAAAAGCTGAAGAAAATTGCAAAAGTTTCCGACTTTAGTGGAAGTGAGTTGAATACAATCTTTGTCCAGCATGATGGAGAGACCACAAATACGACAATCAACGGAGAGTATACACCAAAGGAAGGCGATAGGTTTATCCTAAAATGGACAAAGAAAGACGATAAAAAGGACGATGATCTAGTCTGGTTTGACGCAACACCTAGCACGATCCGATCTGAGATTGATGATGAAAGAAAAGAGAAGAAGAAAGCAGTCTTTGATACGAAGGTTTCGCGGAAGGTTACTATCTCTACAGGAAAGAATCGTAAAGCAACCATTACAGATATCCCCATTCCTGAGCGCTACTTTAACGAAACGTTGAATACCATGATGGAGTTCGATTATTGGACGGATATCGATATGCGAAAGTATTGGAAAAATAATCCATTACTTGAAAATACGACTGAAAATCCACATTACCTAGATTTAACAAAGCCTGAAAATGTGACTCCGCATAAAAACAATGAAGACCACCCCTTCTATGCTCTCTATAAGCCCATGGCAAAAGTCGAAGTGAACTTCTACTACACCGGAGATCCTGGCATCACCATCTACACTGGCAAGGATTATATCTTGCGACGCCCGATCATTGTTTACTTCTCTGAGGGAACCCCCATTACGCTTGAAGAGTTGGGTAAAGCCCTGGATGGCAAACTAGGGAAAGATAATACCATACAGAGTATTAAGTACCTAGATCCTGAGAGTGGAGTCGATAAGGTATTTAACCTCCTTCCTGAGTTGGCTACTTTGAATGGCAACCCCATGAATATTCTTAGTGAAGAGGGGTCCACCTACGATAGTAATGTAGTCAAGTACCACAAAAACAGAATGGACATTGTCAAACTCTACTATGCCTATAATCAAAATGCCGTTACTGTACTCTTTGATAACCGAGTTCCCAATGTACAAGAGGCCGCCAAAGTTGGCACCCCCAAGCCCAAGGTTACAGAAAAAGGCATGTATATCAATGCCCCTACCGATTGGCAACCGGCAAGACGGCGGGGCTACACCTTCCAGGGCTGGTATCCTACTCCGGAAGATGCTGCAGCTTTAACCAATGAGATCAGCTTCCCCTATATGGTCCAAGAGGACATTACCCTCTATGCTGGCTGGGAAGGCAATAAGGTCTATATCATTTACCGTTACAACAATGGAATGGGTACGGAATACAAGCTGGCCCGCAATGGGGAAATGATCCCAGAGCCTAGCTTCCCCGTTCCTTACTGGCCCGGTATGAAGTTCTCTGGCTGGTACATGACTTTAGGTCCGGAGAAGGGCATCGCTATCAATAACGCTGGTCCCAAGGATAAAGAGGAGAAGAAAGAAGAGGGCCAGGAAAACGCTCAGAAACAGTGGCCGCTCAAGGGCTTCAGAATCCCTATCGACGATCCTTACCTGCGCGACGGTAATAAAACCCCAGGTTATATTACGGACACTGTGGTCAATGGACCGATGTTGGTAGACGCCATGTGGACCCCCCTGGTTACCACCTCTTCCCTAACCAAGCCTGACCAGGCAGCTGCCCCTCAAACAGCAGCCAACCAAGTAGGGACCAATCCAGCCAACGCAGCCAACCTCCCCGAGGCTGGTGAGCACAACTATAGCTTTGTTGTAGGCGGTTTCCTTGCCTTAGCAGCTGGGATCTTCCTCCTCAAGAGAAAGGCTTTCTAACTTACAAGTCAGATAATAGCTTTGTGATCTTATGGTCAACTAAGCTCTAAGTAAAATGTAAGCACTAGGGCCCCGAAAAGCCCAGAATATAGCGGAGTAGGACCATCCTATTCCGCTTTTTCATACCTAAGAAAGGGTTCATCATGTCAAATTCTATTAGCAACGCCATTCCAAATGCGCCCTCCCCCTCGGAGACCGCAGCCCTCCCCATCGTCATAGCCGGCTTTGGGTCAACCTACACCGAGGCCTATAACGAAGGAATCCAGCTCCTTCAAGCCGATTTCAAGGCTTGGTGGCCCGATCATCCCCTCTGGGACGTGATGACGGCCACCCAGGTTCGAGCGATTTTACAGGCCCGAGGGGTTCCTGTCCTGACTCTCCAAGAGGCCCTGGATCAGGTTAAGGCCAGCCAGCCTCATTGGAATCCCGAAACCCATCCCCTGCCTGTTCTGGCCCTCCACATCATCGAAGGGCACGAATATGCCCGCCTCCGCCTGCCCGGCTGCCTCCTATCCCGAGCTCTTCTAGCCCGGCCTTCCGACCTCCAAGCCTTTGTCGACCGAGTAATCTTCCCTGGCCCTCAAGCCGCCCCTTCAGCAAATATTCCCTACGACCCTTCCGAGGGTGTTCTCTTAATGGGCCATGGGACTTCTCATGGAACAGACCACACCTATGATGACCTGGCGGCCCTCTATGAAAAGAGAAATGCCAGCCGGGCCTCCGGCAGCTCCTGCCAGGAAGTCCACCTGGCCACGGTTGAGGGGAGCCTGACCCTGGATGCGGTTCTTCCGAAACTCCTGCAAAGCTCCTGCACCAGCTGGCAAATTCGCCCCCTCATGTTTGTTGCCGGAGACCACGCCCATAACGACTTGGCCGGAGAGGAGCCCAGCAGTTGGGTCAACCGCCTCCAGGCCGCTGGCCTAAAAGCCCGCCCCGTCCTAGAGGGTCTGGGTACCCTGCCGACTGTCCGAGCCCTCTACCGGGAGCACCTGGCTGAAGTTTTCCCCCCAGCCAAGTCTTAACCTGGTCCTACCCTAGCCTTAGCCCAGTGCCAGCCTAGTCCCAGCCTACTTTCAGCCTCCTTCTAGCCTACTCCCAGAAGTCTTTGACCCCGTAGAGGTCCCCCAGATGGCTGCGCAGCTGCATCATGGCCGTATAGTTGGGGATAAGGTAAAAAAGATCGCCCTCTTGAGCGCTGCCTGTCTTCTCGACGATTTCCTTGACAAAGGCATCCCAGGCCTCAGGGATCGATTGAGACCGAGGACACTGGGTCCATTGGTCTTGCGTGGCCTGGCTGGCCTTGATACTAGCCTCCAGGTCCTTCAGGGCCTCTCCACCCAAGACGAGGGGGAAAGAAGGTATCGCCTCTGGGTGCCAGAACTCCCCGAGATCGACCTGGTGGAGCCAAGAAGCATCCCGCCCGTCGCTTTCCGCTTGGTTCATGACCAGGAGGAGACCCGCAAAACGAGGATCGGCAAAAGCCGTCGCTAGGGCCTCCCGGAGGCCAGCAGGATTCTTCGCTAAAATCATACAAAATTCCCTGCCTTTCAGCGAAAAATGCTCCAGTCGCCCAAAGGGGGCCGTTACCTCAGCGAGTTTGGTGGCTAGGGTCTGCAAGGGCTCCTCCGGAAGGAGACTCTTGGCCGCCAAGAGAGCTCCAGCCAGATTATAGGCATTATATTTCCCCGGCAGGGAGAGCTCGGTCTGGGCCAGCTCCTGGGGACGAAGCCCTTCCTGCAGCCCCTGAGCCTTTTGGCGCTCCTGGCTTCCCTGCAGCTCCTGTGCCTCCTGCCCAGGCCCCTGGTAGGCAAAAGTCATAGATAAGCTGGCACTGCCCTCCCAGGTAAAAGAAAGAGACGTAGGAGGATTGGCGAGGCCGCAGGCGGGGCAGGAGTATTTGCCAAGGTCAGCGAGGGTTACTTCTGAATAGGAGAGGGGGGCTCCACAGGATGGGCAGATCCCGTCAAAGGTAGCGGAAAGGGCAGCAGCCTCATCCTGGAGATCTGTCGGGTTGGCCTGAAGATTGTGTGAGGCATCCAGGGTCTCACTCTTGATACCCTGAGATTTTGCCGCAAAATAGACGATCTGGGGCGGGGTGGCCTTGCCCGTCGATCCTTCATCCTTCCCCAGGCCCTCTTCATAGGACCGGGCGATGGTTATGGAAGCAGGATCGTCCCCGCAAAAGACGGTGAAGGGGGGGCGAGCCTCAAGAAGACCGCCTAAAATCAGCTGAGAAAGCTGGCGGAGGCTTCCGTAGCGGTCCGTTTGGTCCTCGTAGAGGTTGGTGAGCAAGACCAGAGTTGGGTGCAAATCCTTGGCATAGCGGGCAAAATGGGCCTCATCCATCTCAAAAACGATCCAGGGGCGTTTGCTCGGGTCGGCCTGTGTCAGGTCCTTGTGGTGGGCCAAAAGAAGGCTGATGAGCCCGTAAATTAGGTTGGCCCCCGTCTTATTGTAGAGGACCGGGCGACGGCCGTCGAGGAGCTGACTCAGCGCCTTGACGGTCGTTGTTTTTCCGTTGGTCCCGGTCACAATGACGAGATTTTGCCCCGCAAGGAGCTTGGTGGCGATCTTCGGATCCACCTTCATCGCCCATTCCCCGGGCAGGGAAGTCCCCGATCGGTGCGCCAGCTTTGCCAAAGCAAATCCCGTCTTGGCGACTCCTGCCGCCATGGCCGCCCGTCCATCCCAAGCGTCATCTCTCATCTTCTCGTCCTCCTTGCAGCAAAAAAGGGGTCGGTCCTTGGACCCACCCCTTCACACATACTCTATGCGTAGTACTCCGTGCCTTTACGACTTAAACACTAAGTAACAACTAACGACTATCTTACAAAGATTTCATTCTTGTGTCAAGAATCTAACCCCCTCCTCAACAAATATTCCCTCCCCCGCTCCCACCCTTCTTCTCATCCTGATCTCTTGTCTGCCGCCCGTTCTTGTAGGTCGCATATCTTTGGGACCGCCTGCTCTCGTTGGTTGCTCATCCTCATGCTTAGCTTGTAGAGGACCATGTTACCAAGTCGCATCCTCCACCAGAAAGTTTTTCCGGTTGCTTGCATTCTTCTTTTGAGTGGGCTACACTAGGGAGGCATTTTGTTGGGGCACGGGCCGACCGAGGATCATATTGACTTGGTATCGCCTTGCCCACCGACAAAATTTCCCTTAACTTATGATCCGGTCCCGGGTCCTGCTCCCTCGGAGCCCCACCTTGGACCGTCTATCGTAAGAGGGGAGCGAGGGTATAGGGCTGTGGCCCGCACCTTCCTTTCGTCTCGGTAGTTTTAATGGATAAAACGCTGGCCTCCGAAGCCACTGTTGCAGGTTCGACTCCTGTCCGAGGCACCACTGACTGCGACCCCACGGGCTTCCCGTGGGGTTTTTCTTTACGGCATCCTAAAAAGCACACAAAGATGCACGGAACAGGATTGGGAGGATTATGAAAAATAAATTGGGACTTGTCGTTACTATAGCTACTCTCTTTTGCACTTGCCTCCTTTCTACCATGTTCTTTTTTGCTGTCTATAATAGCTATTTCGATACCCCTTATGAGGACTTTGCAGGCATCTTTAGCACGCCATCGACGGATGAGCCAGATTTATCTCCCCAGGGTCAGCGAAGACTTCAAAAAATTTTGAAAGACATAGATGCCTGGGCAAAACAAGAAGGAGCTGCCATTTTTTATTTTAACGGCAGCGGAGGTGTTGGCGTTTTAGATTATGCCAATCTTTTTCAGAATGCTTTACAGGTTGATTTCAATGGACAAGAGGCAAAAACCGTTCTTATCAGACAGCCCTTGGCATCTTGGGGGGAGCTGGTTCAAGAAGGTATTTTATTTCCAGGTGTCTATGATTACAAAGTCCTTGGAGAGTATGATCCTCAGACTGCTCCTCTTGTTAATCTGGACACCTCTTTTTTTTATCCTCTTCAGGATACGAGGGATCTTAATGGGGTGTTTTATCTCAGTGTTCAAGATAAAAATGCCATCTTTGATTTTATCCGGTTATTTGAAGGCTCCCCATGCAAGGTAGAGTTTATTAATTATAAAGATCAGCACATGGGCCTGGGTCAGATTCTTCTTGGAATGATGCAGACGGATAGTATCAGCCGTTCTTTACTCTGTACTTTCTTAGCCATACTTTTTTGTGCTGCCTTTGCCCTTTCCATGTTTTACAAAGAACGCTATCGCTACCTGGTAGTCCATCACCTGTATGGGGCTTCTTATCGCATTCTTTTTACGAAACTCTTTCTGCTTTCTTCTTTCATAGCGATGCTGGGAACTTTATTGGGTTATGTTTTGGTGAAGGCTCAATTGTATATGTATAACCCTTCCGCCTATGGCAAAATTGGTCTTCTCAGTGGAGCTCTCAATTTAGCTTTCTTGACCCTGCTCCAGATCTGTTCCTTTTGGCAGTGGCGGCAAAAGAGAAAAAAAGTGGTGGGTGAATACTAAAATGATCATCAGACAAGTAATTGACAACTGGCGCAGAGAGTGGACGTGGACCATTTTCTATACCGTAGTGATGACTGTTGCGGCCATGGGTATCTTTATGTTGGTCATTTCTTTTAGCTCGATTTCTAAAAAAGCTAGATCGATTCAATCCTTTGTCAAGAAAAATGTGGTTTTGTTGCAGATGCAGCCCGTTTCTTTGCAACCTACTCAGGGGGGCCAAGACCCGGCCCGACGATTGCCTTCCGCCTCCCCGGATCTCAAAGCCTTTCTTCAAAACGCCTTTTCTTCTAAAGGTCATGCAGGCTCTTTTTTTGAACTTCCTGCTGGTCGGAACTTACCCTATGATACCATCTGCGTTCTACTGGGAGAATATTCTTCGTTGCAAAATCTTTCTTACGAGGGATCTATAGCAGTTTTCGTGCCTCCTAGTCATCAGGAAGATGTTGGCAAAACCATCCGCCTAGGCAACCAGGACCTGATCATTCAAAGCACATGTTCCCCCAACTTTATGATCTATCATCCCATTTTGCCGTATGGGTTTGGTGAAGGTGAAAAATATATTGTTCTATGTTCTCGGGATTTTGATACGATACGTCAGATGTTTCTCCATGATACCCATGAACCGGTGGAGGAATTGGCTCTAGAACATCTGGTCTTGGTAAATCCTTCCGATGAGGAGCTGCAAGAAATACAGACCAAGTTATATAAGACACTCGGCAGACTTTATAGGGGGATTACTACGGCAGATTTTATGAAAACAACGACGATTGCGGATCTCCGTGCTACCCAGCTTTATTTGTCTTATTACGTCCTTTGCTCGATCATTTTGGTCCTTCTTGCCATTACGAATATTATTCGCATGGTGGAAGCTAATATTACGGAGTATACGATTCACTATATCTATGGGGCTTCCTTAAGCCAACTTCGCTGGCAGGTGGCCTGCTTTACCTTGACCCTCCATATCCTCCCCATGGTGGGCATCGGCCACTTGATCCTTATTAATCATTTGAAAGGGGCTTCCTTTTTCCCCCTAGCCCTGGCCTTTGTTCTTGGCTTATCCTATGGGATGGGACGTTATGCTGAAAAAAGAGTAGGAAACTTACGAACCATACAAAATCTCAGGAGGGATTAAGAATGAGCTTATTATCTATCCACCAGATCAGCAAAATTTTTCCTGACCACGATACCTTTGTTCATGCTGTGGTCAATGTATCCTTGGAGCTTCCTGCTGGGAAAATGGTGGCAATCGTGGGACCTTCTGGCAGTGGGAAGACGACCCTTTTAAACATCATGGGCCTTCTGATCCCGCCGGACGCAGGTCAAGTGATTGTAGATGGCCATGAGACGAAGGATCTGACCGATCGTAAGCGCTGTCGGATGCGCAACAAGTATTTTGGCTATATTGTCCAAGATTTTGCCTTGATTGAGACGGAAACGGCCCTAAAAAATATTCTCGTCCCCACTCTCTATACGGAGGACCGCCAGCCAGCTCGGGCCTACCGTCCCCTCATTGAGGCTGTCAGCGAGCACCTTCAGATCCAGGATAAGCTCCACCGTAAGGTCAGCCAACTTTCCGGAGGAGAGCGGCAGCGGGTGGCCATCATCCGGAGTATTGTCTGTGGGCAGAGGATTATTTTGGCGGACGAGCCGACAGGGTCCCTCGACCAGGATAATGCCAAGATTGTGGTCAGTTATCTCCGCCAGTTGGTGGACGAAGAAGAGAAAACGGTCGTTCTGGTTACCCATGATTTGCATCTTGCGAGCCAGTGTGACCTCATCTACCAATTAAAAGGAGGCCAGCTTTCGCCAGCCTCCCTGAACTTGGATGATTTGGAATATTTGTTAAAATAATGCCGATCGCATACGAAAGTGAAAGGCTTGCAGCTGGTGGGGGAGCTTAGCATAGACCAACTTTATTCTGCTAGCTTTTCCAGGCAATAGCCCAATTGGGGAGCGTTACTCAGCTGATAGCCCACGTTCCTTAGGATTCTATTGCAGTTGGTCCGGTAGGTGTACACATTGGATCTGCCGCCCCACTTCATAAAGTCGACCAGGTACTGATAGGGGACAACCACCTTCCCGGTTTTACTGCGCCGCAAGGGTATGGCATAAGAGGAATAGATCTGCATACACTTTGATTCAGCAGAGAGAATACCGTGGTTTTTAACAATATACAAGAAAAGAATGATGTAGTAGAGAAACTTTGCATTCTGGTTGGAAAGGTTCATTTTCCTATTTTGATAAGAAATTTCATAAAGGTCTTCGCTGTTTGAGTCAGGCATATGGGTCCGGACCCCCTTAAACTCAGCCCATTCGACCTCATCCGTCTGGGGGGCTAGGGAGGATAAGGCAGTCTGTAAAATGTGCGTTTTTAGGTAACCTACGATATAATTTGTTTGGGCAGCTGCTGGCAAGGCCTTGCTGACATAGCCTAGCATACCTCTTTGGCGAGCTAGGTCCTGGGTGCTAAGGCCCCCCTCGACGTTTAACAGTGGGTCTTCTTTGGTCTGGTCCCAGGCGGTGACGAGCACAGTGGACGTGTTGTTTTGGATAAAGATTCTGGAACAATTCTGATAGCATGTCGCCCCTCTCGTCACACCTTCAGGAAAGTTCATATCCAGTAAGACAAAATTGAAGTGGTCGGGGTGTTTCCGGACGATGTCTTCAAACTCCTCGCAAGTATAAAAATGCTCCAGTTGATAGGTGCAAGCAGAGAATGGGGCCTGCCCCCAGGGAATATAGGTGTCTAACATCACTTGAAAGTGATCATGTACGGTTTCTTCGTCATCGACAATGGCGATATTCAGAGCTTTTTTTGTATTGGTTTTGGTTAATAAACCCATGGTGTCCTCTCCTTCTAAGCCCGTATACCTGGCAGGCTTGCTCCTAAATTTTGGCCTTGGCAAATGGCCTTATCTTGAGCTTCTTGGCAATTTCAAAGACTCGTCAGGATGATAGCACACCAGCTCATAATTAGCAAGTCAAGAGGCTGCCCATGCTGATTTGGCGGGCCTTTTGCTCATCTGTTTGGAAAAGGAAGACAGAGAAGCAAGCTGGGCGGGAGTATTTGTTGGGAAAGTCGGACAATTGCATAAACGATGAATCTAGAGTATAATGCCTAATTACGAATGGTAAACCTATGGTTTGCAAGGGAGGACCTAAGAAAAAATTTTGTGTTCCCTCTTTCCAGCCTATGAATGTCAGGAGTGAAAGTAGAAATCAGATGCCTATGAATCAACCTAAGCCAGTTACCAATGATTGTAATGCCTTCCTAGCCGGGAAGGACCTAGGTCAGACCGCAGGAAGGAGCCTTGATCCTGATAGGGTGGTCGCTATGCCAACTTCCCGTTTCCTTGTTTCCTTAGCCCATTCTTGGCAAAAGGCGCATGGAAAGCAAGCTCTTTGCAGGTTTATTTCGATCTCGGTCCTTGCTGTCAGTCTGCTTCTTTGCAGCCTATCCTTGACCGTGCGTGCGGAAGAGTTGCCTTCTACGGGAGATTCGGAAGCTACGCAGCCGGTTAACCCTGAGCAACCGGGGGATCCGTCGACTGAGCCTACGCCCCAGCCTGCCGAGCCTGGGGAGTCCACTCCGCCACAGCCAGAGGCACCAGGGGACACCCAGCCGACACCAACTGGCGATCCTGAGGGGGTAGTCACTCCGGAGGAAGCAGGCTTTGTGGATGTCAAGGTTAAGGTTGATTTCTCTGGGGTCGATGCCTCCTTGGTCCCGGCTAAGATGACGGTGACTTATGTGCCGGATAATATTTTGGTTAATTCTATCGCCGTTTCTCTCAGTGAGGAGAATGGCTGGGCGGCCTCAGCTCAGATTCCTGCCAACACGCAAAAGCTCTATTTTACCCAGTCTCCGGTCGAAGGGGTCAGTTTTACCTTGTCAGGAGATTCTCAATCGGGCTACGTCCTCGTTGCCACAGCAGGTCAGACGACGGCCCCCTCTCAGGATCAGTTGGTGGATAGTGATTCCCACGCCATCGTCTCCTACAATCCGCCTTCGGGCGATGTTTTTAAACCGTCCATCCAGAATAAGCCTGGCGATAAGCTTTTGATCAAGAATCCTAAGATTAAGGCCATGGATCCCCGGACTGATACGAATAAAAACGAAGGTGCTACGGGGGACAATTCTGAAGCTGCTGAGGAGCTCGAAAAGGTCAAGAAGAAAATGCAGCGAAATGAGGATAATAAGCCCATCTATATTGTGGGCAGTATCCTGGCAGGAAGTCTCATGGTTTTACTGATTGTGATGCGATTGACCATGGGGAAAGCCTAAGACAGGCTACCTGGCCTAGTTCCATAGGGATTGTCAACCCCTGTATAGAAAATTGCAAAACCCCGAGGGAAGGATAGACCTTCTCCCGGGGTTTTCTCATTTCTTAAATGATTGTGTCGGCTTTTATCCTTGCCTTGGTAGACTTAGTAGATCCAGCCCTTATCAAGGTCGAGAACCACGGAGCGTTGGTTGCCCAAGAGGTTGCAGGCGTTTTCGACCCCGTAGATGATGGGGATGTGAAGGATGGCTGCGGCTGTACAGGGTTGACTTTCTGGGGAGGGATTTTCTACTACCAGGGCTGCAGCCTCCCGAATGAGGGCTAGGTCTGCATTGCTCGTATCGTGGGCCACAAGGATATAGCCTCTACGAGGCCGGTCAGGGCGGTTAGGAGTGCTAGGTCGGTTGGTCTGATCAGACGGTACAGGCTGCTTAGCCTGGTCAGAAGAGAAAGTATGGTCCGTACGACCTGAAGAGTCAGGACGGTCTAGGCTATCAGACCTGTCTGGTGCAGCTGACTCTGCCTTTCTACTTTTATCTAAGAGATAGGTATCGCCGGAGATGATGACCCCAGGGCGGTCAGCCATGCCTGTACCCTGGCAGATCAGGGAGCCCACAGTCTCTACACGGATGCTATTAGTGGTACCAGAAATACCCGCCGGGCTACCGCCGGTGACAACGACAAGGTCGCCATCTTGGACAAGGTCTGTTTCTTTGGCCTTTTCTAGGGCCCGGTCAAAGAGCTGCTTCTCATCGGTTAAAATCTCGATGAGCCTGGGGGTCACCCCCCAGGACAGGGCCAATTGATAACAAGACTTGGGGGTTACCGTCAGAGCGATAATGGGGCAGGCTGGACGGAAAGAGGCGATACGGCGGGCCGTATTACCTGAATGGGTAACAGTGACGATGGCCTTGGCATTGAGGTCACGGGCTGTAGTGCAGCAGGAGTGGGAGATGGCAGTGGAAATACTCTTTTTATGGAGGCTTTCTTCCTTGAGTTTCTTCCAATAGTCGATGGAGGCCTCTGTGTACCTGGCGATACGGTCCATCATCATGGCACTTTCAACCGGATACTTTCCGGCGGCTGTTTCCCCGGAGAGCATAATGGCGGAGGCCCCATCATAGATGGCATTGGCCACATCCGAGACCTCAGCCCGGGTGGGCTGGGGATTACGGATCATAGAATCCAACATCTGCGTGGCGATAATAGAGGGAATGCCTGACTGGTAGGCCTCTTTACTCATCATTTTCTGGTAGTGGGGAATTTCTTCCGCTGGAAGGGCCACACCGAGGTCCCCCCGGGCGATCATGATTCCGTCAGCCGTGTCCACAATCTCTGAAAAATGTTCCACCCCCTGGCGGGATTCAATTTTAGCTATGACCTGGATATCCTTGTTGCCATAGCTACTGAGGACAGCCCGGATCTGGTCAATGTCCTCGGCCCGGCGTACAAAGGAAGCGGCAATCAAGTCGAGATCTTGATCGACCGCAAACTTCAGGTCATCCCGATCTTTGTCCGTGAGGGCAGGGAGCTTTACGTCAATATCTGGGAAATTCACATTCTTGTGGTCGGTCAAAAGGCCGCCATTTTTCACCTGGCAGACCAGATCTACCCCGTCAATCTCTTCGACATCTAGTTCAACCAGGCCGTCAGCAATGAGAATGCGATCACCGGGATGGAGTTCCTTAGCTGCATCCTTATAGGTAATAGAGAAGACTTCCTCAGATCCAACGACATCCTCTTGGACAATCTTGACTCTGGCCCCCGTGGCGTAGGTCATACCGCCTGGGGGAAATACCCCCGTTCGGATCTCCGGTCCCTTGGTATCAAGCATGATGGCGATGGGGACTCCTAACTCCTGGCGGATCGCCTTAATGCGGTCCACTCTCACCTTGTGTTCTTCATGGGTCCCGTGCGAAAAATTCAGCCTTGCGACGTTCATCCCAGCTTCAATGAGCCGGCGGAGGGTCTCAGGCTGGTCGCTAGCAGGCCCAATGGTGCAAATGATCTTTGTTTTGCGACTTGCGTGCATATTCGTATCTCCTTTTTTGCTTCTATTTTACCTGGCTGCGATGAGAATGCCAAGTTCCACCCCAAAAAACTTAAAAATTCCCCCTCTGTAGCGTAGTTCTTAAGAAACGGTTGCCACAAGATAAAGCTTTTCTTACAATACATACATAAATCATACAGGGTATGGCTTAATCCATACAGTCTGTGATTTGTACCAAATAATCCAATAACATTTCAAGCGCAGTCGTGTAACTTGCAACGACGAACATCTTGCACACTGCAGTATCAAAGGCAAAAAGTCTCAGTGAGAAAAGGAGAACCACATGATTAAAAATAATTTCACAATGATTGACACAGATAGCTGTACTTTTGGTGTCCTCGATGATGAGGTTGTAGTACGGGAAGATTTGCAAGATGTTTTAACTCGCAATTTCCGCCAAGCGCAAATCCATCTTTTTGCTAACAGCCAAGAGCTCTATAGCTATTTCGATCAAGGCCATACCCTTGATGTTCTTCTCCTAGATCTTATGCTTGAGGGAGAATCTGGAGAAGATGTGTTAATGAACCTCCGTCGCCCTGACAGTCGCTATCTCAATATGCCGATTGCCATTGTGACCGGAAAAGACCGCGGCAACAACATCCATGAGATTTTAAACTTTGAGCGCGGCTGCAACGAGTATTTTTATAAGCCCTACAGCGAGTTAACCATGGTAGCCCGCCTGAGAAGGCTCTTGGAAACTTCGAAAAAGATCAATAGCATGGATCCCCAAGATGATGAGGGTGTTCTCGTTTTTGGCGATCTGAGAATCGATGGAGGCCGCTTTCAGGCCTTCTACGCTGGCAAAGACATTGGCCTAACCAACAAGGAATTCTTACTCCTCCAATATTTGGCTGCGAACAAAGAAAAGGTGCAGAGTCGGCCCCGCCTCCTCCGCAAGGTCTGGGATTACGAGTTTACAGGCGATGACCGGACCGTGGATGTGACGGTCTCCCGGACCAACCGCAAACTCCTAGACGCAACCGGCCACCGCTATATTGGCAATCGCCGGGGATCTGGCTATTATTTCGCAGATCCTGAGTCGTTGCGTCAACAAAAATAGTCTTCTATCCCTAGCCAATTTTCATCTGGCCTGGGGCTTGGCTTAGATGATTAGCTT
>CAKZWV010000044.1 GCA_937922005.1 uncultured Clostridia bacterium | reverse complement strand
CTCCTATAACGCTGATCCTCTTTAAGATTATCTATTACTCCAGTATCTTTAATTAACTGGTTTATGTAAGATGAACCGTTAATTAACATCTTCTCAGTCTCCCCCTCCGCCTTCACTTCCGGCGTCAGAAGGTCGAAGGGTAGGTTGGTCATCGTGAGCATGAGGATGACAGCCAGGATGGCTGAGCCCCAACGCTTGATACCCTTGTAAGAATCTTGTTTCATAATTTCTCCTTCACTTGGTTTTTTAACGTTTGCCTGGGGGAGTTACGATCCCTCCCGGTCTCTTGAGACTGGTGGGAGGCGAGTAGGATTGGGACAAACTCGCATAGATCGGAACCGGCGTCCAGGTCCTAGGTTGTTAGCCTAGGGCCTTGTTTTGCCTCAACCCTAGGTGCTTGAGCTGGTGGTCCCAGAGCTGGCAACCCTGGAAATCACCGTGGCCGACCTTCGACCTTTGATGAGAAAGACCTCTGGTGGCTACTTATACGTATTTAGAATAGCTTAAATTTAGGCCAAATTCAAATATTTCCAGAAAAATTCACAAGAAAAAGACAAAGGAGATCAAAAAAACCCCTCACGGGGGGCGTGAGGGGTTAAAATAGGGCTATTTGAGCCTTGGTGAGGTCGTCAATACCTATGGGTCTTTCTGGAAAAAAGCACAGAGTTGGCAGACTTGTCCAGGCAGAATCCTGCTAGCATTTGCTAATAGCTCCTGATATCTTACAACATCCTCCGGCCACTTCCTTGCTAGACATCCTCCGGCCGGTAGGAGATGGAAAGATCAGTCAGGTCCGTGCTTAGGGGACGGAAAGAAACCCCGGCAGCGGCAAACATCCGCTTAGAAGCTTGGACAGAAAGGGTAGTGGAGTATTTGTCGGAGAGGTAGATGATCTCGGAAATACCGGCTTGGATGATGGCTTTCGCGCATTCGTTGCAGGGGAAAAGGGGGACGTAGAGGCGACAGCCTTTGAGGCTGGCGGTGTTGGCGTTGAGAATGGCGTTGAGCTCGGCGTGGCAGACGTAGAGGTATTTGCTTTCGAGATTTTGGGTGGGGTCGCCTTGGACCCAGGGGAAGTCATGATCGGAGCAGCGGTTGGGCATGCCGTTGTAGCCGAGGCCGACGATGCGTTTGTCGGGGTCGGCAATGCAGGCGCCGACTTGGGTGTGAGGGTCTTTGCTGCGTTTGGCCGCTAAGAGGGCCATGCCCATGAAGTACTCATCCCAGGAAATGGGGGTCGGGGAGGTCGGTTTTGGTTTCGGGGACATCAGTGTCTCCTTTCTGGTGGTCAGAACTTGGGTCTTGGACGTCTTCTAGTTGGGGGACGGACGCTCGGTGATAAGGACCTTGTGCGGGGTCGGTCGCCAGGTCAGCTGGACCTTGCGGGGGGACGGGGGAAAAGTCAGGAGCACTCCACTTCGCTCGGCGTACTGTGGGGTTGACGAAGCGGTCAAAGAGGAAGAGGATGCCGAGGAGGATGAGGCCGCCAGCAGAAAGCAGGAGACCCTCGTGGAAGCCCTTAGGGGTATAGACCATCCGGAGCTCGTGGGTACCCTCGGTGGCGGGGATGGCCATGAAGGCCTTGCCAACCTTTTCAATGTCGGTGGGGCGGCCATCCACATAGGCCTTCCAACCCTCGTCATAGGTGATGGAGTTAAAGAAATAGCCGTTCTTCGGGAAATCGAGGGTACAGGCAAAGCTTCGGGGACCAAAGGCGGTAAAACGGGCGCTATGGCTCCCGATATCGGCCAAGATATCCCGCATCCGGTCAGCATTGAGGTAGACCAGAGAAAAATCGATATTCCCCTGTTTGGAGCCGGGAACTTGGATTTCAATCTCAAAAGTCTCCCCCGCCTTGGCAAAACCTAAATCCACATTAACCAAATGCTCCTTGGGGACCACCGTAGAATAAGCAATGGCCGTGCCCTGACCGGGATCCTCATCGTAAAGAGGGTCAGAACCATCAAAACGCTTGGGAGACGTGAGCTTGGGGGCGGGAGTATTTGGGGCAGGATGGGGAGCATTGCTAACAAAGGGCAGGGGTTCGGGTAGAACTTGGCCTGGAACCTGGTCGAGGCCTGACCCTGGGGCCTGATCTTCCTTGTCAGGCAAGCGGTTTTTATGCGACGAGGAACCAAGCTCCGCCAGGGCATTGTCGGCTGCTGCATTGTCGAGGATCTCCTGCTCGAAGGGATCGAGGGGAGCTTTTTTGGTCTTGACGAGTTTGGCTGAGCAGCGGTCCACGTCGATCCCCCTCTCTCGGTAGGCAAAGGCGTAGTTTCCGTCTTTTTCCGCAACATAGGTCAGGGTAATGGTCCCGGTCGCTGCATCAGTATTATCAACCTGGAGCTTCATCATCTCCTGGGAAGACACATTGTT
>CAKZWV010000043.1 GCA_937922005.1 uncultured Clostridia bacterium | reverse complement strand
CACCACCACCGCCAAGGGGATGCCTGGCCCATCTATCCGATGTATGATTTTGCCCACCCCATCGAGGACGCCCTGGAAGGGATTACCCACTCTTTGTGTTCTCTAGAATTTGAGGACCATAGGCCCCTGTACAACTGGGTCCGGGACAACTGCACCCTTCCCTCCTCTCCTCGACAGATCGAATTTGCTAGGTTAAACCTCAAGGGTGCCGTGATGAGTAAGCGTCTCCTGCGGGCCTTGGTGGAGGCTGGGGCTGTCGATGGCTGGGATGATCCTCGGATGCCAACCCTGTGTGGCCTGCGCCGCCGAGGGGTAACCGCCCAGGCGATCCGGAATTTCTGCGGAGCCATTGGGGTTGCCAAGGTCAACAGTACGGTTGATTCTGTCTTGCTGGATCATTTTATTAGTGAGGATCTCAATACGGAGGCTCTTCGGGGGATGGCCGTCTTACGGCCTTTAAAGCTGGTTTTAAATAACTATCCGGAGGACAAGGAGGAAGATTTGACGGTGGCCAACCATCCTCAGCGTCCTGAACTGGGCTCTCACCAGACCAAGTTCACTAAGACCCTGTGGATTGATGAGGGTGACTTTGCCATTGATCCTCCGCCAAAATACCACCGCCTCTATGTCGGTGCTAAGGTCCGACTCAGAGAAGCCTATATCATCGAGTGTACCGGCTATGACACGGATGAGAATGGCAAGGTGACCTGTGTCTATTGTGATTATGACCCAGAGACCCGGGGCGGAGTGGCCCGGAAAGGCGAAAAGGTCCGCGGTACCATCCAGTGGGTCAGTGCAAAATACGGAAAGGCCTGTTTCCTCCGTCATTTCTCCAATCTGTTCACGGAAGCCATCTCTGGGGATGGGATTCCCGATTTTCCGGAGGTCCTCGTGGGGGCAGAAGAAGACGGCATGGATGTGCTGGCTCGGATCGATATCCTACGGAACAAACTAGCCCAAAGCCAGGAGAAAACTGGTCAATCTTTTAAAGAGGAGGAAGAGGCTCTCGTAGCTTCTTTCACACAGAGGACGGAAGGAGCTGGTGATGCTGGCGTTTCTGGTGGCACTGACGTTTCTGCTGCTGACCCTTCTGCTGCCAAGGTTGATAACAGCTTTGCCCAGTTTGGAAATCTTCAGTATAATCCCTCATCTCTTTCCATGAACCGCAAAGCGGTCCTCGAGCCCTTCATTCTGGAGCAGGCCCAGACCCAGCCCGAAACCCATTTCCAGTTTATGCGGGAGGCCTATTACATTCTTGACCAACCCCTCTCCAAGAATTTCTTGGCAGGGAAGGAAGGTGCCATTCCCGTCTTGAACCGGACCATCGGCCTCAAGGACACCTATGCAGCGAAGAAAAAGTCCGGAAACGGTGGAAAAGGCGGGAAGGCTAGGTAGATAGCTAACTTAGCAGATGGGCATGAGGATGCAACTCTTTTAAAGGCGGCTCGCCTATAAAAGCGGCCAGCCTATAAAAGCGGCCCAGTCCTATTATGTTGCTTCTATAAAAGGAAACCAGCAGTCTGATTTCATAATTAGACTGCTGGTTTTTTCATATCATTATTTCTACAAGTTCTATTATTAAATGGGCTCCCAAACTGCTCTGTCCTATACCTCTAACCCCCTATACAAGGCTTTCATCCAGCAAAAAGTCGATGACGCCAATATTCAGGATTCCCTGCTCGTTATACCAACGCTTACCAATATCATGGCGGACGAGCACTTTGGGAAAAGAATCCCCAACCAGGGTAAAAGGCTTATTTTCTGCGATTATCTTGGCATTTGTCTCCAAGGCATAGGCCGACTGGATATAGGTTTTCTTGTCTCCCGAGCTGGCTATAAAATCAATTTCTCTAGCCTGCTGAAACGACTTACCTTCCGGACCTTGCTCATGGGCATAGACAATACCGATATCCACCGAACACTCCCGCACCATCAGCTCATTATAAATGATATTTTCCATGATATGCGTCAATTCCTGCTGACGAAAGCCGATCCGAGCATTGCGCAGGCCTATATCCTCGCAGTAGTATTTGTTAGGGTAATCAAAATAGTGCTTACCTTTGACGTCCCAGCGCTGGCACTCACTAAAAAGAAAGGAATCCGACAAATAATCCATATACGCTTTCACCGTATTCAATGCCACAAGGTTTTCTCCGCTGCGCTTTTGTTTGCTATTGATCGCTGCGGTTAGCTTTGCTGGATTGGTCAAGGAACCAATTGAGGAACACATGTGGAGGATGAACTCTGATCTCGTCACTTCGCCCACGGAACTCGGTTAGAATGTCCGAAGATAGCATTTTAGAGTTGTTACCAGTAACATAGATGTCTAAATTTACTAGGGAATTTAGGTCATTTAGGGCATCATAAAAGGTAATTTTCTTTCCTTCCGGGTTATATGGATTAGGAACGACATCAGACATCTGAATCTCGTCGACAAAGAGATAGTAGGGGGTATGAGAACCTTCTACAATGCTACGAATTTTAGTAGCCAAATGCAGGGGGTTTCGATAGTGCCTATCCTGGATGGAGTCTAGGTGAAAGCGAAGGATATGATCTTCTGGAACGCCTTCTTTCAAAAGGTAGGTCTTGAAAAGCTCAAAAAGCAGGTAGGTCTTTCCGCTCCCATGAAGGCCCGTCATCACCTTCACTTGCCCATCCCACATGAAGGAGATGATCTTATCCAAATAGCGGTCTCTTTTGATTTCCATTTCCACCTCCATTGAAAACTTAATGAAGCTTGGCCACGCACCCTCCTAATAAACAAAAGACCCGACTTGGTCCGCATTGTTAAGAGGCGAGTCGGGTACTGTTGTGAGTTATAATATATCACTCTTCACTTATTGTCAAGCCTTCAACATAAATTTATAGATCCTGAACTCTTATTCCCATAAAAAATGCCTGCACAAAGGCAGGCAAACGGCTTAGTTCGGGCGCTTGGCTCCGTGTTTAATGAGGGAGGGCAAGGTCCAGAGGAAGGCGATGACTAGGGTGGGTAGGAGCCACCCAAAGCCGAAGTGGGCCAAGGGCCAGGTTTTGAGGATGTCGGTCAGGCCGCCCAACCAGTTGGAGTTGATGGTATGGAGAGCGTCGATGAGGCCGAAACAGGCGGCTCCAATAACTCCCCCCCTGAAGGTGGCGTCATAGGGCAGGTAACGGTTAAAGAGACCAAAAAGGATGAGCAGGATAATCATGGGGTAGATGAAGGATAGGATGGGGGCAGCCAGGTTAATGAGGCCTTGGACCCCAAAAAGAGACAAAAGGAAGCTCACCCCACAGGCGGCGATGACGACGTTTTTGTAGGATAATTTGTTATGGGAGATTTCGGAAAAGAAGTTCCCGCAGGTGGCGGTTAGACCGACAGAGGTGGTGAGACAGGCCAAGGCGGTGGCCAGGGCGACGACGGTCTTGCCAGCTTCCCCAAAGAGGGCTTTCACGGCACCGTTAAAGAGAACTACCCGGTCCGTATCAGCGGGGAAAAGCTCCCCAGCGGTTGCCCCGATGTAGGTCAAGCCACCGTAAACAAAAGCCAAGGCAACAAAGGCTACTAGGCCAACTCCTAACATGATCTTTTTTTGCTGCTCAGGTGTCTTATAACCCTTGCTATAGAGGTCGGTAAAGACAATGCCCGTCATAAGCATGGAGCCCAGGGCATCCATGGTCTGATAACCATCCTTGAAACCAAGGGCAAAATAAGCGTCTTCCGCAACAGTTGCAGTAGGCCCAATCGGACACACAATTCCTTTGATGATTAAGGCTGTGAGAACCACAAGGAGGCCAGGGGTTAAGTATTTGCCAATAGCGTCTACAACGCCGTTCTCATTGATCGCGAGAAAATAGGTCAAGGCGAAGAAGACAACGCTGGTGGCCCACTGGGGGACCCCTGGAAAAATTTCGGAAATCGCCATTTCATGAGTCATGGCAGAGGTTCTAGGAACCGAGAAGAAGGGCCCGATGGTCAGGATGGCCACGGCTCCCAAAACTTTGGCAAAAGTGGGATGAACTCGTTTGGCAAGGTCCGTCGCTTTGCCTCCTAAAAAGGCTGTGACAAAGACGCCAACAATGGGTAACACAGGATCACTGAATAAAAAACCCCACATAGCCTGGGGCCAATATTGACCGGCTCTGAGCCCTGCACTTGGGGGGAATATGAGGTTTCCTGCTCCAAAAAAGATAGCGAACAGAGCAAAGCCACTGACAAACATATCGATCCACCGCTGCTTGGTGGTTTTTTGTATTTCCATAAAGCTGTTGTCTCTTTCTAAAATAAATGAATGAAAAGTTTCACAAGGCAAAGGCCTCAGGCAAAAGGTCCCCTAAGGTATAGAAAGACTCTTGGACCTCTTCACCCTCCTGGTAAAGCACCACGATCGGAAAACTTGAAGGAACGAACTCTGCCATAAACTGGCGGCAATAGCCACAGGGAAGGAGGCGGAGAGGAAGCAAATTTCGTGCTTCTTCTCCTTCTTTGGCCCCACAGAGGTAAAGGCAAGCAAAATCCCTCTCACCCTCTGAAATAGCCTTTACAAAGGCCGTGCGCTCAGCACAAATACTCTGAATTCCAGCATTTTCGACATTGACCCCCCCGTAGTAATGGCCTCCCTTGGTCTGTAATAAAGCGGCCACATGGACCTTAGAATAGGGGGCATAGGCTTGGGGCAAGAGGTCGAAAAGTTTCTTTTGTAAAGCTGGGGACAAAGATGGCATGGTAACCTCCTAGAATGGTCTCCCAAAGGAAAATAAATACGAATTATCTCCCGGAGGAGAATATATCTAGATGGTCTCCCAAAGGAGAACAAAAAAAATCCTGATAAAAATATCAGGATTTAACCTGATGGCAGGCGGAAGGACTTGGGGCAGAATTATTTGCCAACACAAGTGATTCCAGCCTAGCGCACCGGGCATTGAAAGGATAGAACAATTATGAAAAAATTAGTGAAGTTCAACTTCAGCGCCAGCTTCTTTGAGTTGAGCAGCAATCTTTTCTGCCTCATCCTTGCTGACGTTCTCTTTAATTGGCTTAGGAGCTTCGTCGACCAAAGCTTTGGCATCTTTCAAGCCAAGGCCAGTGATCTCGCGGACGACCTTGATAACACCGATCTTAGCAGAACCAGCGCTCTTAAGCGTAACAGTGAACTCGGTCTTCTCTTCTCCACCACCAGCAGCGGCACCCTGGGCAGGGCCAGCGGCGACCATTGCAGAGGCGGAAACGCCAAACTCCTCTTCCATAGCATCTACCAAATCTTTGGCTTCCACGATGGTTAATGTTTTAATTTCATCTAAGATCTTTGTAATCTTTTCACTTCTTTCGGCCATGATTAATTCCTCCCTATCATAGGCTATATCTATGGGACCTGCCTTTTATGGATACGTAAGGAGATCCCGCTAAATTTGTTAAAATTTATTCTGCGCTTGGTGCGGCTTCTGCTGCAGGTTCCGCAGCTGATTCTGCTGCCTTTGCACCCTGCATGGTTGAAAAATCTTGTAAACCCTGTTCTTCGGCCTTCTCAACCATAGCGGCTAAGGTCATGGCCATCTTAGTAACAGGACCCAGTACGCCAAAGCACATCTGGCTGTACAAGACATCCTTGGACGGTAGATCAGCCAATCTGTTGATTAGGTCAAGTTCCACTGCCTTGTGGTCAATGATACCGCCTTTGATGGCTGTTACCTTATACTCGTCGACAAACTTCTTACAAAGGCGAGGGGCAAAGACCACGTCTTCCGTGCTGTAGGCCAGAGCAACCGGCCCTACCAGCATGGATTCAGTTCCCTCAACGCCCAGTTTTTCGAAAGCCCGTTGGGCATAGCTGTTCTTTACCACATGGTAAGAAACGCCAGCTTCTCGGAAAGCTCTCCGCATCTGGGTATCTTGGTCTACCGTAATGCCTTGGTAAGAGTAAAGGACGATCGACTTCGCATCTTTGAGGTTATTGGCAATATTATTAATAATTTCCTGTTTTCTTGCCAATGTTTTCTCTGAGGGCATCTGTATCTCCTTCTATAGGTACCGACTGGGGGTACCACCCTAGTACCACAATGGGTACCTGACTTCTATCTTTTGCTTTTTCTTGGCTGGGGTCCTGGTTCAGTCTATCATCTAGCCTTCGCCCATGTTGTAACCTGGTTGGGAACCTTGTCTGTCACGCTGTCCGATATTTCGTCATGTAGGTCGACTTTACCTTGACTTCGACCAAAAAAAAGCTTCGTCTACTGAGACGAAGCTATGACATAGAAAAGCCTTCTGGCTCTCCTCTAATCTGCTTACGCCTCCACCGGATCTTATTATGGGATTCCTAAGTGGGATCCCTCCTGCTTCTTTGGCAAATATGCAACCAGGACAAAGGGCTTGGCCTGGTAATAATATGATCATTGCAAGAGATAAGAAAAACTCTCACAACACCCGCCATCTTACCAATTAAAAAGGAAAATGGCAAGGCTTTTGAAAAACTTATTTACTGAAAAATTGTAAGTTATGATTTTCTCAGTTAATAAGTATCTTGGCAGTAAATAAGTCTCTGAGATTCTATCCGAGCTGCCAATGAGGCCCCTTATTCAGTCTTATTGAAAACAGGCTCAACGGCAATCCCAGGGCCCATGGCTGCAGTGATGGTACAAGACTGAATGTACTTGCCCTTAGCTGCTGCTGGCCGAGATTTGATGACAGCCTCTAAGAGGGTCTCAAGGTTATCATAAAGCTGTTCTTCGGTAAAAGACTTCTTTCCGATAATGCAGTGAATGATATTGCTCTTGTCCAAGCGGTACTCGATTTTACCTCTTTTGGCATCTTCGACGGCCTGGCCAATTTCTGGGGTAATCGTTCCTGCTTTCGGACTAGGCATCAAGCCACGAGGGCCGAGAACCTTACCCAGTCGCCCTACAATACCCATCATATCAGGGGTAGCGATGACGACATCGAAATCCATCCAGTTATCATTCATGATTTTGTCAGCAAATTCCTTGCCGCCAACATAATCCGCACCAGCCTTGGTCGCCTCTTCGGCTTTGGCATCCTTGGCAAAAGCCATGACCCGGACACTCTTACCGGTTCCATGGGGCAGAACGACGGCACCACGGACCAATTGGTCTGCGTGACGGCTATCGACGCCGAGGCGAAGGTGGACTTCAATGGTCTCATCAAAGCCTGCGGTAGCGGTCTCTTTGACCAACTTGCATGCTTCCTGGGGAGAATAAATCGTGTTCTTATCGATTAACTTTAATGCATTCAAATAACGTTTTCCTCTTGACATCGTTCCTTCCCCCTTAGTCCTTCGTCACCTTAATGCCCATCTGTTTCGCTGTGCCTTCGATCATCTTAGCGCAGGCCTCGAGATCTGTGGCGTTGGTATCTTTTAACTTGGTTTCAGCGATCTTCAGGCAGTCAGCCCAAGTCACCGTGGCTACCGTCTCCTTGCTCGGAGTATGGGCACCTTTTTCGATTTTGGCGACTTCTTTTAACATTACAGGAGCCGGAGGGGTTTTGGTTACAAAACTAAAACTCTTGTCCTGATATACCGTGATTACGACCGGAATGATGGTGCCAACGGAATCTTTCGTACGATCATTAAATTCCTTGACGAACTGGGCAATATTCACGCCCTGTCCGCCTAAAGCTGGTCCTACCGGCGGCGCTGGTGTGCATTTCCCACCCGGGATTTGCAATTTGATTACTGCACTTACTTTTTTAGCCATATCGGCCACCTCCCATTGCTAAATTTTGTCTCTATTAAACTGTCTTTTTCCGCCTTAAGTTTATCGGCGGATAAAAAGCTTGGACAGCACTATAGAACCAGTCCTCATTGGATAGAGGAAAGTGTCTATATACTCGTCCAAATAACTTGGATCTTAAGAAACATAGATCCAAATGGATCAGACCGTATTTTTATACGTTCTGCATGGGGCCTCGGATAAGATGGTCAACCTAGTCGACCCAATCAACCTATTCGACCTTGAGGACACTCATGAAATCCAAATCAACCGGGGTCTCCCGGTTCAACATCGTCACAGATACCCGAACTTGATTCTTCTCCTCATCCAGGGCAATAACCTCGCCCACACTTCCTTCGAAGGGCCCGTTGATCACCTTGACCTGGTCCCCGACCTTGTAGTCGACTTCTGGGACAAAATCTGTATCAAGTTGCATGATCATCTGCTCTTCATGGGTAAGCGGGATGGGATGAGTACTGGACGGTCCAACAAAACCTGTAACGCCCTTGGTGTTGCGAATAAGGAACCAAATATCATCGGTCAAAACAAGCTTCACTAAAACGTAGCCAGGATAGAGTTTACGCTCAATAAGGCGCTTCTTCCCATTCTTGATTTCACTAATCTTTTCCGTGGGAACTGCCACATCTTGGATATACTCATGGAGGTTCAAGTTATCTGCTATGCTGACTAGGGTGTTCTTCACCTTATTCTCATAGCCAGAGTAAGTATGTACGACATACCACTCTGCCTCAGAATCCTTCCCCTTATCCAGGCCTCCAGCTTGCTTCACGGCCTTGGCCGCCTGAATTTCGACGGACCCGGTGCGCTCCACTGGCATACTTGAGCCAATGAGTTCTTCATCGGAAAGACCGGTGGGAAGGGCTTCAGCTTCCTGACTGTCGGAAGCTTCACCACTAGGATCCTGGCTCTCAGGCTTTTGGCCCAAAAGGTCCTGTTCCTCAGTGGAAGCATCCTCCAGCATTGATTCTTCTGACTCTAGCTTGTACTTATCTTGGTCCACCAAAGCTAATTACCTGTTGTTTCGGTTGTCGCTTCTTCCGATGCCACAGCCGTCGCCTCTGCCGTCTCTTGGCTTTCTGCAGGCTCTTGAGACTCAGCAGACTCTTGTGCAGCTGAGCTTTCTTCTTCTCCGGTGGTTTCCTTGGTCTCCGAAGTAAACTTCTCCCCTGCACTCTGCTTGATCTTGTCGATTTCCTCTTGGGTCAAGTTCTGCTCCACTTGGTTGCTCTGCCCCACAGTATAAAAACCTGTGAGGTCAAAGACCCATTGGACTAGCTTGTCAAAGAGTAGAATCATGAGGGTAAAGACTAGCACGAGGACGATAACTGTCGCCGTGTTGCGCTTAGTCTTTTCTTTACTGGCCCAAGTCACAGCCTTCAGCTGACGGCCAATCCCTTTATACCAGGCAGTAAAACGCTCGCCCAAGGGCAAATCTTTGTTAACCTGCTTTTTAACAGGAACAAAATTTTCTTCTACTTCTTTGGGTCTCGGTGGTCTTGCCTTACCTTTTTTACCCTTTGCCATTTACGCCTCCTTCATTTAGTTCAGTAAATAGGCTTATATATGCTCTATTTGCTCTCTACATGAGGGACACGTTTCCGACAAAAGGGGCAATACTTGATAAGTTTGATCTTCTCAGTATTGGTCTTCTTGTTTTTCGTCGTGCTATAATTGTGCCTTTTGCACTCGGAACACGCCAAGGTAATGCGGAGTCGATCTTCTTTTTTCGCCATTGTCGTTCCTCCCTTTTACGTGATAAAAAACTCGCTGTTTTTAGGCAGCTTTTCCCATTATACCAGCTTCTTTTCATTTGTCAAGGAAAAGAGGTCGATGGAATATTTGCTGATATTCAGCGTTATTTTCAATATATAAATCTTTTTCTTCATCAGTCAACAAATATTCCCATTCTTTTCTCCTAAGTATTTGCTTTTTTCTATTTGATTTGTTAGCATGGTCAACGTGATTTTGAGAGCAAGTGCCAATTGTATTGGCGTGCCTACACAAAACAGTTCTATGTGAAGGAGGAGGTAAAGCAATGGCAAAATGTGATATTTGTGAGAAATCCAAGTTTTTCGGAAGAAAAATTAAGATTACGAGGTCCCAGATTTCTCGCCGGGCCAAGACCATCCAGAGCGCCAATGTCCGCACAGTGCGGGTCATCGAAAATGGCACCCCCAAAACGATGCATGTCTGCACCAGATGCCTACGTTCCGGTCTGGTAGAAAGAGCATAGTATCTCTACTACTCCTTGTAGTTACGATAGATAGGTCTTCACCTTATAGTTAAGAAAATCGATAGAATAGATCTTACGCTGCACCGCTGTCTTAGACAGCGGTGCTTTTTTGCGTCTGCAATAGGGGGAGACTGTCCTTTAGCCCCTTATGTCCTTCAAGTCCGAAAAGCGAGCTTGGGCGGCAGCTACTTGGTCAGCTTGGCCGATCACCACATAGTTTTGTCCAAAGGCGCTGGCCCGCAAGGCTTCTCGGAAGGATGGGATATCTTTGCTTTCGGCCCCTAGGACACCCCGGCGTATGGCCTGGCGGACTTGGAAAGTTCTGCCTTCTAAAAGATAGTTCAAGGCCAGGTTGTGAAGGGCATCAATGGCGATGGGCCGGGCACTATCTAAAAGATAGGTTCGAATGGCTTGGGGCAGCTGACTTGCCAGCCCTTCGTAAGGAGTATCTTGTTCAGCTAAGGTCTGAAAGACATCCAGACTGGCCTCCAGTTGGGGGTCAGAAGCCGAATAGGCTCGCAAGAGTCCTTCCTCATTAAAATCTAAGCCAAGGTCATAGGCACCGCCTTCATCTCGGATTTTGGTCCACAGATATGAGGTGCGAAGGAGGCGTACGAGGGGCAGCCAACGGCCTATTTGCTCCCAGGCCCGCAAGGTCGCATCTTGCAAAGCTCCCCCAGGCCTTCCAACTAGGACAGCCCTGAGATTAGAGACAAAGGCCATGCTATTGGTATCCATAGCCGCCTGCCTCCCCCGGGTCAGTCTTGGCGTTTGTCCTATTTTTCTAAAATCTTGCCCTATGATCTGATCTAAGTCCAGCACGCCATGACCCAGGCCAGACAGAGGGCCTTGGGACCTTCCTTGGGGCGAAGGAATTGGGGACAGACGGGCCAAATTGGAATCCTGGTAGAGGGCCGCCAGGCCGTCCTCATCGCTGGTGACGGCTAAGATCGGCCTTCTTTGTAGGACCTCGGTCCAAACTTTCTTGAATTCAGCCAAAAGAGGATCCGGATCTTGAGAAAGACTCTGATCGATCCAGGCCAGATCCTCGTAAGAGCGCAACCCGTCTAAGAGCTCTCGAAGATAGGAAAGCGGAGTCATTAGCTGACCAGCCAGGTCCAGGGCGTAGCGGGCCGCATGGCGACCAATGCTTTCCTGACGGTTGGCCACGTAGCTCGTCACAATATGAGCCACTTTTTGAGGCGGGGTAAAATGCACCTGGTCCCGCAGGTCCAGGAAAACCTGGAGGGCCTGGTTCGTCCTCTCCTTTAAAAACGCCAATTTCACCTGCAAATAGGCCTCTGCAGGTCCGCAAAGGGGTTGAACCAACTTGATCCGCAGGTCCATCCGTCCCAAGTTCAGCCTCGCCCGGTCCTGGAAAAGCTGGGCGGTCTCCTCTCCCACATCCAAATTGTCATAAACAAGGCTAGCCACATTTAATAAAGCCAGGTCCCTTGCTGACTTCACCTGGTCCAAGGGATAGAGCAAAGTCAGATAGGTCATCCCATGGGTCGTCTGTGGAAAGACCAAAATCCCCCCCTCTCTCTCCTCCCAATCTAAGGGCCCAAAATACTACCGATACGGTCCCTCGTCCAGCTGGAGCCAAGGTGCCAAAAGGGCCTCCTCTGAGGGAACTGCGGGAGCCTCTGTATCCATTGCTGCAGCGGTCGTTGGAGCTGCCGAGGGAGTTCCGGGCATTTCGTCTGCCGATAGAGTTGCGGGAGCCTCTGCCGCTCGTGGGGCTGCGGGAGCCTCTGCCGCTGGGGCCTCTGGGTGAAGAGGTAAGTGCGTGGCCCCCTCCAAGATGGGAGGGAGGGCCGTGAGGCCTTCCGGTAGTAAAAAGAAATCATTGCGGCGAGAAGACGAGAAAAAGAAGAGCTGGAATATTTGTTGGAGGAAAGCGGGCGTCAGGGTCTTGGTGAGGGCTTGGAGGCGGGTTGGGAAGGCCAGGTTGCTCAAGGGATCGGTCCCCCGACTCAGGGCCCCACTCAAGAGGGCACCGTAATAGCGGCCACGGTTGGTCTGATTGAGGTAATGGACGCAAGACAGACGGGAGGCCTGCAAGAAAGACTCGAGGGCAGACTCCGTGAAGGCATGGTCACCAGCCTCACGGAAGGCCTGGTCGAGGCGGTCGGGAAGATCGGCAGAATCGGGGCCCAGCTCGACCTGGTTCATAAGAAGGTTGATATAGAACTCGTCCCCATAGTCGGTCACGTCGAAATAGGCATCGGTCCCTAAATTGGCGGAAAAAAGGGCGACGTCCAAGGGGGAACTGGCCTGGTTGCTGAGCATTTGCGCCATGAGGGTGGCGGCAACACCCAGGTTTTCAGCCGCAATATCCGGCGCAAAGGGGCGGGCCTGGCCATCGGGGCCGATCCCCACCTGCCAAGATTTGTCCATGGTCAGGGGACCCAGGAGCTCTGCTGGAATCTCCTCTTTTTTGATCTGCCAGGTCCGCAGCCAGAGGGCTTTGGGGGCCGCTTGCGTCTCCTCGAGCACTGACTCTTGGATGGGCAAGGCTAGGTTGGGGGAGAAGGCATAGGCACGCTGGCGGTCAAGCCTTGCGGTATTGGGCGTTTTCTTGGGCAAATCCTCCTGCTCCCGGGGGTCAAAGGCCGCCAGATAGGCTTCCACGAGGGGAAGAATCCGAGCCAGGTCCAGCTGGCCATAGAGAAAGAGGCGGCCGTTGACGGGGTGGTACCAGGCGTCGTAAAGCTCACAGAAGTGCTCATAGGTCAGGCTGGGGATAGCGGCAGGGTCCCCACCCGATTCATACTGGTGAAAATTGGAGAAAAGATGGGCCCGGGCCAGGTTGTCGATTTGGCTCATGGGCGAAGCTAAGACTTCTTTCATCTCATTATAAACAACCCCGTTGATGATCGGGGCAGCGGAGTCCTCCTGGGTCTCGTAGTGCCAGCCCTCCTGGAAAAAGGCCTGAGGGTCATGGCGGACCAGGGGGTGGAAGACGGCATCCAGGTAGACATGAAGAAGTTCGAAAAAATCTTGAGCAAAGGGGGAGGCAAAGACAAAGTTCGTGGTCTCCTCCCCCGTAAAAGCATTGATGAGGGAGGCGGGGGAGATCTCCATCAGTTTAGGGAATATTTGTGGCAGGGGATAGGCATCAGAGCCCCCCAGGAGGCTATGTTCCAGGATGTGGGCGACCCCCGTATGATCGGTCGGTGGGGTCAAAAAGGAAATTTCACCATATTGCTCGGGGTCATTATTGGTCAGGAGATTTAAGGTAAAACCGGTCGTCTTATGGAGATATTCACTGTATATCATGGGTTCCGGCTCTGTCAGGGTGCAAGTTTCGACGAGGTCCCAAGCAGAAGCAAAGAGGCTAGGGTCCGGTGGGGTCAGGGGGGAAGCCACATGGGTGGATGAATGGGGGACGGAGCTGGGAAGGTGATGCATAGGGAGGAGGTTCCTTTCTGGGTGATAAGGGGGCAGGTTCAGCGGTGGAGGTAACGTTAGCAAGGAAGGCAGCGATCGCAGTGGAGATCGTATTAGTGGTAATAGGTAAGGTTAACGGTGGAGGTAACGACGGACAGTTGCTAGGTTGGCCATGAAAGTTGGGTCGTCTTCGATATTCCAGATGTTGATCCGGGAGTCATTTTGCTTCACCATCATAACATTGCCCGGTTCAATAACAATGGCCGCATCGACAATGGTATTGGGATCTTGAGGGGCATGGAAGAAGAGGCAATCGCCTGGACCGATGCTGTGCAGATTAACGGGCTCGCCAGCCTCTGCCTGCTGGGCCAGGGTCCGGGGCAAACGGACATCATTGGTCTTGCCCGCAATATAGATGACTCCGGCAATATCGGAGCCCTCGCCGGTCATGGCACCGGGCTCAAAGGGGGTCTGAGAAAAGTTCATAGCACTACTCACAAAGAGGTTCAAGCCCTCGTCGTGAAGAAAATGCCCCTGATCATCCAAGAGCACGATGCCAGAAGTGCTGATCCAGGCGGATTTGCCACCGGGCATGCGAACCCGCATGACACTGACCGTCTCATAGTCCACAAAGAGAATGGTCCCCATGGGAACGGACATAATGAGAGCCCCTTGGTTGGTATCGGTCATCAGGTTCTTTGACCTGGATAAGACCATGACCTGGCGGATGGCTAAATGGGGTTCGATGTGGGTAGCGTCTTTACTTAATTTGTTGGCTTCCACAAAGCCGGTCACCCCGTCGCTGAGGCGAATCTTGAAATATTGGGGGTTGGACGCAGGGCCAAGGAGCTGACAGGGCTCATTAAAAAGCAGGGAGGCCAGGCGGTGACTGGTAGGGTCAGGTCGTTCGTAGATGGCCAGCTCTGCGACTAAGGGAGTCCGGATATCGGTATTTTCA
>CAKZWV010000042.1 GCA_937922005.1 uncultured Clostridia bacterium | reverse complement strand
CACAATATTACGCCTAAGTCTGTCCAAAAAGAGCTCCGTGAAATCAAGGATACAGGCTTCAAGGTTGCTGAGGAGGACCCAGAATATGCAGCAGAGAAGGCCGTGGCGAAGGCTAAGCAAGGGGGCAAGAAGAAGGGTAAGAAGGGGGCCAAGGTCTTTGCCGAGCTGAATCCCCAAGAACGGGCACAAATGCTCCAGCGCCTCCGGAAGCAGATGGAAGCGGCCGCCAAGCGTCTGGATTTTGAGGAGGCAGCTCTCTTGCGGGATGAGTTGATTGAATTGGCGGGATCGGCGGACCTCTAGGCTGCTGAGCCACTCGCCGGACTCTTACCGACCCCTTCCAGGCCTTTTCCCGCCTTGGCCGCTGAGTCAGGAAAGCAGGAAAGGGCTTTTTCTGGTAAAATAGGGGAAAGTGGCTGGAGCGGGGCTTTGCCTCAATGTGCCTTCAGCCTAAGGAGGTTGACATGTCACAAGCAAGACAGAGATATGAGCATTGGCTCCAGGACTTTCCCCTCAGCGACGAGGATCGTAAGACTTTGGAGGAGATGGGCAAGGATCCCCAGGCGATTGAAAACGCCTTTTGGGAAGAATTACAGTTTGGCACTGGAGGCCTCCGGGGCACGATGGGGCCGGGGTCGAATTGCCTGAACGCCTTTACCATCGGCCGAGCCGCCAAGGGCTATGCGGCCTATATTGCTGGCCTAGGGGAAGAGGCCAAGGCGGCAGGAGTGGTTATTTCCTACGATTCTCGGAATAACTCTCGGTTTTTTGCTGAGTTGTCTGGCCGGATCCTCATCCATGCTGGGATTCGGGTCTATTTTGCTGCGGAGCTCCACCCAGTTCCCCTGACTTCCTTTGCCATCCGCCACTATAAAGCAGCCGGGGGCATCATGATTACGGCTAGTCACAACCCCAAGATCTACAATGGATTTAAGGTCTATGGGTCGGATGGGGCCCAGTTGGGCCCGGAACCGGCCGCCAAGGTTGCGGCTCTTATGGAAGCCGACTATGCCCATGTCCTGGATGCCCTGCCCAGCCTTTTAGAGGCTCAGACCTCCATCCTCTGGCACTGGCTGGGGGAGGCCTGGGATGAGGCCTATCTGACCATGGTGGAAGGACTTTCTCTCAACCGTGAGGCCTTACAAGAAGCAGCTGGGAAGCTCAAGATCGTCTATACTCCCCTCTATGGGTCTGGTAAAAAGCCGGTAGAGCGGATTTTGCGTCGCCTGGGCTTTACCCAGATCTTCATTCCTGAAGAGCAGGCCCTACCCAACGGAGACTTCCCTACCGCCTCCTATCCCAATCCGGAATATCCGGAAGCAATGCAATTGGCGGTGGACCTCCTCCACCAGGAAAAGGCCGACCTGGTCATTGCTACTGATCCAGATTCAGACCGCCTGGGGGTCATCGTGGCCGATGTCCAGGGCGAAGACCATATCCTGTCGGGCAACCAGATTGGGCAATTGATGATGGAATATTTGCTCGCAACCAAAACCGAGCTCGGGATTTTACCTGCTAAGCCTTATTGTGTGAGTACGGTCGTCTCGGGCCGTCTCTCGCAGAAGATCTGTGAGGCTTGGGGGGCCAAGTTTTATCAGTGTCTGACGGGCTTTAAGTTTATCGCTGAGACCATTAAGGAGCACACGGACGAAGGCGACGAGAGTTTTATTTTTGGCTATGAGGAGAGTTTTGGCTTCCTGTCGGGCCAGGATGTCCGCGATAAGGATGCAGTCTTTGGGGCCATGCTGATCTGCGAGATGGCGGCCGTGGCCAAGGCCCAGGGGAAGACCCTGGTGGACTTCCTCGAGGACCTCTACCAGAAATACGCCTATGCGGCGGAGAAGACGGTTTCCCTGGTCCGGGAGGGCAAAGACGGTCAGGATCGGATCCGGGAGGCCATGGCGACCATCCGTGAAGAGGGAGGGGCCTTCCTGGCTGACCTCGTTGAGATAGATCCGAGCTGTCAGGTCCGGGTCCTGGAAGATGTACAAATGGGGACCAAACTGGACCTCGCAAGTCAAGAAAAGACGACCCTGGACCTGCCTAAGTCCAATGTTTTAATTTTCACCTTCCAGGATATCAACTGGCTGGCCATTCGCCCCTCGGGGACCGAGCCTAAGCTGAAAATCTACTTTGGTTTCTATGATAAGGACCAGGCCAAGGCTCAGGACCTTCTTGACAAGGTAGTCGATAAGGTGGTGAAAAAGGTCGAAGCTTTGCTGGACCGCTAGTAAAGGGGGTTTTCTGTGGCTTTTACCCATCTTCATCTCCATACGGAATACAGCCTTTTGGACGGGGCCATCCGGATCGATGACCTGGCGGACCGCCTGGTGGAGCTTGGCATGACTTCGTGTGCTATCACGGACCACGGGGTCCTTTTTGCCGTTCCGGCCTTTTCGAAAGCCTTGACCCAAAAGGGCCTTCATCCAATTTTGGGCTGTGAGTTTTATTTGACCCAGGACCGTTTTCAAAAGGGCAAGCGGGAGGTCGACAAGGATGAATACTATAATAAGGACCAGCGGGGCCAAGTTCTGAACCTTGCCAACAATCGCTACCATGTGACTCTCCTTGCGGAGACCGATGAGGGCTGGCACAACATCATCAAACTCAATTCAGCTGCCTGGCTCGAGGGCTTCTATTACAAACCCCGGATCGATGAGGCCTTGCTGAGAGACCATGCGAGCGGGATTATTTGTTTATCAGGCTGCTTAGCTGGGGAGCTGGCGAGGACCTATGCGGCTTCGTCGGCTGATTCCTACCTGGAGGCCATGACGGCGGTTGCCCAAAAGTACATTGACATCTTTGGCAAGGATAACTATTTCATTGAGCTCCAGGCCAACGGGCTCAAGGAGCAGGCTGAGTACAATATCGCGGCGACCCAGGTGGCCAAAAAGCTCGGGATTCCAGTGGTGGCTACTTGCGACTGCCACTATCTGAAAAAAGAAGATGAGGCAGCTCACGAGATCCTTCTTTGCCTCCAGACTGGGGGGCGGCTGGACGATCGCAACCGGATGACCATGGCGGGGGCCGACCTTTATATGAAGAGCGAGGAGGAGATGCGGGCAGCCTTCCCAAATCTTCCCGAAGCCATTGACAACACCCAAATCATTGCCGACCGCTGCCAGGCCCGCCAGGAGTTTGGCAAGCTTTATTTGCCGAAATTTGTGCCGGAAACTGGGGAGTCGAGCCGGGACTATATCCGCAAACAGAGCCAGGCCGGTCTGGAGGAAAAACTGAAGCACCTGCCTGCTAGCGACCTCCAAGGGGGAGTGGACTTGGAGGATTTGAAAAAGACCTACCAGGACCGCCTGGACCACGAACTCAAGATCATTGATGACATGGGCTACAATGACTATTTCTTGATTGTCAGTGATTTTGTCCGCTATGCCCTTGGCCAGGGGATTGCCGTGGGGCCGGGCCGGGGTTCGGGCGGAGGCTCCCTGGTCGCCTACTGCCTGTCGATTACCAATATTGACCCCATCCACTATGGCCTGTATTTTGAGCGCTTCCTCAACCCCGACCGGGTGAGTCTTCCTGATATTGACTTGGACTTCTGCTACGAGCGCCGCCAGGAGGTCATCGACTATGTGACCGACAAATACGGGAAGGATTGCGTGGCCCAGGTCATCACCTTTGGGACCCTGGCCCCCCGGGCGGTCATCCGCGATGTCTGCCGGGCCATGGGCAAGAGTTATCAATTTGCTGACCGCCTGGCCAAGGAGGTCCCGGTCATGGTCAGTCCAACCTTTGAGAAGGCGGAGACCGCCAATCCAGACCTCAAAAAAGCCTATGAGACCGACCCGGAAGTTAAAGAGGTCTTGGATATTTGCTATAAATTGGAGGGCCTCCCCCGCCATTCGTCTACCCATGCGGCGGGGATTATCATCTCAGCCGTCCCCATCTCCGATATCGCCCCCTTGGCCCAAAAGGATGGGACAGTGGTCGTCCAGTACACAAAGGATTATTTGGAAGAGGTTGGGCTCTTAAAGTTCGACTTCCTGGGCCTGAGGACCCTGACCGTGATCCAGGACTGTGAGGATATGGTCCGGGACCAGGGGAAGGACTTGCCTGATTTTCGTACCGGGCACTTTGACGATCCGGCCGTCTTCCAGGACCTCTGCGAGGGGAAGACAGAGGGGGTCTTCCAGCTGGAGTCCCAGGGGATGACGGCCTTCATTAAGGATATGAAGCCCCGCAATCTCGAGGACATCATCGCCGGGATCTCCATGTTCCGCCCCGGCCCCATGGAACAAATTCCGCAATTTGTACAAAATCGCCTCCATCCAGACAAAATTACCTATTTACACCCTGTCATGGAGGAGATTACCAAGGATACTTACGGCTGTATCATCTACCAAGAGCAGGTCATGCGGACGGTCCGAGTCCTGGCGGGCTTTACCCCTGGAATGGCTGACAATGTCCGTAAGGCCATGAGTAAGAAAAAGCCGGAAGTTATCAAAAACTACCGGGAAACCTTCCTCCATGGGGGAACTTCTCCCAAGGGTGACCCCATTGAGGGGGCCCTGGCCCGGGGCATCCAGGAGTCGACGGCCAATGCCATTTTCGACGCCCTAATCGACTTCGGCGGCTATGCCTTCAACAAGGCCCACGCCACCGGTTATGCTATTTTGGCCTATGAGACGGCCTGGCTCAAACACTATTATCCCGTTGAGTTTATGGCTTCCATGCTGAACAGTTTCCTGGGCGACCAGAAAAAGGCAGCCACCTATGCAGAGGCCTGTTCCAATCTTCAGATACAAATACTCCCGCCCGATATTCAAAAGAGCGAGGTTCGCTTTACCAAGGAGGGGGATGCGATCCGTTTTGCCCTGGCTGGGATTAAAAACCTGGGCCTGGGGGCAGCGGAGGATTTGGTGGCGGAGAGGAAGAAGCATGGTCCTTTCCCGACTTTTGGTAAGTTTTTGTCTCGCTGTTACGGGGGCTCTTTGACCAAGCGAGGGATGGAAGGCCTGATTTATGGGGCTGCCCTGGATAGCTTTGGGATTCCCCGCTCGCAGATGTTGGATGTTTTTGATGATTTTGCCAAGCGCCCTCAAAAGCCCAAGGCGGACCCTGGTTTTGAGCAGATGAGCCTCCTGGACCTCTTCCAGATGGAGGCCCCCGAGGAGCTGGCGGCCTGGGAGGAGACCCAGGAGCCTCAGTACCGAGACCTTCCGGAACTGCCCTTGAGTGAGCGCATTCGTCTGGAGAAGGAGACCCTGGGAATCTATGTCACCGGCCACCCCCTGGACGCCTTTGGGGCCTATGCCCGCCTCCCCCTCATTCAGGACTCGGAGGAGGCCCTGACCCAAGCCCTGGATGCCGCCAATGGCGATTTTGGTATGGTTCCCCTGGGCGGAGGTGAGGATGAGGAGGAGGGCCTCCTGGATTCGGCTCCCCAGGACCAAGTCCACTTTGTGGAGACCCGAAACCTCCTGAGCCAGAAGGACCTCTACCTCTTGGTCAGTGTCCTTGCAAAGCGAGACTTTGTCACCAAACGCCAGGAGCAGATGGCCTTTTTGACCTTGGAGTATGGGGCCGGGGAGGTGGAAGCAGTCTGCTTTGCCCGGGTCTATAGCAAGGTCAAACACCTATTGGCGGTAGGACGCATTCTCCTTGTCCGGGGACGAATTTCTTCTCGGGAGGATGAGGAGGTGAAGGTCTTCTTGGAGGAGGTCGAGGCCCTGGCCCTGACCCCGGATGGGCAGCCAGCTTTAACTGACTACCAGGAAAAAATCATGGAAGGACTGAAAAAGATCCAACGGACCAGCCAAAGCACTTCCTTCGATCGCCTGGCCGTGGAGGCTGAAGGTCGACAGACTGCCATTACGGAAGTCCAATCGTCTGGCACTACGTCTGGCATTACGTCTGGCACTAGGGAAGTCCGATCGTCTAACACTACGGAAGGACGCCCCATTGGGTCAAGTTCAGATCGCCTTGCCGAGTCTTCCACCCCCTATGAGGCTCCAGAGGAAGCTAAAGCTGACCCTGCGTCTAGCTCGGCCCGTCGGCCTAGATCAGGTCAAAAGGCCTCTGCTCCTGCCACCCTTCAAGCAACAGATGTCCTCGTTAAAATCAAGGTCGACCAGACCCAATTTCCTTTAGAGGAAGTGAAGGCAGCCCTGGCCTATTTCCGTGGGTCTACCCTGGTAGAGGTCTACGATGCTGCCACAGGAGCCCTCTTGGCCCAAGATGACCAGATCAACCTGAAATTCCTCCCCCAGCTGCAGGCAAAACTAGGGGCTGACCAGATTCGGGTAGTTTCCCTCGTCGCTAAGCCCTAGCGTCCCCTATTTCAAGCAGAAAGAAGAATCTATGTCTTTGTCTCAATCATCAACTCCAACCCATGCCTCTGACCCAGGTTCTCGCTCCAAAGGTTCCGCAAGGCCTTCCGTTGACCATGCGGCTCCAGCCACAGCTGAGGCAGGAGCTGAACACTCAGCCCCTCCCAGCCCCTACGCACCGGCAGCTTCCCGGATGGCCCGGAGCTCCTTCGAGAGCCTGGAGTATCCTAAGATTTTGGCCCAGCTCACCAATTATGCTACGAGCCAGGCCGCTAAGAAGGTATGCAAAACCCTGCCCGTCCAAGATACCGTCGGGGCAGCCCGGGCCGCCATGGCCGATACGGCCGATGCCCTGGCCTATCTCTATGGCCAGGGGACCCTGCCCATCGCTCCCTACCAGCTAGATCCTCAGCTCCTGGATGCCGCCCAAAAGGGCTTTGCCCTCTCATGTGCCGACCTTTTAGACATTGCTTCCTTTGCTAAAATGAGCGTGGACCTCCTAAGGGTCCTCCCTCAGGCCTATCCCAACTGCGCCCGGGTCTTTGAGGTCTACCACAAGATCAACCGCCTCTACCCCCTGGACGACCTCTACCGGACCCTGGACAATGCTATCGAGAATGAAACGGACCTAAAAGATTCGGCCAGTCCTGACCTCCGCCGAATTCGCCGGAATATTACCCAAACCCAAGAAAACATCAAAAGGACCCTGGACAAGATTGTCGCCTCCCACCCCACCGCTCTTCAAGACCAGCTGGTCACCATGAAAGAGGGCCGTTACGTGGTCCCTGTACGAACCGACAAGAAGGGAGAGATTCCCGGGATCGTCCATGCGGCCTCCGCTTCAGGTGCCACTACCTTCATTGAACCCATGGCTGTGGTTGAGCTGAACAACCACATTCGAGATCTTCAGATCGAAGAAGAGCAGGAAATTAAGAAAATACTCCACCGCCTCTCAGCCTATGTGGCCGACCTCTCCGATGTCCTGGAAGCGAATGAGGCCATCATCCGGGACCTCGATGTCTCTCAGGCCAAGGCCCTCTACGCCAAGGCCCTCCGGGCTGAGCCCGTGACCATCCGGGAAGACACCCGCCTGGTCTTGAACAAGGCTCGCCACCCCCTCCTGCAAGCGGATAAAGCAGTCCCCTTGACCCTGTCTATGGGCGACACCTATCAAATGATCCTCATCACCGGCCCCAATACGGGCGGGAAGACGGTCTGTCTGAAGACCGTGGGCCTCCTATCTCTCATGGCCCTAGCGGGCCTAGCCATTCCGGCTGATGCCAGCTCCGAGATTCCAGCCTATTCTTGTATTTTGGCTGATATTGGCGATGAGCAGAGCATCGAACAGAATTTGTCGACTTTTTCATCCCATCAAAAGAGAATTGTCGATATGTGCGAATTAGCTGATGCCCATACCCTTATTCTCCTGGATGAACCGGGGTCGGGGACCGATCCGGCGGAAGGCTCTGCCTTGGCCATGGCGATTCTGGATTATTTTCGGAGTAAAAAGGCTTCCATGGTTGCTACTAGCCATTACGCCGAGCTTAAAGTCTATGCCTATAACACCCCTGGGATTGAAAATGCCTGCTTTGAATTTGACCTTGAGACCCTCCAGCCAACTTTCCGCCTCTTGATGGGGATCCCAGGGTCCAGTAATGCCCTGGCCATTGCTCACCGCCTCCACCTCCCCCAGGCCATCCTCGATCAGGCCCAAAGCTACCTTCAAGATGAAAATCAAGAATTCTCCAAGATGCTGGTGGCCATCGAGGCCTCCCACAAGGAGGCGGCGGCCATGCGGGAGGAGATCGCTCGCCTGAAGGCTGAGGCTGAGCGGGTGAACCGGGAGGTCCAGGCTGAGCGCACCAAACTCGCCCAAAACCGAGATAAGGCCCTAGCCGCCGCCGAAGAGGAGGCCCTGGCCATCATCGACCAGGCTGAGACCGAGATGAAGGCTAAATTAGCTTACCTAGAAGACATGATCCAGGAAAGTCGGGAGGAGGGCAAGGAGATTTCTTCAGCTAGGCTCCAGGAATCCCTGGCCCAAAAAAGAGAACTCAGTAAGAAAAAAGAAAAAATCCAACAAAAAGTCCGTTATCGAGCTAATAAGAGCGACCGGCCCCTGGCGCCGGAAGACATTGTTCTGGGCGAGGAGTATTTGTCGAAGTCCCTGGGGGTGAAGGGAAAAGCAATTTCTCTTCCTGACAAGGATCGGAAGGTGACTTTACAAAATGGGTCCCTCACTATCACCGTCCCCCTCCATACCCTTCAGGTCGTGGAGGACGAAAGCCCTGAGCCAGCAGTCCGCAAGCGGGGCAAGGTCAAGCGCCTAGGGGCACTCGACCAGTCGGTTCGCGACCTCATGTCCAAATCTTCCCAAGAAATTTTGCCTGAATTGGACTTGCACGGCTGCCATATGGAGGAGGCCATGGACGCTTTGGAGGACTATTTGGACAAGGCCCTCTTGGGGGGGCTGCGGGAGGTTCGGATCAATCACGGGAAGGGGACCGGGGCCCTCAAAGCCGCTGTTCACCGCTATCTCAAGGATCAGCCCTATGTCGAAAGCTATCATCTTGCCCCACCCAACCAAGGTGACCTGGGCGTGACCATTGTCCGCTTTAAATAGTCGCCTCTCACCGCCAACTTTCTGAGAGGCTTTTTGGCAAATATTCCCTAGTTTTGTTATACTTCCCATATTACGGAGCCTACGAGGTCTGGGCCATTTGCCCCCTTTGTGCTCAGCCTGCCATTCACGTGGAATTAGAAGAGAAAAAAGAGGATTTACAGATGCCAAAGCTAAATAAAGAAGATATTCTAAAATGTAGCCGGGAGTATTATCAGGGGAAGAATCCGGCCCTGATCAATGGGCAAGAGCTTTGCGCCCAATATCAGATTGATCCCCAAAATCTCGGGGAATATTTTCAAGATGATCTGGAGCTGATGGCTGCCTCCCTGGCCAGTTTCTGGGATGCGGCTTTCCAGGATGCTCCGCCTTGTACCAACCACCAAGATTTTCGCACCCTGATGGCCTGGCTTTTTGATGCCATGGCCCACGCCCAGACCCTTTATCCCAATTGTTTTCTCTTGAATGAGGCCGGTCTGACCCCCAACCAGCTCCAAGCTGGACGTAAGGTCTTACAGCAATTTCTCTATCAATTGAGCAAGATGACCAAGGAAGTCCTCCTGGCAGATCCCGCAGTCAACCTGACCCGCATCTTGTCCTATGGGTCGGTCGATGAACTTTTGACCCTGACTTTTACCAATCTCCTGACGGCCCTCAAGCAGGGGAACTCCTGCAAGCTCTACCTCCGCTTGGTTGACTTGGCCTTGACCTAAAGTTTTGGACCCCAGCGCCTTCCTTTCCTTAGCCCTATGAAAGCAGCCTCACTTTTACAAAATATCCTTGACAAGCTTCGTGACCAACAGAATAATCTCCTGCGTTTTTATAGTCGGCGGGAGATGACGGTCTACGCCCCCGTGATTGAAGTGGTGGAGGTTGATCCCCGCCGGTATGAGTGGGTAGAGCTTTCCATGGGCGAGCGCCGAATTATGTCCCTCCTCCAGGAGGAGTTTCATTTTCTAGAGGAACAGATTGCCCTCCTACGCCCCCATTTGTCCCCCAATGGCCAGAGCCTGGTCTATGATTCTTTGAATGAGCTTGCTTCCTATGTGGACCGGGATGGGTCTTTCTATATTCCGGAGGCAGTTCAACTTCTCAACAACATTGATAATTGCTATACCAATATCCACAAGGTCCTTTCCACCCTCGTGAATCCCGTGGACGTATCTCTTGTTCTTTTCCCAGACACCCAGGCCCTTTTGCAAAACCCGGCTCTCCATACCTGGACTTTGGGGGAGATCCCTTTCCAGATCATCCTCTTGCCCCGGGTTTTAGCTGATCTTGACGCCCTCACCAAGGCTGGGGCTCATCCCGAGGACACGGCTAAGGCCAAAGCAGCCATCTATGTCTTGAAGCGCCTCCGCCGTAAAGGCAATTTGAATCGGGGTATCCCACTCAGCCAGGGGGTCCTCTTGCGGACCCTGGCCATTGAGCCTGATTTTGAGCAGACCTATTCTTGGCTCCGTTCTGACTATCCCTTGGACCAGATCATCATTGCCATGGTGGACTATGCCCGTCAATATCCCAACCGCCAGTTGGCCCTGGTTTCTTCCGAGCTCAGCCTGCAAAATAAAGCGGAGTTTTCCCAGATTGCCTTCCTCGAATGTGAAGACCTCTATCCTGACGCCTATTCTGGCCAGGAGATGCCCTTTCAAGAACCTATGCAAATTCTCATGCAAGATGAAGTCCTGCCCTCTGCAGATCAGCCTGCCTCCCCAGACCTAGGTATGGACTCCCCTAGCCACATTTCTAGCCATCTAGCGCCATCTTCTGCTTCTTCAGAACCATCTACCCACCCTGCCACAAATAATCCATCTCCCGCCCCAGCCCCGCCTCCGCCTTTTTCAGATGCTGACCAAGAAAATACATAAGCTTAGGCTTTTTGTTTTTTCTCTTTTCCCGTTCTCTCATCCTTTGAGGGAACGGTTTTTCTTTTTCCAGGTCTTTTAAAATTAGCAACTTAGTCTTATACTAAATTAAAAAGGTTGACAAAAAGGGCCCTTTCCGCCTAAAATACGGAAGGGCTTAGGGAAAAAATTCAGTTTTTTTCCTAGAAATGAAGCGTTTTGTTGTTAGCGTGACCGTTATGGATACGTTGAGCCTCTGGGTGCGCTGGTAGCAGAATAGACTATGTATGAAAGGATATCATCATGGCAAAAGAAGTGAATGGTAGAAAAGTAGTCCTGGCCGGTTCTGTCCGGACCGCAGTAGGAAAAATGGGAGGAACCTTAAGTGGGGTTCCTGTTGCCAAATTAGGAGAATATGTTATCGCCGAAGCCCTGAAGAGAACTGGGATCGAGCCTAAAGCTGTGGATCTGGTCTATATGGGATGCGTCCTCCAATCCGCACAAAAACAAAACGTGGCCCGGCAAGCTTCTATCAATGCCGGACTCCCGGTGGAAACCCCAGCTCTGACCGTGAATATTGTCTGCGGATCCAGCCTCGAAGCGATCAACATGGCAGCTCGGATGGTTAAGTACGGAGAGGCTGATATCGTTGTAGCTGGCGGTATGGAGAATATGTCTGCAGCCCCCTTCGCCCTGCCAAAGGCCCGTTACGGCTATCGTCTGGGCAATGGCGAGTTGATTGATACCATGCAAAATGACGGTCTAAGAGATGCCTTCCACGGCTATCTGATGGGCATTACTGCTGAGAACGTTGCAGAAAAGTGGGGCATTACCCGGGAAGCCATGGATGAATTCTCTGCCAAGAGCCATCAAAAGGCGGCAGCAGCCAGAGAAAAAGGCCTTTTCAAGGCTGAGATCGTTCCCGTCGAAGTTGCTCAGAGAAAGCAGACTATCGTCTTTGAAGAAGACGAGGGGATCCGTCCAGATTCTACCGCAGAAGCCTTAGCTAAGCTCCGCCCCGCCTTTAAGGATGACGGTATCGTCACCGCAGGCAACTCCTCCTCCATCAACGATGCGGCTTCTTGCGTCGTCGTGATGAGTGAAGAAAAGGCCAAAGAGCTTGGAGTCAAGCCAGAAGTCGAGTGGCTAGACGGAGCCCTGGGCGGAGTCGATCCTGCTATCATGGGTGTCGGGCCGATTTATGCTTGCGAGAACCTGACAAAGAAGATTGGCATCAAGGCCTCTGAGTTTGACCTCGTTGAGCTGAATGAAGCCTTTGCCGCACCAGCCCTGGCCTGCATCAAGGATATGAACCTTGACCCAGAAAAGGTCAACGTGAACGGTGGTGCCATTGCTATTGGCCACCCCATCGGTGCCTCGGGCGGAAGAATTTTGGTTACCCTAATCCATGCCCTCCAGCAGCGTGAAGAGGCGAAGACCGGTCTTGCCACCATGTGTATTGGCGGTGGTATGGGCTGCGCCATGGGCGTCAAAAAGTACGAAGGCTAGGAAGAGGGTTCTCAGGAAAGTTTAGAGGGAACTGATCTTCCCAGAGCTTTTCCAAGAATTTTGCAACGAAGCTAAGAAAAAGGAGGACCTATGTCGTATCGCTATCTTACGGTAGAGACCAAAGACTGGATTACCCAAATTACCATCAATCGGCCAGACGTCCTGAATGCTTTGAATTCTGATGTTTTAGAAGACCTCCACCAGGCCTTCCAAGCTCTTAGCCTGGACGAAACCCGGGTGGTCGTGATCACTGGTGCTGGGGATAAGGCCTTTGTAGCAGGGGCCGATATCAGCCAGATGAAAGAGATGACTCGGGAAGAAGGCGAGGCCTTTGGGAAAAAGGGCAATGAAGTATTTCGGGCCATTGAAACCTGCCCTGTCCCTGTCATTGCAGCTGTGAACGGCTACGCCCTCGGTGGGGGCAACGAATTAGCTCTGAGCTGCGATATCCGCCTGGCCGCTGAAACCGCTGTTTTTGGCCAGCCAGAAGTTGGCCTAGGTATTACCCCAGGTTTCGGGGGTACCCAACGCCTGGCCCGGGTGACCGGATCGATTTCTAAGGCCAAGGAGCTGATCTATTCAGCCCGGAATATCAAGGCCCCCGAAGCCCTCAGGATTGGCCTGGTATCCGATGTCTACCCAGCAGAAAGCCTGATGGCAGAAGTCATGAAATTGGCTAGCCGCATTGCTGCCAATGCTCCCATTGCGGTTCGCAATTGCAAAAAGGCCATCAATGAGGGCCTGGAGCTTACGGTAGAAGAGGGGACAGCCCTGGAAGCCAAACTCTTTGGGGCATGCTTTGCCACAGAAGATCAAAAAGAGGGCATGACTGCCTTCCTAGAAAAGCGGAAGGATAAGCAGTTTAACAATCGTTAGTTGCTAAGCATAAGGAGGTGCTGAAAGACTGGACCCTGGCTGAAGCTGGCCAAGCCGGGCTTACGGCACCTTTTTTTACCGCCTAAAGAGGGGAAAGTCCCCTAAGCGAGGCGGGAATATTTGTTAGAAATTTGAAGAAGATCAAGAAAGGAAATTTGCGATGAAAATTGGAGTTGTCGGAGCAGGTACCATGGGCAGCGGGATTGCCCAGGCTTTCGCCCAAGTGGAAGGCAATGAGGTGATGTTGTCGGATATTAACATGGACTTTGCCAATGGAGGCAAGGCCAAGATTCAAAAGGGCTTTGAGAAAAGGGTCGCAAAGGGAAAGATGACCCAGGAAGAGGCCGATGCCATCCTGAACCGGATTACCCCCTGCCTCAATAAGGACCTCGGGGACTGCGACCTCATAGAAGAGGCGGCCCTGGAAGTCATGGAAATTAAAAAGAAGACCTTTGAAGAGCTCGATAAAATTTGCAAGAAAGAGACCATTTTCGCCTCCAACACCTCGTCTTTGTCCATTACCGAGATCGGTGCCGGGCTCAGCCGCCCCATGATCGGGATGCACTTTTTCAACCCGGCCCCAGTGATGAAGCTTATTGAGATCATTCCAGGCCTCAATACCCCCCAAGAGACCGTGGATCGGATTGTCAAACTTTCGGAAGACCTGGGCAAGACCCCTGTGGTCGTTCAGGAGAATCCTGGCTTTGTAGTGAACCGCCTCTTGATCCCCATGATTAATGAAGCCATTGGCCTCTATGCAGAATCTATTGCTACAGCTGAAGGGATTGATACGGCCATGAAACTTGGGGCCAACCACCCCATGGGGCCTTTGGAGCTGGCAGATTTGATTGGTTTGGACGTCTGTCTGGCTATTATGGATACCCTCTACAAAGAGACCGGCGATAGCAAATACCGGGCCCACACCCTATTGCGCAAGATGGTTAGAGGCAGAAAACTCGGCCGGAAGACCGGGGAAGGCTTCCATAAATATAACTAAATTATCTTTTGACAATCAAGAGAAGCAAATAATCCTTTGGAAACAGGAGATAACATGGATTTTAACTTAAGTAAAGAACACGCCATGGCCCAGCAGCTCTTTCGGGAGTTTGCCCAAAAAGAGGCGGAGCCTTTAGCTCAGGAAATCGATGAAACAGGGCGATTCCCTGATGAGACCGTTGCAAAGATGAAAAAATATGGGTTCTTAGGAATCCCCTATGCCAAGGAGTTCGGTGGTCAAGGCTGCGACACCCTAACCTACGTCCTTGCGGTAGAAGAGTTGGCCAAGGTCTGTGCGACGACCGCCGTCATCGTTTCGGCCCACACCTCCCTTTGCTGCGGAGCCATCGATAAGTATGGGTCGACCGAACAAAAAGAAAAGTTTTTGACCCCCCTAGCCAAGGGTGAAAAGCTCGGGGCCTTTGCTCTGACAGAGCCTGAGGCCGGTACCGATGCCGGTGGGGTCCAGACCAAGGCTGAGCTGGTTGGAGATGAGTATATCCTCAACGGGAGCAAGATCTTCATCACGAATGCTGGCAAGGCAGATACCTATGTCGTCTTTGCCCTCACGGATCCCAGCCAGGGGACCCGGGGGATGTCGGCCTTTATCGTAGAAAAAGGCACTCCAGGTTTCACCTTCGGTAAGCCTGAGGCCAAGATGGGAATTCACGCCTCTTCTACCTGCGAACTCATTTTCATTGACTGCCATGTTCCTAAGGAAAACCTCTTAAGTCAAGAGGGGAAGGGCTTTGGCATCGCTATGGGAACCCTCGATGGAGGCCGTATCGGGATTGCTGCCCAGGCCCTGGGGATTGCCCAAGGGGCCCTGGACAAGGTCGTTGCCTATGTCCAGCAGAGAAAACAATTTGGCCGTCCTTTAGCCAAGTTCCAAAATACGCAATTTAAGCTGGCTGACATGGAGACTGAAATCCAAGCGGCTCGCTACCTCGTCTACAAGGCGGCTATCGCCAAGGACACACAAAAGCGTTTCTCCATGGAGGCTGCTGTGGCTAAATTAAAGGCCAGCCGGACAGCTATGGCTGTCACCACCGAGGCCGTCCAACTTATGGGTGGCTATGGCTACATGCGCGACTATGACGTAGAGCGGATGATGCGGGATGCCAAGATCACTGAAATCTATGAAGGTACGAGCGAAGTTATGGAAATGGTCATTTCCAAGACGCTCTTAGGTTAGGAGGGAACCATGAATATTGTAGCATGCATCAAACAAGTCCCAGATACGAATGAAGTACGGATTGACCCCGTGAAGGGGACCCTCATTCGTGATGGGGTTCCTTCCATCATGAACCCAGATGATAAGGCAGCCCTTGAGGTAGCCCTGCAAATTAAAGATGAAGTTGGCGGCAAGGTCACCGTCGTCTCTATGGGCCCGCCCCAGGCTGAGGATGTCCTCCATGAGGCCCTGGCCATGGGGGCTGATGAGGCCTTTCTTATTACTGACCGGGCCTTCGGCGGAGCCGATACCTGGGCAACTTCCTGCACCATCGCCGCTGCTGTCTCGAAGTTAGACTATGACCTGATCGTTTGTGGACGCCAGGCCATTGACGGCGATACAGCCCAAGTAGGTCCGGAAATCGCTGAACACCTCCAGATTCCCAATATAAGCTATACAGCTGAGTGCAAGGTAGAGGGAAAAGAACTCGTGGTCAAACGCCATTACGATGATGGTTACCATATCTTACGGGTCCAACTCCCTGCCTTAATTACCTGCCTAGCGGACTCCTTCGAGCCCCGTTATATGACGCCGGGCAAGATCTTTGAAGCCTTCCGGGAAAAGAAAATTACTTGGTGGACCCGGGCTGATGTCCCTGTCGCTGACGAAAACATAGGTCTTAAAGGGTCGCCTACCAAGGTTGCCAAGTCCTTCCCCAAGGCTGTCAAAGCCCCTGGGGTCGTGATCGAAAAGAGCACGGATGAATCGGTTCAATTTTTAGTGGACCGGCTCCAGGAAAAATACATGATCTAGGACGAGGGGAAGGAGCATATATGTTAAGTGATTATCATGGAGTATTTACATTTGTCCAGCAAGTCGAGGGCAAAATTACCGGAGTATCCCTGGAACTAATCGGGGAGGGGTCACGCCTGGCCAAGCAGCTAGGAACTCAGGTGACCGCCATGCTCCTGGGCGACCAGGTAGAGGGTTTGGCGGATGAGCTCTTCCACTTTGGGGCTGACCGGGTCATTTTAGTGGACGATCCCGCTTTGAAGCTCTATCGAACAGAGCCTTATACCCAGGCCATTACTGCCATTGTGAAGGAGTATAAGCCGGAGATCGTTCTCTTTGGGGCAACCGCCATTGGTCGTGATTTGGGGCCCCGGGTCGCTGCCCGTAACCACACGGGTCTGACTGCCGACTGCACCAAATTGGAAATTGATGAAGAGAACAAGAACTTTAGGATGACTCGGCCTGCCTTCGGAGGTAACCTGATGGCTACCATCATCTGTCCTGACTTCCGTCCCCAGATGTCGACAGTCCGACCCGGGGTCATGGTCAAGTTGGTCCCCGATACCAACCGCAAGGGTGAACTTATCCGTTTTGATGCCAAACTAACTGAAAATCCCTGCTATGTCCAGATTGAAAAGGTGGTCCATGAGGTCGCCGAGAGAATGGACATCCAAGATGCGAAAGTTCTCGTCTCTGGCGGCCGTGGAATGGGAGGTCCGGAAAATTTCAAAATGCTGGAAGAGCTAGCTGAGGTTCTAGGCGGGACCGTCTCTAGTTCCAGAGCTGCGGTCGATGCGGGCTGGCAGCCCAAGGACCTCCAGGTTGGTCAGACCGGCAAAACCGTCCGTCCGGACCTCTATATTGCCTGTGGGATTTCTGGAGCCATCCAGCACCTGGCTGGAATGGAAGAATCCGGCTATATCATTGCTATCAACAAAGACAGCACGGCCCCCATCTTTAATGTAGCGGATGTTGGCATTGTTGGCGACCTCTTCCAAATAGTCCCGAAACTTACTGCTTCTTTGAAACGGATCCAGGAAGCCAAGGAAGTAGAAGAATAAGGTCCTTAAGAGAGACCAGCTGACGGCGGTCTGTCATAACGATGACAGACCATATAGCAAAGCCTATAACAGACGATAAATAAATAATGGATAAGCAGGAGAGAAGAAGAGAGCAAAACCTTGCCCTCTTCTTTTTTCTTTTATTTTGAATTGTTGTGTTATCTATTGTGTTGTTTCACTTGGGTCGACGTTCAAAAGGATGTAATGAGGTCTAGGGGTGGGCTAGGGACTATTTGCATAATTATTGGAAGGGGGTTAGAATTGATCTAATTTTCTAGACAATCTTAAAGGACTAGGAGCCTTTAGGCGTGTCTGCTATCCAATTAAAGGGGGCTATTCAAGCATGTTAATATCTGTTTCTGTTTTCAAGGTGTTGAGTTACCTGGCACCTTGTGCCGCAGTGTTGGCACTCATGGTGGCATGGTTTTTTGCCACGTGGATTGGGAAAAAATCAACCGGTACAGATCGTATGACGGAAATAGCGAACTACATTCGTGGTGGAGCTATGTCATTTTTAAAGAGCGAATATCGGATTATGGCCTTTGTCATTGTAGGCCTTTTTGTCCTTATCGGCTTTACCCTGTCATGGATGACAGCAACACTCTATGTAGTTGGAGCGCTTCTGTCCGTCCTGGCAGGTTTTTTTGGTATGGATGTGGCGACGAAGGGCAATGTCCGTACGGCCAATGCCGCTATGGATCATGGTTTGCCTTCGGCTCTGGCCGTAGCCTTCCGTAGCGGGGCTGTCATGGGCCTTTGTGTAGCGGGCCTCGGCCTTCTGGGCATTGGTCTGATCTTTTGCTTTTTGCCCTTGGCTACGGTGACGGAATGCCTGACGGGCTTTAGCCTGGGTGCCTCTTCCATGGCCCTCTTTGGCCGTGTGGGCGGGGGCATTTATACCAAGGCTGCCGACGTGGGGGCCGACCTCGTTGGTAAGGTAGAAGAGGGGATCCCTGAGGACGACCCCCGGAACCCGGCCGTCATTGCAGATAACGTCGGAGACAACGTCGGGGACGTCGCAGGGATGGGTTCGGACCTCTTTGAATCCTACGTAGGTTCGATCGTCTCCGCTATTACCCTAGCGGCTGTTGCTGCGGAGACTTCAGGACAATTTGGGGGATCTTTTCAAGAGCCTGTCGGGGCCCTTTTCCCCTTGCTGCTCTCTGCCATTGGCCTCTTGGCCTCTGTCGTTGGCGTCTTTTTTGTTCGGGGCGAGGGGCAAAAAGACCCAGCCAAATCTCTCAACATGGGGACCTATATCAGTGGAGGCCTGGTGATCATTGCTTCCATCATTTTGAGCCATGTAATGCTGGGCTCTTACCGTTACTCTTGGGCCATCATTGCAGGCCTGCTTTGCGGCATCCTGATCGGTAAGGTGACCGAGATCTATACTTCCGATTCTTATCGTTTTGTGAAAACCATTGCCCACCAGTCCGAAACGGGGGCAGCCACGACCATCATTAGTGGATTAAGTGTAGGGATGTTATCCACTCTGGTTCCCATCTCCTTGATCTGCATTGCCATCTTTGTGGCCTATCGCTGTGCCGGTATCTATGGGATTGCCCTATCGGCTGTGGGGATGCTATCCATTACCGGCATGACCGTTGCCGTTGACGCCTACGGGCCAGTAGCGGATAACGCTGGGGGTATTGCTGAGATGTCGGAACTCCCAGAAGAAGTTCGGTCCATTACCGATAAATTAGACTCTGTGGGGAATACCACGGCTGCCATTGGCAAGGGCTTAGCCATCGGCTCCGCAGCCCTGACCGCCCTTGCCCTCTTCGTATCCTTTGCTCACGTCGTGCAGATTGACGTTGTGAGTCTTTTGGATCCCATGGTCATCATTGGGATGTTTGTCGGCGCTATGCTGCCCTTCCTCTTTTCTGCCTTGACTATGAATTCCGTAGGTCGGGCCGCCAATAAGATGATTGACGAGGTTCGCCGCCAGTTCCGGGAAAAACCTGGCATTATGGAAGATAACGATACACCCGACTATAACCGCTGCGTGAGCATTTCTACCCATGCTGCCCTGCAAGAAATGATCCTGCCTACGATTTTAGCCATCGTTGTGCCCTTAGTGGTTGGCTTCGTCCTCGGCAAAGAAGCCTTAGCTGGTACCCTGGCAGGGGCCCTAGCAGCCGGCGTGCCATTAGCCATCATGATGTCTAATGCAGGCGGTGCTTGGGATAACGCCAAGAAGTACGTTGAATCTGGCGAACTGGGCGGCAAAGGATCCCCTACCCACATGGCCACCGTCGTTGGCGATACCGTAGGCGACCCTTTCAAAGATACATCAGGGCCTTCCTTGAATATTTTAATCAAACTCATGACGATCGTGGCCCTGGTCTTTGCACCTCTCCTTTAAACTTACATTAAGACGCATAGCTTCTTTTTTCAGACTAGAAATCGAGGCAGAGAGCCCATCTTAGATTTGAGAGTTGATCTATAACTCCTTCGAACAGGCGACCATGCGATCTTTTTATATATTACGACCGCTGTCTAACAAATATTCCAGCGCTTTTGCTCAAATCTTTGATCGAATAAGTAGCATCTTTCAATCTAATGAATTATAATAATTCTATAACTAATATTTGACGCAAGCTAGGAGGGAGTATTCCCTGGGATTTTCTTGTGTCAAATGGCGTTGCGTATCCTTATCACACATGGAGGTATTGTATGAGCTTTAGGACAACCGAAGAGCACGAAGAGTTCCGGAAACAGGTAAGAGAGTTTGCGGAACAAGAAGTCAAGCCCCTAGCATTTAAGCTGGACCAAAATGACGAGTTCCCTGAGGACTTGGTCATGGAAATGGGTCGGAGAGGCTGGCTAGGCATCCCCTATGATAAAGAGTATGGCGGAGCTGGCTTGACCAACATCCACTATGCGATTGCCGTAGAAGAATTGGCCCGGGTTGACGGGGGCGTGGGCGTTATCTGTTCTGCCCACACTTCTCTGGGCAGCTGGCCTATCTACAATTTTGGTACGGAAGAACAAAAACAAAAATATCTGGCACCCCTGGCCCGGGGCGAAAAGATCGGTGCCTTCGGTTTAACCGAAGTGGAAGCCGGCTCCGATGCCAGCCATACCCAGACCACAGCCGTTCTCGAAGGTGACCACTACGTCTTAAATGGCGGAAAGATTTTCATCACCAATGGCTATCGGGCAGATACCTATGTCATCTTTGCCATGACCAGCCCTGAAAAAGGCACCCACGGAATTTCTGCCTTTATCGTAGAGAAAGGCTGGGAGGGCTTCACCTTCCCCACCCAATACGATAAGTTGGGAATCAGGTCTTCCGTCACCTCTGAGCTGGCCTTTAAGAACGTGATCGTTCCCAGAGAAAACCTCCTCGGCCAAGAGGGAGAGGGCTTTAAGATCGCCATGGCAACTCTAGACGGTGGTCGTATTGGTATCGCCAGCCAGGCCCTAGGAATTGCCCAAGGTGCCTATGAGTCGGCCTTAGCATATGCCAGAGAAAGAAAACAGTTTGGTGCCCCTATTGCTGCCAACCAGGGCATTTCCTTCAAATTAGCAGATATGGCAACAGGAATCCGGGCTGCAAGATTGCTGGTCTACAGCGCTGCTGAACTCAAGGATAACCACGAGAAATACAATAAAGAAGCCGCTATGGCTAAGTGCTTTGCCTCTGACTTGGCTGTTAAGGTGGCCGATGAGGCCCTCCAGATCCATGGCGGAAACGGCTACATCAAGGGCATCGATGTTGAGCGCTTCTATCGTGACGCAAAGATCACCCAGATCTACGAAGGAACCAACGAGATCATGAGACTCGTTATTGCCAACAATGTCGTCGGCCGGCTTCAAAAGAAAAAGGCTAGAGGAGCTGCTGTTTCCGATGGCAAGCCTGGCAGCGCTACCGGACCTCGGAAGAACATCATCTTCGAGGGCAGCCCTCAAGAGCAGGTCGAGCAGTTGGTCAAAGCCCTCAAAGCCGATGGCTATGACTTTACCATTGGTGTTGATCCATGGGCCCCTGTCACCGAAGTGGAGCGCCTTGTCTCCGTCGGCCAAGGCATTGGACCCAAAGAGAACATGGGTATGGTCGAAGCCCTGGCCAAAGCTGCTGGAGCCGCCGTTTCCTCGTCTCGTCCAGTTGCCGAGACCTTGGAGTACATCCCCATCGAGCGGTATGTTGGTCTTTCTGGTCAGAAATTCAAAGGCAACCTATACTTTGCCCTCGGTATCTCTGGTGCTGGCCAACACCTCCGGGGCATCAAAGAAGCTACCACCATTGTGGCTGTCAATACCGACGCCAATGCCCCGATCTTCCTGAATGCAGACTATGGCATTGTCGGCGATATCACCGAGATTATTCCTCTCTTGACCGAGGCCTTTGGCACCGAAGAGAAGAAGCCCGCCCCCCCCTTCGAGAAAAAGAAGAGAAAAGTGGTCCAACAGCCCAAGACCAAGACCGGCGTCTATGTCTGCTGTGGGTGTGGTTACGAGTACGACCCAGTACTGGGCGATTTCGAAAATGGAATTACGGCCGGAACCCCCTTCGATCAGCTGCCTGATGCCTATCAGTGCCCACGCTGCGGCGATCCGAAGGCCACCTTTATCTCCATTGAATAAGCCCAATGGCAAGCTCCTTCATCCGTTCATGGAGCAAATAATCCAAGCAAAATTAGGAGGAATTTATGCATAACGTACGCAAAGTAGTCGATGATCTATACTGGGTAGGTGCCAACGATCACGATACCCATTTATTCGAGAATATTCACCCTATTCCCACCGGCGTGAGCTATAACTCATATCTCTTACTGGATGAGAAAACTGTCCTTTTTGATACCGTTGATTGGTCTTGCTGCCATCAATTTTTGGACAACGTGGCTTACGTCCTCGATGGTCGTGACCTCGATTATCTCGTCATCAACCACTGGGAACCCGACCATGCAGCGAGCATGGGTGAGATTCTCCTCCGCTACCCCAACGCCACCGTCATCAGCACGGAAAAGGGCTTCTTCTTCATGACTCAATTTGGCTTCCATGCCGAAAAGAAGATCACCGTCGGCAATGGCGATACCTTTAGCTCAGGTAAACATAACTTTGCCTTCGTCCAGATCCCCATGGTCCACTGGCCAGAACCCATGGTTACCCTAGACCTAACCAATGGCGTTCTCTTCTCTGCCGATGCATTCGGTTCTTTCAACGCCCTTGACGGCAAACTCTTTGCCGATGAAGTCAACTATGACCGGGATTGGATCGATGAGGCCCGCCGTTATCTGACCAACATCGTCGGGAAATATGGCCCCTTCGTCCAAGCCGTTTTAAAGCAAGCCGCCGAGCTTCCTATCAAGGTGCTCTGCCCCCTGCACGGTCTGATCTGGAGAGAAGACCTGGGCTACATCATTGATAAATATGACAAATGGTCCTCGTACACCCCAGAGGAGACCGGCCTCATCATCTGCTATGCTTCTATGTATGGAAATACCGCAGCAGCTGCCCAGCTCTTGGCTTCTGAAGTGGTCAAACGGGGTCAGACCAATGTCCGGGTCTATGATGTCTCCCACACCCATGTCTCTTACCTGATCTCCGAGGCTTTCCGGGTCAGCCACATCGCTTTAGTGAGCTGCACCTACAACCTGGGTATTTACCCGAGAATGAAGGACTTTATTGCTGATATGCAGGCCCTGAACCTCCAGAACCGGACCTTTGCTCTCATAGAGAACGGCACTTGGGCACCTTCTGCTAATGACAAGATGAGAGCCATGATTGATGAGATGCGTGAGATGTATTATGTGGATAGCGATGCCACCATCGTCTCTTCTGTCAATGATACCACCCGCAAGGACGTCGAAGCGGTGGCCGAAGCCATCGTCGAATCGATGAAGAAAAGACAGTAATCGCATTCTATAACCTAGTGCATTGACGCTAGATTGAAGCACTAGACCGAAAGAAAGGGCAGCGGTACGAAATCGTACCGCTGCCCTTTTGTTTTTCTTCGCTTTATTGTTTCTTGCTCGGAGCTTTTCTATCTTATATTCATCTATCTCTTATTTGAATTTCTCCAAATCCCCTGGGCCTCGGCTGCTGCAATGAGTTCCTCCCGGAAATCGGGGTGGGCCAGGCTAATCAAGGCCTCTGACCGCTGCCAGAGACTCTTACCTTTGAGGTTGACCATGCCGTATTCGGTGGCAACACATTGAACAACAGTCCGAGGAACCGTAATTGCCGTCCCTGGGGTGAAATAAGGGAGTATTTGACTATGCTTTTCACCTTTCTTATCCGTATGGGTTGAAGAGAGAGCAATGATCGATTTTCCGCCCTTTGACATATAGGCTCCCATGACGAAGTCTAGCTGGCCTCCTGTCCCAGAAATTTGACGGAAGCCCGCACTTTCTGCGCTAATCTGCCCATAGAGGTCGACGCCCAGAGCCGTATTGATCGAGATAAAGTTATCAAAGCTGGCAATGACACTGGGGCTATTTACGTAATCCGTAGGAGCGTTAGCAAATTGCGGGTTATGATCCATATAGTCATAGAGTTCCTGTGACCCGGCTGCAAAGCCAAAAACTTGTTTGCCCCGGTCCCGGTTCTTCTTGAGACCTGTAATCATCCCCGCCTTCGACATTTTCATCATACTGTTGACGTACATCTCAGTATGGATTCCCAGGTCCTTTAGGTCGGACTCAGCGACCATATTGCCGACGGCATTGGGCATGCCCCCAATTCCCAACTGGATGGTAGCCCCGTCGAAAATCTCCTTCATGACGAGCTTGGCGATCTCCATATCCGTCTGCGAAGGCTGGGCGTCGGGTAGGATATCCATCGGGAGCTCGCTATGGACCACATAATCCACCTGATCAATATGCAAGGAATCATCAAATAATCCTGCCACGTATGGCATATTGGGATTTTCTTCCACAACGATATGAGAAGCTCTGCGTACGATGTCCATGATGTGGGAGTTGGATCCACCCAGGTTGAAGTAGCCAAACTTGTCCATAGTCCCCGTCTGCAGGAAGAGGACATCCACCCGCTCCACTTCTTCAGGATTCCGATAATAGACTGGGGCCTCCGAATAGCGGAAGGGAATGTGGTATACATAACCTGTTTTGGCTAGTTTTCTTTCTAGGCCTCCAAAGTGCCAAGAGTTGAAGGTAAAAACTCGGCGTCCCACCCGGTCGTTGGCTGCATAGATATCCAGGGGATGGAAGACCAAAAGTCCTCTAATATTGATATCATCTAGTTCCTCAGCCCGGGCTGCCAAAGCCTTGTCTAAGAGATTGGGCACGTTGAGACCCAGGGCATAGTCCAACCAGTCTCCTGATTTAACCAGCTTGACTGCTTCTTCTGCTGACGTCAATTTGGCCTCATAGGCCTTTTGAAAATCGTTCATCCTTCCTCCTTATACATGGGTTTCCTCCTAATCCCAAACTAGCTTAGGGTCCACTCAAGTTATTGTTATTCTAACACTAAAGAACTAGACCTATTTTAGCAAATCCCCCAGAAAAAGAATACGGGGAATATGTGTTAATGAAGCAGGGGAGACCCTGGTTTTCTAGGAAAAGTATAGCGAATGAACAAGACTTTTACCTTGACCAAGAGGCCTGCCTATTTCTTATAGCTGAGCCCTTCGCGGCGGAGAATGCTCCGGCGGAAGATCGCAAAACTAGGTACGAGGATGAGGCCCATGGCGATGGAAGAGAGAGTCAGAGCCCACCAGATGCCCGCAGAGCCAATTTTTTTGCTGAGGGTAAAGGCGATTGGAATTCGGGAAGCTGCGCATAGGGTGACAACAGCAGCAGGATAGAAGGTCTTGCCAAAGGCGTTGAAGGCAGCCGTTACAATGATCTCCAAGGACATAAAGGTCTGAGACAAAGCCAAGACCTGGAGATAGGATTTCCCATCTGCCAAGGCCGTAGGATCTGGTAAAAAGAGATGGTAGATAGGCTCTGCAAAGAAATAAAGGAGCGAGGTCGTCACAGCCCCAAAGATCAGGACCAAACGTAGGGCTACCTTATAGCCCTGGAGCGACCGTTCAATCTGCTTAGCCCCATAATTTTGGGCCATAAAGGCAGTCAGGGCTAGGGCAAAGCCATCTGCGGTCATCCAGGAAATACTTTCGATATTAGCACCAATCTTTTGGGCTGAGATGACTGATTCTCCAAAAGTTGAAGCTAAACGGGTCAAAACAATGGAGAAGAAGCAATAGAAGGTGGACTGGAGAGCTGGGGAAACCCCCAAGCGGAAAATCCGCCCATAGTGCTCCGAATAAAGACGTGTAAAGGTCGGAAGCCCGTGAAAAACAGGTTTCTTTAATACAGCCCAAACGAGGATAATAAGCACAAAATACTCCGCCAGGATGGAGGCGATAGCCGCTCCTTTTACTTCCCAGCCCAAAACGAAGATAAAGATGGGGTCAAGGATAATGTTAAGGATCAGGCCTAGACCATTTGTGATAAAGGGCATTTTACTGTCCCCAGCTGCTGTGCTGATGGCGCTCAAAAGACGGCCTGCGTAACTTCCTGGCAGGCCAAGAAGCATAATTACAAAATACTCCAGGGCATGTTGGTGGGTGGCCGGGGTCAGGCGGAAGAAGCTCATCATAGGCTCTCTAAAGACCATAAAGAGGGTGCCGACCACTAGGGCCGAGAAAATGTTCAACTGGATTCCAGCGGACACAATTTCCTTGACTTCGTCATAGGCCTTAGCCCCAATTTTCTCTGCTGTTAAGATCTGGGTACCTACCCGAAAGAGGGTCAGAACTCCTTCTGAGAGCCAGAGGAGGGTGCCCACCGTTCCGACGGCGGCAGCTGGCCCCTTGCCCAGACGCCCAATCCAGATCATATCGGTCATGGAATAGGCCATGCCCAGGAAGGCCGTGGCCATAAGGGGGAGGGCCAATTTGGCTAAACACGAAAATATCGGCCCCTCGAGGAGGTCGGTAGAACGAGCTGTCGATAGGGATTGACTCATAGTAGATCCTTTAAACTAATGAACTAAAATTTAAATAATTTGAATAAATTCGAAAACTCAATAAATTGCAAAATACTCTATCTAATATATAGAAATAAGCACAAAATGTTTAAAGCTATTCTCTAAGTCATTTCCTAATTCCCGCCAGGCAGCTGCTGGAAGAGCGAAGGGAAGTAATACAAGACGACTCGTGAGGCTGTAAAAAGAAGAATGAACAGCCAGTAGGCATCGGCCGATCCGATATTACGGGAGTCGTGCAAATATTTAAAAGCCAAGTAAAGGGTCAATAAAAAGACCATGTGGGGGATCACCAACATCTGTATGGCAAAACCAGGGATAAAAATCCCCAAAATCCCCACCAAAATCAAAAGCAAAGTATAAGGGAAACTAGCAATACCAATGAGATAGATCCCAAAGAAGGGGACCTCCGGCTTCTTACTGACAATCTGGGTGAAAATGAAGCAAAGAAGGATGATGACCACAAAATTGATGATCTGGGCCAGACTATTGACCCCAAAAGTGGCAGCTACCTGTCCGAAGGTAGGTTTGGGCAAAAGTAAGGATTGCTCCTTAGCCTTCGCCACGATGGCGTCACTGGTAATATAATTATAAGAAAGACTGGCCTGGACGATACCATAAATTAGAATATTCACCAGAGCCAAGACTAGATAAGTCCCAATTTTGGTACGATTTTCAAAGGCCCGTAGCGGGCGGGAAGAAAAAAAGCCCTTCGTAATGTTGCGAAGATCTTCCCATAAAAAAGAAAAATTGCTCTGATTTGGCCCTTGGGGGGCGGGTCCTTGGGGTCTGGGTCCTGGTTCCCCACGTCCCGGGCCTGGGTTAGGACGCATTCCGGTTCGATTGCCCGGACGAGGCCCTGGATTCGTTTGGTTGGGAATGGGCCCTCGCTGTTGCGACCGGGTCCCCTGAAAGTGCATCGACATCGTGGATTCCTCACTTATCTTATCCCCCGACGACGAAAGACGGCCGTGTCCCGAGGGAGGAGTCCGATCTTTCGCCACTACTTGCGGCGGATAGAGTTCTATATCACAGGTAATAATATTTTAATTATAGTGAATCACTCTCTTTTGGTCAAATATTCCCTGCCTCCTGCCCTTGTCAGCTGACTTTTTCCCTTTATCTTGATTTGAGATTCCTAGGGATTCTATGGTAGACTGAATGGGTATAAACAGCGTGCACTGGTCCCAAGAAGCCGGCTGCCAGCCGGGAAAAGGGCCTAAGGAGTGACCTGGGACTGGATTATTTGTAGGTCCTAGGTGAACTCCTAGAAAGGAGGGCAAGGATGGCTGAAGATCTCTTAGCTTCCATCCGTCAATGTGAACAGGAGGCGAAGGAGGCCTTAGAATCGGCAGAGCAGGAGGCCGCCACGATCAAGGATCAGTCCCGGAAGCGGGGGCGTGAAATCCTTGCTGAGGCACAGACCCAGGCGGCGTCTTTCCTAGCCCAAGCAGAGACGGAAGCCAAGGCGGATAGCGCCAAGGTTTTGGAACATGTAGATGCGGCAGTCAAAGCCCCTAAGTTGGATGCGAAGGCCAAGACTGTCTGTTTGCAAAAACTTCAGGAAAGGATCATAGAAGAACTTGTCCATCGTTAAAATGCAAAAGATTTCTCTCCTGGGTTCTATTGAGGAGAGAGAGCCCATCTTATCCTACCTTCAGCAGAGGGGCCTGGTCCAGCTCATCGATACCCAAGTGGCCGGTCTCGATGAGGAAGAGGAGTCTGATCAGGATCGAGGAAGCTCGGGCAAAGAAGCCACTGGTGAGCCTTTGGCTGTTGAAGCTTCATCTACTGGGGGGTCATCTGCTAGGGCCCTACCCGCTGCGGTGCAAGAGGAGGAAGCTAACCTGGACCAAGAGCGTCAACGTTGGGCCGATCTCTATGACCGGTCCAATGCCTTGATCCAAGAACTGCGTCGGCGTTACAAAGACACATACTCCTTCTCCAGCGATTACGAGACCGTTCAGGCTTTTTTCCACCGGATTCCCAAGGAAGAGGAGGCGGTGGCAGCCCTGGAGCAAGGGGAGGATTTGCTGGCTCAAGAGGAAAAGATCCTCATGAAACGCAATCAAAACCAAGAGTTTTTCCGATCTCTAGAAGCCTGGCGTCCCTATGAGGTGGATCTGTCGAATTTGCAGACCGAGTCCACGGCTTCTCTGGTCGCTCGGATCGACCAAGAGGATCGTTGGGAGCTCCTACAGGCCAACTTGGCGGAAGGTTTGGATTTTCCTTACCACCTCGAAGTCTTAGGGCAGACCCAGTCTGACCGGGGTGAAACATCGACCTTTTTCATGGCAACCAGCCTGAAGGGGGAATTTCCCTATCTCATGGATGTGATTCGCAAGAGTCCTGCGGTGATCCCAGATCCTCGCCACCATGCGGGCCCGGCCAGGAAGATTTTGGACCAGGTCCAGGGAGATCTGGCCGCTTGGGACCAAGAACTCACTCGGATTGATGAGGGTCTCCAGGCCCTGGCTAAGAAAAGTGCAGACCTCATGGGCCTGGCTGACTATGCCCGGATCCGAGAGGCCCGGTCGGAGGCTGCCCAACAGGTCGACCGGTCCATTTATGCCTTTTCCCTCCAAGGTTGGGTCCCTGCAGAGGCGGGTCCGGACCTGAAAGATGAACTTGAAAAACGCTTTACGGTCTATGTTGATCTCCAAGATGTGCCCAGGGATGCCGATTATCCAGTAGCTCTAAAAAATGGTCCCTTTAGTCGACTCTTTGAGACCATTCTGCGAGGCTTTAGTGCCCCCAACACCCAAGAATGGGATCCTACCCCGGCTGTGAGTCTTTTTGCTTGTACCTTCTTTGGTATGATGCTGTCGGATGTGGGCTATGGGATCCTTTTAACCCTACTTTGCTGGTATTTACTCAAGAAAAAGCCCCTGAGAGGGGAGGGGCTTGCCATGGCAAAAATGTTTGTGGCAACGGGCATCTCCTCGATTATTTGGGGCTTTGTTTTTGGAGGCTTTTTTGGCGATTTGGTCACAAGTATTACGAATGGCCAATATCGTTTCCCTTGCCTTTGGTTTGACCCCATGTCGGACCCCATGCTTCTTATGATCTGGTCCATGATCTTTGGGGTCATCCACCTCTTTGCTGGGATGGCCATTAACATGGCCAATCTCATTCACCGAGGCAAAGTCTGGGATGCCATATTAGATAATGTTCCTTGGTTTATGATCATCGGCGGCGTGGGTGTAATGCTCCTTGCGGGCTCTTCCATGCAACCCTCCCTGCCAGCGGCCTGGAAGCCCTTTGGCTCTTACGCAGCCATGGCCGGGGCCGTAGTGATCCTCCTAACCGGAGGCCGGGATAAAAAGAATATTTTTGGGAAGATCTTTGGAGGCATCACGTCGCTTTACAACATTTCTTCCTTCGTTGGAGATATTTTTTCTTACACGAGAATTTTGGCCCTGGTCCTGAGTACCTCCGTACTCGCCCTTGTCGTCAACCAGCTTTGCGTGATGGTAGGCAGTCACGGGATTGCCCGAGTCCTGGCCTATCTCACCATTGGGGTCCTTGGCCACCTAATGAATTTCCTTCTCTCTGCTCTTTCAGCCTACGTCCACTCCTCCCGTCTCCAGTACGTGGAGTTCTTTGGCCGCTTCTTTGAGAGCGGGGGCAAATTCTTTAAACCCCTCCAACTCGAAACCAAATACACCCCCCTAGAAGAGGTAGAGCGCCGCTACCCGCAATAGCTTGGAGAAGGTGGAGCACCTTCCCATCAGTCCCGCAAGCTAGCGGCCCGGAATTCCGGAAAAGCTGGACTCCTTGGGCAAGCCCGAAAGCTAGCGCCCCACCTGCAACATTTACAATTTTTGAATCTTTCGTAAGATTTTTTTATTTATATTACAAATACTCAAGAACAAAGGAGTTTTTACTATGTCGGACATGTCACTCGTTTATGGAACTGCGTTAACTGTTTTTGGAGCTGCCTTTGCGGCTGCCTTGCCTGGAATTGGCTCTGCGAAGGCCGTCGGAGCGGTCGGCGAAGCTGCCTCTGGGGTTATTGCTGAAGACCCGGAAAAATACGGGAAATTGCTGATCCTCCAAGCCCTACCTGGCACGCAAGGCATCTATGGCCTGGTTTCTTTCTTCCTAATCCTTTGGAAGTCCGGGATCCTGGGTGGCCAGGGACCGGTGGATCTCCGCTTGGGCTTCATGTTTGCCCTCGCTTCCCTACCCATCGCCTTGGCTGGCTACTATTCTGCTATCGCCCAGGGCAAGACCTGCGAAGCTGGCGTAGCTCTCGTCGCCAAAGATCCAGACCAGCAGACTAAGTGTCTCGTCATGGGTGCCATGGTTGAAACCTATGCTATTTTGGCCCTCTTAGCCACCTTATTGCTGGTATTCAACATCAAATAGGCTAATAGAAAAAGAACCAACAAGAAACCAACATCAACATAGGACTAACAACAATAGGACCACCGAAAAATAGGATTCACAAGCTGCCCCTCCTTGGGACTGCCCCTCCTAAGGACTGCCCGGCTAAGATGGCCTGCAAGGTCAGGAAATTCTAGGAGTCTAGTGTTTTCTAGGCCCTAGGCAAAGGTCAGAAGGCAGGGGAGGGATACCACGAAGGATATAAAATATGGATGGCTTAAAAGAAATTAAAGATATAATTACAGAAACGGCAGCCGATCAAGCCAAAAACCTCATTGATCAGGCTCAGGCTTATGCAGACAGTCAAATAGCCCAGGCCCAAGAGGAGGCGGCTAGGATATTGGATCAGGCCCACCAGCAAGCGGAGGACTGGAAGCAAAAGGCTCATAGCCGGAGCCAGGCCCTAGCGGAAGCTGAACAGAGAAAGGCCCAGCTCAATCTCAAGCAAAAGGCCATTGATGGCCTGATTAGCCAAGCCCTTGAGGCCTTGGTTGAAAAATCTCAAGGAGAAAAGCTAGACCTTTACACAAAGATTGTCCAGCATGCAGGGATCGAAGAGGCTAAGATCATTGCCAACCCTAAAGACAAGGATGTGGTGGATCAGCTTATCAAGAAGCTAGGGCCTTCCTTTGTCTTAGGACCGGGAGATCCCTCTATTACGGGCGGGCTCGTCCTGGAAGTGGGGGAGGTACGTCATAACTATACTTATGACCTGGCTGTGCGCTATCTCAAACGGGACTTAGACAAGCTGGCGGCTGACCTCCTCTTTAGTCAAGGGGGTTAAGATGGAAAAGCGGATTTACCCTCTCCACAATCAAAAGATTGGCTCTTGGCGCTATGCTAGCGGGGTTTTGGCCGTACGGGAGGAAAAACTCCTGGCCCGGCGGACTATCGAAGACCTCTTCCAGGTGCAGACCGAGGAAGACCTCCTCCACCAGATTAGCAGCCAATATAGGGGAGAGACCATGGAAGAGGCGCTGCGAGAGGCCCGGGAGGCTGACGCTGCCCTTCTCCGCAAACTGGCCCCGGAGGCCCTCTACCCCCTCTTCGCAGTTGAACTCAATGAGGGGCATAACCTTCGTCGGTCCCTGAAGGCCTATCTGATGAAGAATCTGACGGCCGAAGAGGGGGATCGCCAGTTCCTGGGGCCCTATTTCCACACACCGACGGAGCTCCAGAAGAAGATTGAGAAGAAGACTCAGGAGCTGAGTGGGAGCATGACCCCAGGACCGGCGGCAGCGCCTCTAGGGGGGGAACTTGGTCCCGACTGGGTTGACAAAGCTATTGCCAAGGCCCTGCAAGATTACCGGGATACCCAGGAAGTCAGTAGCCTGGGGACCGCTGTGGACCAGGCGTATTTTGCCCGTTATCGGAGTCTTTTGAAAGAAAGCAAGAATCCATGGCTCCAGGCCTATGGGGCCTTGGCCATCGATCAGGTGAATCTGGGCATCCTCCTTCGGACGAAAAAATTGGGTCTGGCCCCAGAGGTCTTCCGGGAGGCCTACCTAGTAGGAGGGGGGATCTCGCAAAGCACCTATGAGGGGGCTTTGACAGCCTTGGCTAGTCAGCCTTCTCAGGAAGAAAGCAAGCTGGTCGAAAAAGCGGACCAGCATGAAGCCGATCACCATAAGGTGGTCTCCCCCTTGAAGTTGACTTCCCCCTATTTGAATGAAGAGGAGAGCTACCAGTTAGCTCAGCTAATTAGCTTTGCTGGATCCGATGCGGCCCGGCAATATTCTGCTTATTTCGATCAGATTCGTGGTAGATATTTGGAGGAGGCCAGCCTCCGACCGGGGACGGCTGAAAAGGCCTTTTCTTACTTCGCCTACCGGGCTATGGAGCGCAAAAACTTACAGCTCATCTTGGCTGCCGTACGTAACCACCTGGATCGGGAAGAAGTCAAGAAGTTGCTGCGCCCCTGCTATAAAGAACAGCGCTAAGAAGAAGCGTGCAAGGGCTGAACTTAGGGAAAGCCTAAACATAGCATTGCTCCCCTGCTCTGAGGAGCAGCACTGGCAGATAGCAAGATAGACGAAGGCTAGCGGCGACGCTAGGGATACGAAGCGAGAGGGAATATTTGTGGAAGAAGAAAAGAAAAAAATGAAGATGGCGATCCTGGGGCCTGCGGAAGAGATCCGAGTCTATGGGGCCTTCGGGATTGAGCGCCTAGCGGTATCGGATCCCGAGGAGGCGGAACGCCGTTTAGCTCAGCTGGCTGAGGAAGATTATGCTGTCATTTTGGTGACAGAAAACCTGGTTCGGGCCAATCCCAACCTGGTGACGGCCTACCAGACGAAGCCCCTTCCCTCCGTCATTGTCCTCCCTTCTGCTCGAGAGGAAGGAGAGACCAGGGAGGCGAGTATCGGATACCAGATCTTGCGAGATAGTGCGAGAACGGCGACGGGCATTGATATTTTAGGGAAATTTTAGGGACGAGAAGTCGTCTCCCTAAGTGAGTGTGGGCAGCGGCCCCTGGAGACCGAGGAGGTCCTCACACCTGGGGGACCAGGACAAGATGGAAAGGAAAGAAGCTATGGGAAAAGAAGCAAAGACGGGCAAGATCGTAAAAGTATCCGGCCCCTTGGTCGTCGCCTCGGGCATGAGAGACGCCAATATGTTTGATGTGGCCAGGGTCTCATCACAGAAGTTAATTGGCGAAATTATTGAAATGCACGGGGATTTGGCCTCCATCCAGGTTTATGAAGAGACAGCAGGCCTGGGGCCTGGGGAAGATGTGGTCTCCACAGGAGAACCCTTGTCGGTAGAGCTGGGGCCTGGACTCATCGGGGGAATATTTGATGGAATTCAGCGGCCACTGACGGAGCTGGTAAAGCAGACGGGAAACAATATTGCCCGTGGTGCTATGGCACCGGCTCTTGCCCGGAAGAAAAAGTGGTCCTTTAAGGCCACAGCCAAAGTCGGCGACAAGGTGGGAAGGGGAGACATCCTGGGTGAGGTCCAAGAGACTTCGATTGTTAACCATAAGATCATGGTTCCTCCCACCCTGGGCAAAGATGATGGCCTATTTACCATTACTTCCATCAAGAGCGGTGACTATACGGTGACCGATGTCTTTGCCAAAGTGAAGGATAGCAAGGGGACGGAGTATCCGGTGACCCTCATGCAGAAGTGGCCGGTCCGGGTGGGTCGTCCCTACCAGCAGAAATTCTCTCCCGATCGCCTCATGATCACGGGGCAGCGGGTGGTCGATACCTTCTTCCCGGTGGCTAAGGGGGGAACGGCATCGGTTCCAGGCCCCTTTGGTAGTGGAAAAACGGTCATCCAGCATCAGCTAGCTAAATGGGCCGAGGCTGATGTCGTCGTCTACATCGGCTGCGGGGAGCGGGGCAACGAGATGACTGACGTTTTGAACGAGTTCCCTGAATTGCTCGACCCGAAGAGCCAGCGTCCCTTGATGGAGCGGACCATCCTCATTGCCAATACTTCCGATATGCCTGTGGCGGCCCGGGAGGCCTCCATTTATACGGGCATTACCATTGCAGAGTATTTCCGGGATATGGGCTATTCTGTGTCCATCATGGCTGACTCGACCTCTCGCTGGGCTGAGGCCCTCCGCGAGATGTCCGGACGCTTGGAGGAAATGCCAGGGGAAGAGGGTTATCCTGCCTATCTGGGTTCCCGCCTGGCCCAGTTCTACGAGCGGGCCGGAGTGGTCCAGTGCCTGGGAACCCAGGCGAGGAAGGGTTACCTGACCGCTATTGGGGCCGTTTCGCCTCCAGGAGGTGACTTGTCCGACCCAGTAGCCCAAGCCACCTTGCGGATTGTTCAGGTCTTCTGGGCCTTAGATTCTGCCCTGGCCTACCAACGCCACTTCCCGGCCATCAACTGGCTTACTTCTTATTCCCTTTATGCGACAAAAATGGACCGCTTCTTAGATGAGCAAATCTCTCCGGACTTCTCTAGACACCGGAAAACCGCCATGGCCCTCCTCCAAGAGGAATCTGAACTTCAGGAAATCGTCCGTTTGGTCGGTATTGACTCTCTTTCTTCTCAAGACCAGCTAAAACTGGAATCAGCACGGAGCGTGCGGGAAGATTTTCTCCAGCAAAACTCTTTTGACGAGGCGGATACCTATACGTCCATTGAAAAGCAGTATTATCTGTTAAGCCTCATTATGGAACTCCACGAGGAAGGGATTCAAGCCTTGGCTGAGGGAGCAGACTTTAGCAAACTCAATGACCTGGCCGTCAAAGAAAAGATTGCCCGCTACAAGACGATTCCGGAGGAGGAAGCCAAGCAGCAATATGAATCCTTGCAAAGAGAAATCCGGGAAAGCGTAGGAGCCCTGATCCCTCATCATTTGGTAGGGACGCTAGAAAAGTAGGAGACCAACATGGCAAGAGAATATAGAACCATTCAAGAAGTGGCCGGCCCTTTGATGCTGGTCGAAGATGTGACGGATGTCAAATACGATGAACTTGGGGAAATTGAGTTGGCCAATGGCGAAATTCGTCGCTGCAAGGTCCTCGAAGTCAATGGGACCAATGCCTTGGTCCAGCTCTTTGAGAATGCCATGGGGATCAATGTCAGCAGTTCGGCCGTTCGCTTTTTAGGCCGGGGCCTGCAAGTAGGCTTGTCTCCGGATATCCTTGGCCGGACCTTTGACGGGATGGGCACCCCTATCGATGGGGGGGCCGATGTCATCCCGGAAGTCATGCGGGATATCAATGGCTTACCTATGAATCCCGCTGCCCGGGACTATCCCAACGAGTTTATCCAAACTGGGGTCTCCTCCATTGACGGGCTGAACACCCTGGTCCGGGGGCAGAAATTGCCGATCTTTTCTGGTGCAGGTCTGCCCCATAACCGCCTCGCTGCCCAAATCGCCAACCAAGCCAAGGTTTTGGATCAGTCTGAAAAATTTGCCGTGGTCTTTGGGGCCATGGGCATCACCTTTGAAGAGGCGGACTTTTTCATCGAGAACTTTAAGGAAACGGGGGCTATTGCCCGCTCCGTGGTCTTTATGAACCTGGCTGATGATCCGGCCATTGAGCGTATTACTACCCCTCGGATGGCTTTGACCACGGCGGAATATTTGGCTTTTGACCTCAATATGCACGTTTTGGTCATCTTGACCGATATCACTTACTACGCTGAGGCCCTTCGTGAGGTCTCTGCCGCAAGAAAAGAAGTTCCAGGCCGTCGGGGCTATCCCGGCTACCTTTATACGGACTTAGCTTCTCTCTATGAGCGGGCGGGGCGGCAAAAGGGCAAGACCGGTTCGATTACCATGGTCCCGATTTTGACCATGCCAGATGACGATAAAACCCACCCGATCCCTGACTTAACAGGTTACATTACGGAGGGACAAATCATCCTCAGCCGTGATCTTTACCGCAAGGGGGTTGAGCCGCCAATTGACGTTTTGCCTTCCTTGTCACGTTTGAAAGATAAGGGGATTGGCGAGGGGAAAACCCGGGCAGACCATGCCAATACTCTCAACCAGATTTTTGCCGCCTATTCTAGGGGTAAGGATGCCAGGGAGCTGGAAATTGTCTTAGGCTCTGAGGCCTTGTCGGAGACCGATAAGATTTACGCTAAGTTTGCAGCCGAATTTGAAAAGCGCTATGTCAGCCAGGCCTACGATGAGGACCGGTCCATTGAGCGTACCCTTGATATTGGCTGGGAACTGCTCTCCATTCTCCCACAAAGAGAGTTGAAGCGGATCCAGCAACGCTTTATCGACAAATACTACCAAGGCTAGGAAGGAAGGCACTATGCCAGGTCAAAAGGTCAATCCCAATCGCATGGAACTCATGCGCCTCAAAAAGAGGCTTCAGGTAGCTCGTCGAGGGCATAAGTTGCTGAAAGACAAGCGAGATGAGATGATGCGTCAGTATCTCAACCTCATCCAAGAAAATGCCGTTCTTCGACAAAAGACCGAAGAACTTTTGACGGCTGCCGGGAGTGAGCTCCTTTTCACTTCGGTTGAAATGACTCCGGAAGAGTTAGATACGGCTCTGATGTCTTCGACCAACCAACTTGATATTTTAGTCAGCCATTCTTATATGATGGGCCTTGCCGTACCTGAAATCGAAGTGGTCGGCTATGAGGAGACGGACCAAGTGAGCTATGGGAAGTGGCCCCTGCCTTATAGTTACTATTCTGTGGCCCCGGAACTTGATCAGGCCCTCTTGGCCGTCCGGGCGGCCATTCCCTATATTATTGCCCTGGCTTCCCTGGAGAAGAAGACCCAACTTTTGGGGGCTGAAATCAGCAAGACCAGACGACGGGTTAATTCCTTGGAATATCGGATGATTCCGGATTTAGAATCTACGATTCGCACCATCACTATGAAGATGGATGAAAACGAGCGGAGCAATACCACCCGACTGATGAAGGTGAAAGACTTGATCCTAACCCAAGAACGGGGAGAGGCGGCGGCTAACTCAGCCCGTGCTGCAGCAGCAACGGGCACGGATGCTCCCTAGCTGTCCACGTTCAACTAAATTAAGCATGAGCATAAAGGAGATAAGCATTGTCGTATCCTCAGTTACGTATTGATGAAAAGAAGTTTCGCTATAATGTGCGAACCCTCAATGAATATTGTCATAGTAAGGGTGTTCAAGTGCACTTTGTTACCAAGTGTCTCTGTGCCTATGAACCACTCGTCAAGATTATGAAGGAAGAGGGCATCGACAAGATGGCGGATTCCCGGATCCTGAACCTCAAGACCTTGCGACGCTACGCAAAATCTGTCCTCTTGACCCGGATTCCCCAAATCTCCGAAGCCGAGGATGTGGTACGCTATACCGATATTAGCCTTAACTCAGAATTGGCGACCCTCCGGGCCCTGGGTGCAGCGGCCAGAAATCTGGGGAAGGTCCACACCTTTATTGTGATGCTAGAGATGGGTGACCTTCGAGAGGGGGTAGAGCCCAAGGATCTGGGTGCCTTCCTAGAGGAAGCTTTGAAGATTGAGGGCTTGCATCTTGGAGGCCTGGGGGCCAATTACCTCTGCTATGGGGGCGTCATCCCAGATGCAGCTAAGATGGAGGAGATGGCCAAACTCCGCCGTTGGGCAGAAGATACCTTCCAGCAAAAGCACGATATGATGTCGGCAGGAAACTCTGGCAATTTGCCCCTCCTCTTTGAAGGGGTTCTTCCGCCGGAATGCGATGAACTGCGCCTAGGCGAATCTTACCTCTTGGGTCGGGAGACCTCCTACGGAGCCCGGGTCCTCGATCTTTTCCAAGATGTTTTTACTCTACGGGCTGAAATCATTGAGAGTAAAGAAAAGAATTCCTTGCCAACGGGAAAAGTTGGTGTCAATGCTGCTGGAGAAGTCCAACACTTTGATGATGAAGGGCGGATTATTCGGACCATAGTGGCTGCGGGAGGCCAAGATCTTATCCTATCTGGGCTAACCCCCCTGGATCCTAGGGTCCGCTATCTTGGAAATTCTGCCGACCACACAATCTTTAATACCACAGCCGTTCAGGCGAGCCCCCTAGCCATTGGCACTCATTTAGATTTTTCCCTCAATTATGTCGCTTTAACAGCAGCCTTCACATCGCCCTATGTGGAGAAGGTTTTAGTTAAAAATTAGAAATCGTTTATCATGGAAGATATTGCCTTATACAACCACCTGAAAACTCGGACCTGGGTGGAAATTAGTCGGTCCAACCTGCGGCATAACTTGCGGGTGGTTCGTGAACATTTACCAGCAGGAACACAGATGCTGGCTGTCGTCAAAGCCGATGCCTACGGCCACGGTGCCAGCTTTGTGGCGGCGGAGGCAGCCTGGGGAGGGGCGAGCTACTTTGCGGTTGCCAGCCTCAAGGAGGCGGAGAACCTTAGGATCTCTGGAATCCGCCAGCCTATCCTGATCCTGAGCCGGACCCCTTGGGAAGAGATTGAAAGTCTCTTAACCAACAACATCACCCAAACCGTCTCAACCTACGAAGAGGCAGAGGCTTTCAGTCGGATCATTGAGAAGATTCATAGTCCTAAAAAGCTCTCCGTTCATGTCAAAATTGATACGGGGATGGCAAGACTAGGCTTTTCTGCCCGTGATGAGGACATGGAAAATAGTCTTGATGATATAGAAAAGTTGTCTAAGCTTCCTGGTTTAGCTATCGAGGGAATCTTTACCCACTTTGCCAGCGCTGATTCGGACCAGGAATATTTGCAGCTGCAATTTGAACGTTTTCAGCAGATCATCGACCGCCTTGAACAAAGGGGGGTCCGCTTTTTATACCATCATTGTGCCAATAGCATTGCAGCTTTGACCCATCCGGAGATGTGCCTTGATATGGCCCGGATTGGCATTGTGATCTATGGCTATACCGACCATTACGACAAGGCTCATCGCTGGGACCTGCGCCCGGTCATGAATTTTTATGCCCGGATTTCTCTGATACGTTCGCTTGGGGAGGGGGAGCATGTGGGTTACGGGTGTACCTTTACAACGAATCAGCCCAGTAGGATCGCCGTCATTGAGGTAGGATACGCCGATGGGCTTTTGCGTTCACTCTCGAACCGGGGCTATGTCAAGTTATATGGGAAAAAGGCCCCCATTGTCGGCCGGGTCTGCATGGATCGGACGATGATCGATGTTACCGATATCCCCGAAGCCAAACTTGATGACGTCGTCTGTATTTTTGGAGGCGAAGGGGAGAATTATATCTCGGCGGATGATCAGGCGACCTGTGCCGAGACCATTTCCTATGAGTTGTTTTGTGATCTGAATAAGCGGGTCCCTAAGATTTATGTGGACTAGGACGCTTGTAGGCCGTTTGTAGGCCGTTACTATGTGCCTACTTATAACGGACCCTGGTCCCTAAGATTATGTGGACTAATTGGCTTGTAGCCGAGAAGAAAGGACAGTATCCCAATGAATGAAGATAAGATGAATTTGATGGGCGAGGCCCTATCCTCCGATCAACCCAGCCCAGGCCAAGAAGGGCCGACGAATCCAGGAGCTAATCGGGTGAACGATGCTTTGACAGCGGCTCGAGTGGATCTTGAAGGTCTTACAGATGAAGAAATCTATGAATTTTTAAAAGAGCGTCGGGCGCAAATCATCCGGAATGAGGAAGCTGAGCACATCCCTGGCAACAGCAAGCGTCTTGGAAAGGTCATGCAGCGTATCTATAAGGTTATTGTCGACCGGAAGAAGAATCCCTTGGAAGGCTCCTACACCAACTATTTGTTGGATAAAGGACGAGAAAAGATCATTAAAAAGTTTGGGGAAGAGAGCATTGAGTTGATTTTAGCCAGCATGGCAGGTGATAAGGCCCAGGTTGCCCAGGAGGCAGCGGATATCATCTATCACTTTGCTGTCCTTTTAGCGGACCAAGGCATGGCTTTCGATGATGTGGCCGTCGTCCTCGAACAAAGAAGAGATTCAGTAAACCCCCATTTATAGAACCCCGTAAATGGTATTGACAAGGGCCTTTCTAGGTATAGCCGGGGCCCTGGAACCTTGAAAGGCTATGGAATATTTGTTATCCTAGGGGTACTGGGTCCCCTATCTCTGGTAGGGGAACTGACCTATGTTATAAGCACCCAAGAACAAGGAATCTTGTAGGAGGAATTCATGCATTTAAAATTATTTATTCCCGGACCCGTTGATGTCAAAGAAGAGGTCCTGCAAAAGATGGCCACCCCCATGATCGGCCATAGGACCAAAGAAGCAACTGAGCTGCAGAAGCGGATTTCTGAAAAGCTTCAAAAGCTGATGTATACGCAAAATACCATCCTTCTTTCTACATCATCCGGCACCGGCATGATGGAAGCGGGCGCCAGATGTCTTTCGAACAAGCGCCTGGCCGTTTTCTCTGTAGGAGCTTTTGGGGACCGGTGGTATGATCTGGCCATCAACAATGCGAAGGAGGCCGACCTCTTTAAGTCTGAACCAGGTGAGCCGACCACCCCAGAAATGGTGGAAAAGGCCTTGGCTACGGGCAAATATGACGCCATCACGGTGACCCATAATGAAACCTCAACGGGGATTATGAATCCTTGTAAAGAAATTGGTGAAGTTGTCAAGAAGTACCCCGATGTCGTCTACCTTGTCGATAGTGTTTCCTCTTTAGGGGGCAGTAAGATCGAGGCAGATGCCTGGGGCATCGATTATCTCGTTAGTTCCTCTCAGAAGTGCTTAGGCTTGCCTCCAGGACTGTCTGTGGCTGCCATCAGCGAGAAGGCCATCGAGCGGGCCAAGACCGTGGAGTACCGGGGCTTCTATTTCGACCTGGTCAAACTCTATGAGCGGGTAAAGAAGGATTATCAATATCCCTCGACCCCATCCCTGTCCCACTATTTTGCCTTAGATTATCAGCTGTCACAGATCTTGGACGTGGAGGGCTTAGACAATCGCTTTGCCCGTCATGAAGCTATGGCGAAGACCGTCAGAGCTTGGGCCAAGGAGCATTTCTCCCTCTTTGCCAAGGAAGGTTACCAGTCCAACACGGTGACCTGCATCAATAATGACGAGTCCTTTGATTTCAAGGCGGTTAACGCCAAGCTCGCCGAAAAAGGCTGCACGATTTCCAATGGTTACGGCCCCTTTAAGGGGAAGACCTTCCGGATCGCCCATATGGCCGATCGCCAGCCCGAAGATTTACAAGCGTTATTGGGCTACCTAGATGAGATTGTAGGCTAACTCGGATCGCCTGACTGGGACGAGATGAGTATAAGCTGACCGTTTACGTCCGTAGTCTTACCAGAAGAGGTGACACCCAGGTGGATCCTCTTCTTTTTTTCAAGAAAGGAAATCAATTTAATGATTATTTTGGCCAATGATGGCATTGCCGCTTCCGCTCAAAAGGAGCTGGAGGCCCTGGGACATGAAGTAGATACCAAGCATTATGAGGGGGAGGACCTCCTTAAAAGACTCGGCGAAGTCGACGTTGTCGTCGTTCGTTCCGCCACTAAGATCCGTCACCCGGAAATTGATGCAGGCCTAGCTGGTAAGCTCAAACTCGTTATCCGGGCCGGGGTTGGCATCGATAATATTGATGCTGACTATGCGAAAGAAAAAGGTCTTGAAGTAACAAATACTCCCAAAGCCAGCTCCAACGCCGTTGCTGAGTTGGTTTTGGCTCACATGATGTGCCTGTGTCGAAACTTGCACAAGGCCCAACGCTCTGTTCCGGCCGGTAAATGGTTGAAAAAGGAGTACAAGGGAACTGAAATTGCTGGCAAGACTCTGGGTATCATTGGTCTGGGCCGGATTGGCCGCTGCCTAGCCCAAAAGTGCATTGCCCTAGGGATGACCGTGATCTATGAAGATATTTATCGGAATGAACAGGCGGAAAAGGATCTCCCTTGCGAGTATGTTTCATTGGATGAACTTTTTGCCCGAGCTGATTTCATTTCAATCCATACCCCCTTCCTCGGCAAGCCCGTGATCGGCCCTGAGGAATTCAAGAAATTGAAGAAAGGAGTCTACATTGTCGACGCTGCCCGGGGTGGCACCATCGATGAGACAGCCCTCCTACAGGCCATCGAAGATGGTGTCGTAGCAGGTGCAGGCTTGGATGTTTTCATGGAAGAGCCGACGAAAAACGAAGCTCTCTTGGCCTGCGACAGCATTAGCTTTAGCCCCCATATCGGTGCTTCCACTTCGGAGGCCCAAGACCGCATTGGGGAAAATATTGTCGAACTGATCAAAGAAAAGTGCTAGAGCTTGTAGGAATCTATTCCTCTATTTGTATTTGCTAAGTTTTTTATTTTTCTGTTTTTATTATTTTCTTAGAAGGAGTATTTATGGCAACCATTCATCCATTCAAGGCTCTCCGGCCCACCAAAGACCTCGCCCATAAGGTCGCTTCCCTCCCTTACGACGTCATGAGTCGTGAAGAGGGAAGAGAGATGGCCAAGGGGAATGATCTGAGCTTTTTACATGTCGTCCGGGCTGATATCGATCATCCTGACGAGGTGGATCAATATGATGAGAAGATCTATGCAAGCTCTAAGGCAAAGTTAACCCAGTTAGAAGCTGACGGAGTGCTAGTCCAAGACAAGGCCCCCTTGTTATATATTTATCGTCAAATTATGGACGGCCATCCTCAGACCGGTTTGGTTGCCTGCGCCTCCATTGATGAATATCTCAATAATACTATTAAAAAACATGAGAAGACAAGAGAAGCTAAGGAGCAGGACCGGATTCGTCACTTCGATACGGTAGACGCTAATACAGCCCCGATTTTCCTGACCTACCATCACGTCCAGGCCATTGATGATATCATTGATTCTTATACCCAAAAGGGCCAGCCGGAATATGATTTCACAAGTGAAGACGGAATCCAGCATCAGGTTTGGCTTATCGATAAGGACGAGGATGTGAAGAAGCTGGTCGAGCTCTTTGCCGAAAAGGTTCCTGCCCTCTATATCGCCGATGGCCACCACCGGGCCGCTTCTGCCGCTAAAGTCGGGCAAAAGCGCCGGGGTGAGAAGGGCGAAGATCCCAAGGCTGAATACAATTTCTTCCTTGCGGTCATTTTCCCCGACAAGGACCTGCGGATCATGGATTATAACCGGGTCGTGAAGGACCTCCATGGGCTTACCCCAGAAGCCTTCCTCGAAGAAGCAAAGAAGAAATTTGACGTGGAAGAAGCCCCTGCTGGTGAACCCTATCGCCCGACCGAGCCTCACACCTTTGGCCTTTACCTAGCCGGGAAGTGGTACAAATTGACCGCCCATCCCGACCTCTATGAGAAGGAAGATGAGGTTGGTCAGCTCGACGTCTCCATCCTTCAGAACAATCTCCTCGCTCCCGTCCTCGGGATCGGCGACCCTCGGATCGATGAGCGCATCGACTTTGTCGGTGGCATCCGTGGCCTGAAAGAACTAGAAAAGCGCTGCGAAGAAGATATGGAACTCGCCTTCTCCATGTACCCGACAAGCATCCAGCAGCTCATGGACATTGCCGATGCCTCTGCCCTCATGCCCCCCAAGTCCACCTGGTTTGAGCCTAAACTTCGCTCTGGCCTCTTCATTCACAAATTATCCTAGTTTGCTTTCAAAGCGGTGCCTAGCTTTCGCAGGCCAAGCGCAGTCAGCTAACCAGCTAGCCTAAGTTTCCGGGGAGTCAAGATTTTCTTGGCTCCCCGGTTTTTTATGGGGGATTGTGGTAAAATAAACCAAAGTAGTATGAACAAATACTCCTTTGCGAGTATTCGTCCCATTGGGCAGAACCAAGGAGGGCCTATGCCAAATCCAGCGCTAGATCAGTCGGTATATCTCTTTAATATTGGAGAGAATTTTCAGGCATATAAGACTTTTGGAGCCCATCCAGAGGGTCGCAATGCCAAGGGGGAAGCTGACCAGGGTTATCGATTTTTGGTCTGGGCCCCGAAAGCCAAGGAAGTCGCCCTTTGTGGGGACTTTAACGACTGGGGTCAACTAAAAATGACGCAAGTGGGTTCCAGTGGAGTTTGGCAGGTCATTTGTCCCGAGGCCAAGCAGTGGGACCGCTATAAGTATGCGGTGACCTCAGAGGATGGGCGGACTACACTCAAAGCTGATCCCTTTGCCCGCCATGCTGAGACAAGGCCCAATACGGCTTCGATCGTTTATGATGCCCAAGATTACACCTGGTCTCCCCAGGAGGCCCACTTTAAGAAGACTCTGCCGGATGTCTACCACCTAGGCCCTTGTAATATTTACGAGATTCACATTGGGTCTTGGCGTCGCTATCCGGATGGTAATGTTTATAATTACCGTGACCTAGCCGACCAACTGGCCCCTTATCTGACCGATATGGGTTATAACTATGTCGAACTGATGCCCATCACCGAGTACCCCCTGGATGCCTCCTGGGGTTACCAGTGTACGGGCTTTTTTAGTCCTACTTCCCGCTATGGGACTCCGGATGACCTCAAGTATTTTATTGACCGCCTCCACCAAGCAGGGATCCGGGTGATCCTAGATTGGGTGCCCGCTCATTTCCCCAAGGATGCCTTTGGTCTCTTCGAATTCGATGGGACTTCTTGCTATGAGTACGAGGATCCCATCTTGCGGGAGCACAAAGAGTGGGGGACCATGGTTTTTGACTTTGGCAAAAAAGAAGTCCAGTCGTTTTTGATTTCTAGTGCCAACTTCTGGCTTAGCGAGTTCCACTTTGATGGAATACGGGCCGACGCTATCTCCAGCATGCTCTATCTGAACTATGGGCGTGAGACCAAGCTGACGAACCAATATGGTGACGAGCGAAATTTGGATGCGGTTGCCTTTTTGCAAAAACTCAATGGGGTCCTCCATGAGACCCACCCCAAGGCCCTCCTCGTCGCTGAAGAGTCCACCGCCTGGCCGAAGGTCACGAAGAACGCCGAAGAGGGAGGCCTAGGCTTTACCCACAAATGGAATATGGGATGGATGAACGATACCCTGGATTTCTTTTCCCGGGATTATTATTCCCGGAGCTACCACAAGGATGAGTTCACCTTCTCCATTATGTATGCCTATTCGGAGAATTTTATTCTTCCCATCTCCCATGATGAGGTGGTCCATGGGAAAAAGAGTGTCCTAGACAAGATGCCCGGGGACTATTGGAGAAAATTTGCTTCCTTGAGGACCATGGAGCTCTACCAGCGTTGTCATCCAGGTAAAAAACTCAATTTTATGGGCAATGAATTTGCCCCCTTTATCGAGTGGCGGCACTACGAGGAGTTGGAGTGGTTTTTACTAGCCTATCCCCAACATAAGCACACCCAAGATTACATTCGGGCCCTAAATCACTACTATCTCCAGACGCCAGCCCTTTGGGAGCTGGATGATAGTCCGGAGGGTTTTACTTGGATGAAGCTAGATGATGTGAAAAACTCGGTCTTCGCCTTCGTCCGTAAGGCGAGGGACGGGTCGGAGGTCATGATTGTACTCAATTTGACACCCGCTTCCTTTGATGAATATCTTTTCTCCCTGCCTATCTCCTACCAAAATGCTAGCTTTGAAGTCATCCTCAATAGCGATGAAAAAGTCTATGGCGGGTCGGGCTTTATTGGCCATTCTGTAGTGGAGCGCAAGACCAGGGACCTGCTCAAGAACGGATACGCCATGGAAGGCCGTGTCTTCACACCAGCCCTCCCCACCCTTCCGGATCCTGAGCCTGAAGAAAAGGAAGAGCAAGACCTAGACCCAGGAAAAGGGCAAGAAGATAGACAAGAGCCAAGAGAGGAACACAAGCAAGAAGCAACCCATGTCGTGTTGGATATGATGTTGCCTCCACTGTGCGGGATTATTTTCTCTATACGCCAGCCTTAGCCTAGGAGGCTTTAATGTAATATATTTAAACAAGGCCCTACGGGGACCTTGGTGTAGAAAGGATGAAGATTCATGGCAGGACAAGAAGTTGTAGCAATGCTCTTAGCAGGAGGCCAAGGCTCTCGCCTGGGTGTCTTGACGGAATTTATTGCCAAGCCTGCGGTACCCTTTGGCAGTCGGTATAGGATTATCGACTTTCCCCTGAGCAATTGTACCAATTCAGGCGTTGAGATCGTTGGCGTATTAACCCAATACCAGCCCTTAGAGCTGAATACCTACGTCGGCAACGGTCATTCATGGGATCTGGACCGGAATTTTGGTGGTGTATCTATCCTTTCCCCCTACCAAAGTAGTACGGGAAGCGATTGGTATAAAGGAACGGCCAATGCCATTTACCAAAACTTGTACTATATTGATTCTTTCCAGCCCAAGTATGTCTTGGTCCTATCTGGGGACCACATTTATAAGATGAATTACAGCGAGATGATAAACTACCATCTGAGCCAGAAAGCTGATGCGACCATCGCTGTTTTGACCGTGCCCTGGGAGGAAGCCTCTCGCTTCGGTATCATGAATACCGATGAGAGAGATGCCATTATCGAATTTGAGGAAAAACCCAAGGAGCCTAAGAGTAATTTAGCCTCTATGGGTATTTATGTATTTTCTTGGGATGTCCTTCGCAAATATTTAATTACTGATGAAGCTGATCCCAACTCTAGTAAGGACTTTGGCAAGGATATCATCCCCCACATGTTGGAAGACAAGCTCAATATATTTGCCTATCGCTATAGCGGTTACTGGAAAGATGTAGGGACTATTTACTCCCTTTGGGAGGCGAATATGGACCTTTTAGATTACCCAGAAAACCTTAACTTGGGCGATGCTTCCTGGCGTATTTATTCGCGAAACCCCATTCGTCCACCCCAATATATCGGAAGTACAGCCAGTATCCAAAAGTCCATTTTGACCGATGGAGCTGAAGTCTATGGAATCTTGGACCACTCTGTCGTCGCTGACTCTGTTGTGATTGAAGAAGGGGCCGTTGTTAAAGATTCCTTCCTCATGCCAGGTTGCCATATCCGCAAGGGGGCCCGTTTAGAAAAGGTCATTGTAGGTATTTGTGCTGATATTGGCGAGGGGGTAGAGGCAGGCCCTGAGATCAAAGATGGGATCAGTAGCTATGAGAGTAAACTCTGTAGCCATGGCATTACGGTATTTGAAGGTGGGATTGAAGTACAACCGCATGTCCGGATCAATGGCAACTCCATGTTGGGCCGGAATATGACCGATGATGAAACGGTGGTGAAGCGCTTTCAGCCACCCTTTCTTGAACTGATGCACTAAGGAAGAGAGGAGTCAACGATGTTACTTAAAACAATGGCCTTGGTCATTGCAGACAATGACCTCACCAACCTAGGAGACTTGACAAACCTACGGTCTTTAGCGGCAGTTCCCTTTGGGGGGCGCTACCGGATCATCGACTTTATCCTATCTAGCCTCGTAAACTCTGGCATTAACCATATTGGGGTCATTACCAAGAGCAAATACAGGTCTTTAATGGACCACATCCGGACCGGAGCTTCTTGGGACCTGGATCGTCTGGAATCTGGTTTAACCATCATCCCTCCTTACATGGGGGTTACTGGCCTTCGCCGGAACACCAGCGATCTTTCTGTCATTTATGACTATATTGCTGACCATAAGGCTGACTATGTAGTCATCGCCAACTGCAATTATATTTACAATATCGACTTAGATGACTTCCTCCAAGCTCACGTTCAGAGCAAGGCGGACATTACGGTGATGTATAATAAAGATGGAATGAGATTTAGCAAGCCTGTCATAAGCCTGGTTCTAGATGATGATAAAAATATTGAAGACATGTATTACAACAATCCGGTTCCACCATCAGAAGATACTGCTATTGGCCTCGTGGTCTTTAGTAAAAATGTTATCTTAGACATCATCGGTCGCCATATGATGCTCAAGTCCAATGAAGATTTTACCTTGACGATGCTCTTGGAAGATTACGCAGACTACAAGGTAAAAGCTTATGAAACGAAAGCCATTATTCAACGGATTAATTCAACCAGGGATTATTTTGCTGCAAATATGGGGCTCTTGAACCGCTCGGTCCGAGAGGCCATCTTTGATCCGAACCGCCCCATCTACACTCGGGTTAAAAATGAGGAGCCGGCCCGCTATTGCAAGGGCTCTTATGTGGGGAATTCTCTTGTCTCTGACGGCTGTCAGATTGAGGGAACGGTCACCAATTCTATTTTGTTCCGGGGGGTCAAAGTTGGTCGCCATGCCCATATCGATTCCAGTGTCCTAATGGAAGGAACGGTTGTCGATGAAGGAGTGGAATTACAAAATGTCATTATTGATAAGGGGAGTATTTTAACCAGGTGGACCTGCCTCATCGGAGATCGAGAGCATCCCTTCCTGGTCCGTAAAGATGTCCAGATCTAGGGGCTTTCTGGCGGGTAAGAGCAGTCCACGCTAGACCGATAGCTCTAGGGGGGGACCGCTCCCTTTTTAGATCGAGGGATTATTTGCGAAAGGAGATAGGTGTGCGAGTATTATTTGTGAGTTCAGAGATGGTTCCCTTCGCCAAAACGGGGGGCCTCGGGGATGTAATTGGGGCCCTGCCCTATGCCTTACAAAAACTAGGAGTAGAAGTGGCAGTCATTCTTCCCATGTACAAACAGATTAAGGACAACTATGGGGACCAGTGCGAGTTCTTGTCCTGGGAAATGGTCCAAATGGGCTGGCGGCACTGGTATTCCGGTCTCTTTCGCATGAATTACAAGGGTTTGCCTATCTATTTTATCGATAATGAGCGGCTCTTTGGTTATGACAAGATTTATGTGGAATATCGCTTTGATATCGAGCGCTTTGCCTTTTTCCAAAGGGCGGTCCTCTCGGCCATTGGCGACCATATGGGCTTTTATCCGGATATGCTCCATCTCAATGACTGGCAAACAGGCCTCATGCCTCTCCTTTTGGAAGCCCACTACAAGGCTTTTGGCTACCTGCAAAATGTATATACCCTCTATAGTATTCATAACTTGAAGTACCAGGGTTTGACGGGGAAAGAGGAGATTGCTGATCTGGGCGACCTGCCAGGCCACTATCTTTCTGAATCTGGGGTGATGCACGGAGGTGCCGCCAACTTTATGAAGACGGGCATCGTCTATGCCAATCGAGTCACGACGGTCTCTCCCACCTATGCCAAAGAAGTCATGAGCGATGCCTATGGGGAGGGCCTCAATGGAATTCTGGGAGCAAGGTCGTGGAAGCTGGTGGGTATCCTCAACGGGATCAATACCGAGCTCTATAACCCAGCAACCGATCCCTATATCTATCGCCCCTTCAACCGGGTCAATTGGAAAAAAGGTAAACAATTCAACAAACTGGGTCTACAGCGAGACCTGGCCTTAAAAGAAGATCCTTCCATCCCCCTCATCATCATGGTCAGCCGCCTCGTTCCCCAAAAGGGAATCGATCTTTTTTTGGAGGTGGCCCATCAGATCTTAGACATGCCGGTCCAGGTCGTCCTCCTAGGCACAGGGAACCCCGAGATTGAGGGGGCACTTCGTAACCTCGAAAATACCCGCCACGACAATATGAGGTCTATGATCATGTACGATGAGATCTGGGCTCATAAGATCTATGCAGCGGCGGACCTCCTTTTGATTCCATCCCGCTTTGAACCCTGCGGCCTTACCCAAATGATCGCCATGCGCTATGGCTGCCTACCCCTGGTCCGGGAGACAGGTGGCTTGAAAGACACGGTCCATGCCTACAATGAGTACGAGGAGACGGGTAACGGTTTTTCTTTCTCCGCCTTCAACAGCCAGGACATGCTCAATGTCATTCGCTATGCCCTGAATATTTATTTCAACCACCGGCCAGAGTGGGATAACCTCTGTAAAAGGGCGATGAAAGAAGATTTTAGCTGGGAATCGTCTGCGCAAAAATATTTGAACCTCTATGAGGCGATCGTGGAAGAAAACACCCGACCCTAGCATTAGAAAGGCCCCTTTCGCCAACAACAAATACTCCCGCTCCCCGTTCCTTTTCCTTCCCGTCACGTCCCCTACCCCTCCCTATTTTTCATGCCTTTTGCCTAGAAGAGGAGATGGTCATGGCAAGATTTTTATTTGACAGCCGGAAGGAGGCTTATAAGTCTCCCTTTGGCGCACAAAAAGTTGGTTCTGAGCTGACCCTACGGGTCGCCCTGGAGGATGACCAGGCCCCTGCTTCAAGCTCGAGCTCTGATTCGAGCCCTAGGTCAGGGCCTAACCCTTATCCTGGCGAGATCCGCCTCCAGTATCTCTATGGTCTTCGAGACCTCATCCCAGGTGAGGAGCTCTTGACCTGGAATCCTGAAGACCGAGTTTTCGAAATGACCTTGATGCTCCCCTTGGAGCCCTGCCTCTTCTTCTACCGCTTTGCCATCAGCCAAGGAGGGGAGACCTCCTACCTGATCCCAGAAGACCCGCTCAGTGGCCGAAGCAAATGTGTGGGCTCAGACCAGGTGGCCTCCGATCTTCTCGCCGAGGCTAGTCTGGGGGATAGTTCAGAGCCCACCCTGCCGCAGGCCTGGCAAGTAACGGTCTATGAGGACCTGCCCCAGCTGACCTCTAATTATGAGGGAGAGCTGGTCTATCAGATTTTTCCCGACCGTTTTGCCTATGACGATCCACCGACTCCGGAGGCTATGGCCGAAAAGTCCGGCCCCAGGGCTGCGGAGCGGATCTTTCACCCGGTCTGGGGGGAAGAAGTAGACTTTACGGGTAAGGAAGACCAAGGCTACATGGCCCTGGACTTTTTTGGGGGGACCCTAGCTGGGATCCAAAGCAAGCTGGATTATTTGCAGGGCTTAGGAGTGAAAATCTTATATTTAAATCCTATCTTTGAGGCCCGGTCGAACCACCGCTATGATACGGGAAATTATCAGAAGGTTGATCCCCTCCTGGGGACCAATGAAGATTTTCGTCAATTGGCCTTTGCCGCCCGGAAGCGCGGGATCAAAGTCATCCTAGATGGGGTTTTTAATCACACCGGAGCTGATTCTCTCTATTTTGACAAATACGGCCATTACCGACAGGAAGAGGGCCAGCCCTTGGGAGCCTATCCTGCGGCCCAAGAGGGTCAACCTTCGCCTTATGCTAGCTGGTACCGCTTTCATCGCAAAGAGGATGGCACGTTGATTTATGATAGCTGGTGGGGTTTTGAAGACCTGCCCGATGTAGATGAACATGTCCTTTCCTACCGGCAATTCATCATGGGCCCCCAAGGGATCATTCGCCAATGGCTGGACCTCGGGGCTTCGGGCTTCCGTCTGGATGTAGCCGATGAACTGCCCGATGCCTTTTTGGAGGCCCTGAGGACCGTGATGCACCGGCACTTTCTCATTGGAGAAGTCTGGGAAGATGCTTCCAATAAGATTTCCTATAGTCGGCGTCGGTCGTATTTGCTCGGCCGTAGTCTTAATACGGTGATGGGCTATCCCTTCCGCCTTCATCTCCTGCACTTTCTTCTTGGGGAGATCGGGGCAGAAGCCCTGGTCAACGCCTTGGAATCCATTCGTGAACACTATCCCCGGTCAGCCTTTTATACCGGCTTTCATTTCCTTTCCACCCATGACACGGCCCGGGCTTTTACCGTCCTTTCCGGCGTAGCAGATCCAGGTGACCGCTCCCGCCAGGCCGAAATCACCCTCAGCCCCGAAGAGCGGTCCCTGGCCCGGAGTCGTACCCTCCTAGGCCTCTGTTTTCAGACCCTATATCCAGGCAACCTCTGCCTCTACTACGGGGATGAATATGGAGCAGAGGGTTTCCGTGACCCCTTCAATCGCCGCTGTATGGACTGGGATGACCTAGCCCGCCAAGAGAAGACCCCAGGTTCCTATGCTCTTACCTATCGACAAATACTCCAGCTCCGCCAAATTTTCCCATTCCTTCATAAGGCTGAAATGTGTTTTTCTTATGCCAAGGGGAGCGTGGTCGTCCTAGAACGCTGGCAGGCTAGGACGAAGGAGGGGATCCTCCTCATGATGAACGCCGGAGACCAGCCGGTGACCCTGACCCCTGATCAATTTACCCAGGGTCCTTTGGGGCAGCTTATGCCCAAGTCCCCCATCGACCTGGGTCCTTATGGGGCGAAAGTCTATGCCTTCCCTAAGGTTCTTCCCAATCGTCCCCCTGCTTCCCCCAGCCTCCAGCTGGCCCTTGCAGAAGGTCAATTGATCTCCCTGGACTCTAATAAGTAATTTTCCAACAATCCCTTGACAAGATAAAATGAATAGGCTATACTCTTGAAGTCGTTGACAAGAGTCTGTACCGCCTGTCGGTGGTTAGACTTGCGATGCGACCATGACGGAATTGGCAGACGTGCACGCTTGAGGTGCGTGTGGTTAATCCATGCGGGTTCAAGTCCCGCTGGTCGCACCAAATGTTGCCCCTACGAGGAAGAATCCTTGTAGGGGCTTTTTCTATTTCGCAGCGCTTTTCCACCTAGCCGACCTAGCCCACCTAGCCCATCCTTAAAAATATGATCGGCTTTTTTTCTCCTTTCTGGTAAAATAAAAGGCTAGTAAAGGCACTAGTGCCCAAAGCGCACAGCGCCCTAAGCACACGCTGCCCAAAGCGCACAGCGCCCTAAGCACACAGTGCCCAAGCGCATTCAAGAAAGGCAAGGTAGAAATGTGGCAAGAGAGATCATGAGAAAGACCCTAGAAGAACATTACGGGGTATCCAAGGCCGTCTTAGACCTAGGGGACCAGGCGGAAGCTCGGTGCCAAGAGGTTTTTCAGACCCTAGAAGATCAGAGCTCCTATTGGGAGCTCCGCCTCTTACAAGCTTTCCAAGAGGAAAAATTTTCGACCCCCTGTTTAGGGCCGACAACGGGCTATGGGACTGATGACCTAGGAAGAGAGGCCCTGGAGCGAATTTTAGCTCGGGCCTTGGGGGCAGAAAAGACCCTCTTAAGGATGCAATTTTCCTCCGGAACCCATGTCTTGGCCACTTGTCTCCGTGGCCTTCTCCGTCCTGGTAACGAACTTCTTGTTGCCTCAGGGGAAGTTTACGACACCTTGCATGCCACCATTGGTGAAAATTCTTACGCCAAGGCTGTGGCTGCCATGGAGACTGCCGCTGCTGGAATGGCCGTTCCAGCTCCTAGCGCTGACCCTGCTTTAACCGGCAGTTCAGCCACCGATTCAGTCTCTCTTTCGGCCAGCGTTTCCCCCTCCCAGTCGTCTCACCGTACGGCCTTTACCCGGTCGGGGGATGTTTGTTCCCTGGAAGATCAAGGTGTTTCCTGCAGGCTGATTCCTTTGAAAGACAACCGCCACCTTGACTTAGAGGCAACTCTTGCGGCAGTCAATGAGCACACAGGATTATTTTATATCCAAAAATCCAGAGGCTATAGTACAAGGCCAACCTTAACCAATGAGGAAATTCATGACTTCTGTGAGGCTCTCAGGAAGTCCCATCCTGATATCCCGATTATGGTGGATAACTGCTATGGAGAATTGATCAATCCCCATTATCCCATGATGGGGGCAGACATTATCGCAGGATCCCTCATTAAGAATGCTGGGGGGGGGATTGCCCGGACCGGTGCCTATGTGGCAGGCAAAGCAACCCTCGTGGACCTGGTGAGCATGGCCTTTACGGCCTCTAACGTAGGCGGAGAAATTGGTCCCTCCCTGGGCTGCAATCGAGAAATAGGCCTAGGCCTCTTTTTAGCCCCCCGTACAGTCCTGCAAGCAGTGAAGACTGCTGTTTTTACGGCCTCCCTCTTTGACTTGGCCGGCTATGGAACCTCCCCAGCCTTTAACGATCCTCGCAACGATATTGTTGAAGCCGTCCAGCTTGGTACGGAGGAAAAGCTCATTGCCTTCGTTCAAGCCATTCAAAAGGCAGCTCCCGTGGATAGCATGTACGCCCCCATTCCGGCCCCCCAAGCGGGCTATGATTGCCAGATCATTATGGCCTCGGGGAGCTTTACCAGTGGGTCTTCCATAGAGCTTTCTGCCGATGGACCCATGCGTGAGCCTTACCAGGTCTTCATGCAAGGTGCTTTAACCTATACCTGTGGGAAACTTGGAGCCTTGCTGGCCTTAGACGCTGTTCAAGCCCTATAAGACCTTTGGCCAAGATGGGTCAAGGAGGGCCTCTACCCACTCCCAATCTCAAAATGACGCCTAAGAAAGCAGGACCCAGAAGCAAATATTCGCAATTCCTCATCCAGATTTTAGTATAAGGTGACCGACGTTGGAAAGAAAAGACAACAAGCCCCATACTCCTAGACCTACTATGTCTCCGCCTCCCCCAGCCGGGCCAGGCTCTTGGCCTCAAGCGAAGCCTTCTGAGCAGGCCCAGACCGATAAGGCCAAGGCTGGCAAGGTCCAGGCTGGCAAGGTCCAGGCTGGCAAGGCCCAGGCTGGCAAGATCCAGGCCGACCAGGACAAGGTCAGGCTGAGCGGAGCAGATGATCGGCGGCGTTTCCTTCAGGGCCTGGCGAGAGGCTTTTTGGCTGTCCTCCTGATCATGATCATCCTTTTTGTGACGGTCTTGATCTTGGTGCGGATGGATAAAAACCAGCCCAACAAGATAGAGTATCGTTTCCTGCAAAACGAAGCCCTCTACCGGGAATACCATTGTGAAGCCATGATTATCCGTGATGAACAGCCCTACCCCGCTGAGCAATACGGAACCTTTACCACCTTTTTGCCCCAGGGGGCCCGGGTAAACGGTCAAGAAAACATTGGCTTCATTGTCCCCGATCCCATCCAAAACACCTACAGTTCATTACTGGAGCTAGAACATAAAATTATCAAAAATCAGCTAATTTTCCTGCAAAACCAAGATAACCGGGAATATCAGAAAATTGTCAACGAGACCGAAGGCCAGATTGGCAAATTATGGTCCGACATCTTTGATTCCTATAACCCCAAAAATCTACAAGTGAGCCAAGACCGCCAAGATAATTTGCGGATGCTCCTCCACGAACGCAACCAACAGCTGATCAACCTGACCTTAGACGATCAGGGAAGCACTACCGTAGGGAACGACGATTTGCAGGATTATTTGCGGCAGAAAAAACAACTACAGCGCCATTCCTTGCCTATTTTTAGTAAAGCAAGCGGGAATTTTATCCGGACGATCGATGGCTTTGAGACCATGGTCGACGTCGACAAACTGACCACCTACACGCCCGACCAACTCTTTACATTTTTTCAGGAAGCCCCGAAGACCCAGAGTAAGGTAATCGAACGAGCCGAGCAAGGCAAGCCCCTTTATAAGATTTCCCGGGGAATGTACCAGTATTTTGTTTGCTATTTGCCCCCGGGTGCGACCAAATACTGTGAGGCAGGCGATACCATCCGGGCGGAGGTCGCTGATTACAATATTGCCATGGAACAGCTGCTCTGCCTGCGGAGCGAGGAGACAGCCCAGGGTGCCCTCATGATCTTCAAGACAAGTGAAGCCCTGGGGGATTTGGCGGACCTTCGTATGCTCAGTCTACAAATATTCCTTGACCGCTCTTTTGGCCTTAAGGTTCCCCTCAGCGCCTTGATTGATTATCAGCCAGGGGCGGAGGAGGCCCAGGTGATGAAGGTCGTGAATGGCTTTGTCCATAAGATTCCCGTTCGTGTTTTGGCGGAAAATGGCTCTTATGCGATCATTGCCTCGGTCCAGTCGGAGGTCGACAAGTGGGGACGGACTCCGGAAGCTAAGGCTGAAGTTTCTGAGGCCAAGGCCCAACAGGTCCTGGATAAGGAGCGTTTGGCCAAGGTCATCAAGGGTCAGGAGGATAATATTCGCAAGCTAAACGAGCGGCTGGGGAAGACGACTCCTTCCCAGGGACCCTACTCCCCGGATGAGACCGTAGCTCTGGTGACGACTTCCCGGCGGATTGAAGAAACCCAGTCCTTCCCTTCAGGGTCTGCCCCCGATGGCAAGACCCCGATCGGAACCGGCGACGACGAGACGCAATCAGCTGGACTGGATGTTCAGGATCCTGATTCTGAGGAGTCTGGGGAGCCTAGTTCAGCTGCTCCTACAAAGAGCAAGGCGACCGAGGCCACTACGACCTTAAGCCCAGCCGAAAAACGGGCCAAAGAGTCCGAGCGGGCTTTAGCTGAAAAACTCTACCTGGGCGAATCCAGCATCATCATCGTGAATCCGGGGGATGTCCATGAAGGAGACCAGATCGAAGAATAGGGGCCTGTAAGGCGTCAATGCTGCACCTGGCTACTAAAGAATTTCCATGAATGTTTGTGTCCGAGACAAAATCGAAGCATAGGGGAGGCAGGCCTTTTCCATTGAAGAATCAGCCTAGAAAGTCTATGATATAAGGGAATGGGACCTGGATTTTTTATCTTGGATACCCTGTTGTATGTAATAGTAGTTATTTCCCTTATCCCGTAAAGTGGACCAAATAGGAAGGTTAAAAAGGTGACATTCGTGAGAAAAGTACAACCGTGTTCAGAAGAGAGAAAAGAAGTTATTAAAGCGAATTATGAAAATTTACTCCATGAAATCGAAGTGACCTGTGATGAAGCTGGCATACCGGCCGATAAGAGACCTAAACTCTTAGTGATCAGCAAAACCTGGCCAGATTCTGAGGTTCAAGCCTTAATTGATTTGGGAGTCCAACACTTTGGGGAAAATCGGGTCCAAGAATTAACAAAGCGCTTGAAAGTCTTCCCCAGCGTTGATTGGCAGATGGTCGGCAACCTCCAGAGAAACAAAGTGAAAATGTTACTTCGAAATGTTTCCTTGATCCATTCAATCAATTCTTGGCGCCTCTTACGGACTGTCAACGAATTGGCCTTGGAAAATGCCGTCGTCCAACCCGTGCTGATCGAAGTGAACACCTCCCAGGAGCCTTCGAAATATGGCTTTGATCCCCGTGACCTCCTCCGTGACCTAGGGGATTTGGCCAAATTCCCCGGCATTAGCTTCCATGGCCTCATGACCATGGCCCCTCTGACAGAGGATGAGGAAGTTATCCGCAAGTCCTTCCGGGACCTGCGAGAGCTCAAGGATAAGATCCTTGAGGCCAATGTTCTTAGAGAGCCTGAGAAGTTTACCGAGCTTTCCATGGGTATGAGCCATGATTACAAGATTGCCATCCAGGAGGGGGCAACTATCCTCCGGATCGGCACCCAGATCTTTGGCGGGCGTCCCTCTACCCAGGAAGCCGAGGAAGAAGCCGCCCAAGAAGCCAGTCAAGAAGCCAGTCAAGAAGACTGCTAGGTTTCGGCACTTGGATTATTTGTAACATGAACTGCAGTGTCACAATAACTGCAGTGTAACAATAGCTATTGTGTAACAATTTTCAGAACCTGTCTCTTTCCACAAGGAGGGGGGCAGGTTTTTTGCTGCCTTGCGAGGTTCTACGTGCTATCCCGTACCACGAGACCGTTACAGCAGACCCACAATATTACAAAGGAGTAAAGAATTATTTGCGTTGGGGTAGCAAGGTTTCTAAAAGACAACGAAAAGCTTAAGCTTTGGACATTTTGCAGGCTTACCCATGACATCCTTACCACCGGCGCCTATACTAGTTTCACAAGGTTGAGAAAACCTAAACGAGCGGCCAAAAGTTAGGCAAGCAGGCAGGGGTGACAAGGTAACAAATCATCCCGCCCACTTAGACCCTAGAGCAAGCAGATTCGATCCAAGGAGGATAAGACAATGGCATTTTTTGATGATTTCGTAAATAAGGCAAAAGCTTCATTGAGTTCGGGTTTTGCTGAGCTCGTGAATCCGAGTGTGGATGGCTACACTGATTACCAAGAGGACAACTTAGGCGAGTACAACGACATGTACGCAGGGGTTAGCAACTTTGAAACAACTACTTCAAACTACGCCGAACCTGTAGCTCAAACCGAGGTGGAGGAAGCCCCAGATCTGACCCAAGATCAAGATCCCATGTCTTCCTTCTATCAGCAGACAGAGGTTTACCAAGAACCTAGCAGCCTAGACTATGGAGATCCTTCTGGATCCCTGCCTCTTTACAACAACGTGGAACCCTTCCAGGCTTATCCTTCTCGGGATTGGACCACCTATATTATGGCTTCTGACATCCCTGATGTCCGTGAGATCAAAATGGCCGTCCGCCGGGATATCATTGAGCTTCTTCGTAGGAACTCTGAAGTCATGATCGACCTTACAGAAGCTTCTGACCTTGATTTTGCCGAGTGGACCGATTTCATCTCCTACATGAAATATGCCCTTGATACTGAAGTAGACAACCTCAACGATGGACTGATCTTCCTTCACAATCCCGAAACTGTGGTCTCGAATATTTACTGCGATGAGAACATGGACCTGCACTATTATATGCCTAAGTATAACGAGAGTTATAGCGCAGACCAGATTCACAGTCAGATGGATGCTGGAGACGCTAGAGTCGTCGCCGAACAAGAAGAGGCTGAGCAAGGCAAGGATAACGTGGTGAAAGGGAATATTTTCCACCGCTCTGCCATGTAAGGCTATCCCTGCCTACTGATTGAATATTATACCAAGAAAATAGTTCACCCATAGTTTTTTCCGAAACACGGTTGAATAAGATAGTTTTTCAAAAAGGTTTCTGGTTTCCTCTTTCCTGCGCACTTGCGTGGGAAAGGGCAGAAACTTTATTAGCATATCCATTATTAGCATATCCATTGATTGGATCAAGGAGCTGCCAAGATGGCAGGAGCGAAAGAAAGCATGACTGAATCAAAAAGTATTACCATCGGCCTTGATGTGGGCGGTAGCACTACCAAGGTGATCGGGATTCAGGGGACAAAATTCCTTGAGCCCTGCCGGGTAACTGGCTCGGATCCCGTTTCTGCTGCCTACGGAGGAATTGGCAAATTCCTAAATGTCAACGACCTCAAATTATCCCAGGTTTCATGCCTCAAGATTACCGGGGTCGGGGTTTCTTATTTGAAAGCCCACATTTTTGACAAGGAGACCATCTGTGTTCCAGAGTTTGAGGCAGTAGGGATAGGAGGCCTCTATAGTGCCCACCTTACTGAAGCCGTCGTAGTCAGCATGGGGACAGGTACTTCAATTGTCCGTGCCAACGCCCAGGGGGTTACCCACCTCATTGGTTCTGGGATTGGAGGGGGGACTATCCTAGGCCTTGCAAAAGAGATTCTAGATATTGACAACCCAGCCCTCATTTCTTCCATGGCGGAGCAAGGCAATGTTACCAAGGTAGACCTTAGCGTTGGGGACATCACTGTAGATGACATTCCTGGCCTTAAGCCAGAAACTACCGCTGCCAACTTTGCCAAGATCGATGATACTTGTTCTGAGGCGGACCTTGCCTCAGGGATTGTCAATCTCTGCTTTCAGTCTGTAGGTACCGCAGCAGTACTAGCCGCCCGGAGTCAAGGACTAGAGGACATTGTCTTCGTTGGCTCCGTCCTTGAGATGGAAGCTGGTCGGAAGATTCTCCAGGAATTTGCCTCTCTATATAAGCTACGGATCCATGTACCGCCCGAGCCCAAATACTCCACTGCAATGGGGGCAGCTCTTTTTCAGAATAAGGACTTTGTCTGTTTGGCCTAGACTGACCATCTTTTTTTAAAAAATAATCTATAAAGAAAATAAATTCCTTACGAGTCGTCAAGATTGACACTTTGATAAAAATGCCATTAACCAGCAAAAATCAGTTGTTTTCAAGCTTGATCTTTGCTGGTAATTTTATATTAATGACTTGAAACCCCCGAATATGTTGCCAGAAACTAAGAAAATTTTAGTGAAATCCTTGCCAAGTGCCAGACGGTTTGCTAGGATGTTTAAGC
>CAKZWV010000041.1 GCA_937922005.1 uncultured Clostridia bacterium | reverse complement strand
GGATTCCAGCACCAAGCTCGCAATCTCCAAGATAGCAGGATGAACAACATGGTGCAATAATTCATGTATGACGGACTCTGCTCGGAACGCACCGGAGCAGAAAACGAAGCAATCCTTATCCAGATGGTAGTCTGCAGAGTAGACGCATTTAATTGGATTGATAACGATCTGAATATCATGCACTGGAGAGTCGTACTTGGATACGCATACATTCTGACAGTCTTTAATCACTCGGAGTTCTGCTTCATGTCGTACATTTTGTGTAATAAGCCACTTTTGCTCCCATTTCAAATAGTTTCTGAAAGCATCGCAGGCCAAGATTTTAGTGAGCTCCACGGGGAAGCTCTCAATCCAATCCCACAATCTTTGATCCCGCTCGTTATCCGCAATATTGGCGGCACCCATGATTCGATTACGGAAAGCACCATAGTCTCGAAATTTAGTATGATCGGATGAAAGATAAAACGATGCTGTTTCCAAAATCGCAGCACGAGGCCAGTATGGATAGACCTCGCAGGTATTCTGCCTTGCTCCAGAGAAGAAAGGCACTGCATCTTCCGGACCGATAAAACTCCGTACATAGTCATTGTGCTCTTGACTTCGCTCTATGGAGTAGTAGTCATATCCACATTGCAGCAACGCAAAGTAGATTGCGGATATCTCTGGAATATTTGAAATTGTAATATGACTTGCATAGCACATGATAGATCCTCACATTTTCATAAATCCGCAGCAGCCAATCTCGGACATTTCCCGGAAGCCCATTGACTTGTAAAAAACAATAGTTTTCGGCGTATTGTCCGTTGCCACCTCAATCTGGCGCACATGGCTGTATCTGTCCAGTATAGCTTGTAAGATTGTGGAGCCGATACCTTTGCGCTGATGCTCCGGGAATACCAAAATGTTCTGTACAAACACAATGGTATGACCGTCGCCTACGGTACGGATAACTCCCAAAAGCTCATCACCATCGTAAGCTGCAAGGGTCAGCATGGAGCTTTCAAAACCATTTCGCAGAACCTCCTTAGTTTTGATGTTCGTATTGAGTTCTCCTGTTCCTCCGATAATATCCTGGTATTCTACGTTGGGGAGATTGTCATCGGAAACATTTAAGGATGAACGAACAGCTATTTCGTCTAATAGTCTTTTCTCCCATTCCCCTTCAAAGCTCTTAAATCTCAAGGCTGGAGTAGCATTTTCCGGATTCATAGCCTTCCCTCCTTTGCTGGTGCCACTGGTGTCTATGCCGTTGATGTTGATGTCACTGATGTGGGTGCCACTGGTCTCTCTGCCGCATTTCTCTAATGATTATATCTTAATGCTCAAAAGAGAGCTATTTTGTGAATTGTTAGGAAGCTTATAAATTACGGCCTGTAGACCTTTCGCTATTTTTGCTTATCCGTCGCTTGCTTCTTACTCCTTAACAGCTCGGCTCTCCTATGCTATACTAAGGACCCGAACGAGAGCAGCCAGGGACCCTATTGTTTGGGTCTGCTAGGAGAGTTTTCTGGTAAGGCAGGGTCAGGGAGAAAAAAACTGGTTGAACCTTGGGGCTTGAAAGCTGTAAGGGAATATTTGCGAAAGAAAGAGGAGAGGGATATGGATTTACCCAGAATTGAACGAGCGGTCCGAGAGATCTTGGAGGCCATTGGGGAAGACCCGAGTCGGCCGGGCCTGGTGGAGACGCCAGCTCGGGTGGCGAGGATGTACCAGGAGATTTGCGGAGGCTTGGAGAAGGATCCCATGGGGGACATGAAGATTTTCCATGAACCGGATTCAGAAGAGATGATTTTGGTAGGAAATATTCCCTTCTATTCTCTTTGTGAGCACCATTTGCTGCCCTTTATTGGCAAGGCCCACGTGATTTATTTGCCCAAGAATGGAAATGTGCTTGGCCTAAGCAAGGTGGCCCGGGTGGTGGATACGGTGGCTCGACGGCCTCAGGTCCAGGAGCGGATGACGTCGATGGTGGCGGATGCGCTAATGGAAGGAGCCAAACCCTATGGGGTCTATGTGGTTCTTGAGGCGGAGCACTTGTGCATGACCATGCGGGGGATTAAAAAGCCGGGGTCGAAGACGATTACATCAGCGGTCCGGGGGATTTGTAAGACGAATCTAGCAACCCGGACGGAGGCTTTGTCGTTAATTAATAATTTGATGTTGAGTCGCTAGGCGTGTTGCTGGATGATGCGTTTTCGGAATCTAGATGAGAGGAGCTTGGGATGAGTGAGGCGTTGATAACAGATCGCTGGGTAAGTCAGGATGATCTGAGAGGCAAAGTGGAGGCATGGCGCTTTGGAAAGCAAGGGACGAGGTCCCTGCCCTTGGGGCAGAGAACCTATTCGATGGGGATCATGAATGTGACCCCAGACTCTTTTTCGGACGGGGGGGAGCATTATGGGCTGGAGAAGGCCATGGCCCATTATGAGCGAATGAAAAAAGACCAGGTGGATGTCATTGACCTGGGAGGAGAGTCTACCCGTCCCGGTAGTACCTATGTTTCGGAAGAAGAGGAGATGCGGCGGATTATTCCGGTTATCCAAGCCATTCGGGCTAAGGATCCGGATATTGTCTTATCGGTCGATACCTATAAGGCACCGGTGGCCCAGGCGGCCCTCGAGGCAGGGGCCGACATCATCAATGATATCTATGCCCTCTTTGCCGACCCCGATATGGGGGAGGTGGTGGCTAAGCACGGGGCAGGGGTCATTCTTATGAACCATCCGGCCTATTACCGGCCCAATCTCAAGCGCAGCCAGGTTTTTGGCGATCGTCCCTGGGTTCATCCCTTTCCGGCGAACCTGGTCGAGAAGATGGAAAAAATGGATATTCTGGAGGCCCAGTGTGCCTTTTTGAATATGGCCATCCAAAAGTGCCGGTCCCTGGGGATCCCCTACGATCATATTTGCATTGATCCTGGCCTGGGCTTTGGAATGACCACGGTAGAAAATCTTAAATTGGTCCGTTGTCTCGATCATCTGGTTGCCAGTGGCCTTCCCGTGCTTCTGGCTCCTTCTAGGAAGCGCTTTATCAAAGAAATACTGGGGCAGGAGGCAGAAACGGTTGAAATTGGCACGGCAAGCATCGTAGCCTATGGGGTCAAGGAAGGGGTGGACCTGGTCCGCATCCATGACCTGGATATTCAACTGCCGGCCTTACGGATGGCGAACTTTATCCTCCACGGGGACGAGATGGCCCAAGATTTAACACAGATAAAACAGCATGGATCCACACAAATTATCCAGTAAGAGAGAGGCACCCGGAGAAATGCTTCAGAGACCGGAGACTGGAGAGATGGCTTTGGGCGGGGAGCCCTGTCAGGATGATCGAGGACCGGGCGGAAACCTGGCCCTGGATAGGCTTCACCGGCTTTTGCAAAGAACTTTAGCAAATGATCCTCACTTCGATTTAGGGACTCTGGATTATATCGCCCTCGACGATTTAGTGTTTGCTTCTCATATTGGCTATTACGAGGAAGAGCAGACCCATGGTCAGGATTTTATCCTTAGCTTGAAATTATATTATCAGAGGTCTTGGGCTTCTTGGACCGATGAGCTCGAGGATGCCCTGAATTATGCCCAGATCTATGAGTATCTCGAGGACTTTTTTGATAAGGCCCACCACCGGCTCATGGAAAAGGCGGGCGAAGATCTGGTCAAGGGATTATTTGCAGGATTTCCGCCCCTGCTTGCCATTGATCTGAAGCTTGGCAAGCCCCATCCCCCGATTGTGGGGCGTTTTGAGCGGATGAGTATTGGGATCCGCCGCTTTCGTAAGAAAGAGGTCTACCTGGCTCTGGGATCGAATGTGGGGGACCGGAAGGCCCATTTGGAGGCGGCCCTGGCGGCCTTGGCGGCTTTGCCGAACAGTGAAATTTTGGCGACTTCCCACTTTTATCCTTCCAAGGCTTGGGGGAAGGAGGACCAGGAGGATTTCTTGAATGCTGTGACCCTCTTGGAGACGGAGTATGAGCTGCCTGAGCTTTTGCAGGCCGTGAAGGGGATTGAGAAAAAACTGGGACGGCAGGATCGGGGACATTGGGGGCCCCGGGAGATTGATATAGACCTGGTGGCAAGTCCCAGAGAGGTCCTGGCCTTACCCAATTTGCAGGTGCCCCACCCCTATAGTTCCGTGCGCTCTTTTGTCTATGAGCCTTTGCTGGAACTCCTCTTACAAAGAGCTCCCTATTGGCAGGGCATGCCTTCTGAGCTGGGAACACCCTTGAGCTCGGAGGCCCAGAAGGGGGATCAGACGAAAGGAGAAGCCTGTTCATGATTTATCCTTCCTTGATCTATGTTTCGTCAAGATTAGTTTTTGGCTTGAGCCTTTTACTGGACTCAGCAGATGAGGGAGCGGGTGGCCAGAGTCCCCCTCCTCAGCCTCCCCGTCGGGGGAAGAAACCGGAACAAAATCGTTCCAAGCGAGGACCCCAGGGACGGCCTCGGAAGCGGATCCCTGGCCCAGGAGTGGGGCAAGAGTCAAACAAGGGTTCGTCCCAAGGGGAGGCTCCACGCCAGCCTCGCCGTCCGGCCAAGGGAAAACGATCAGCTGGCAGGGGACGGAATCGCCAGGATCAAAGAAAGCAAGAAAATGCAGATCAAGCAAAAGATGGCTCTGCCAAATGGGAGAAACAAGATCGACGGGCCAAGGGCCCTTTGCCAAGGAAAAAAGACCCTCGCCGAGAGGATTGGCAAGATCGGTCTCGTGAGGAGGCTAAGGGGGTCCGTCCAGAATCGAATCGGCCTGCTCCGGCTATGGATGGCCTTCCAGCCACTGTCCAGGCCAGCCGCCCTAGCTCTTTGAAGGAAGAAGAGACACCAAAGGCTCGCAAGACGGGATCTTTGCCTGATGTAGACGAGCTAATGGCAAAGCTCGAAAGTGAGCACTTAGCTAAGGATCCAGCCTGCCCCCCCAGTCATTTCTGGAATCGGGGTGAGGTTCTTAGCCGGTATCGGACCCAAAAAGTAAACGAAATCCTCCAAAATGAACAAAAGCAGGCGGACCAAGAGCTGGAGGCCCTCCGTCAGAGTTCGGATAATTTGGAGACGGAAATATGGGCGGCGGTCACGAGTTTAACTCATTTGGGTGTCGAATGAGCTTGTGCCTCATCCGAGAGCGTTTTTGCCTCCGTTAAGCTAGCAGCTTAACCCATTTGGATGTTGAATAAGGGTTAAGAAACGACAAGAAAAGTACAGAAAGGGGGCCAGGGAGGAGATTGATATGACTGAAGACAATGGGACGCCTCGAGAGCAGGTCGAAAGAACGGAAAGAACAAAAATAACAAAAACAACAAAAACAACCAAGCTTCACCGAGGCTTTTTGCTCAGTTTAGAGGGCCTAGACCTCTCTGGGAAAAGCACCCAGGCCAAAGTCTTGAAGGAGGCTTTTGATGAGGCGGGGATTCCAGTCTCTATTTTCCGAGAACCGGGATCCACCTATGTGGGTGAGGAGATTCGCTATCTGCTTTTAAGTGATGCTAAAGAAGACCACCGTCCCTTACCTCCCACCAGCCTCCTTCTTTTTATGGCTGCTCGGGCGGAACTCTACCAGCGGAAAATAGCCCCTGCCCTCAATGAAGGGCATTTGGTTATTTGCGACCGCTTCATCGATTCTAGCCTAGTTTACCAGCACTGGGGCCAGGGCCTGGACCTAACCACCATTCAAAGTCTTAACGACTTTGCTATCCAGGGGGCCTATCCCGACTTAACCATCTATTTTACCATCGATGAACCTACCTACGTCGAACGTCTGGCCCTCCGCCAGGCTCAAGCAGGGGGCGAAGTCAATGCCTTGGACCTCCAACCCCCAGCCTTCCGGGACAAGCTTCGCAAGGGCTACGAGACAATTTTTAGCAAACGCCCCCAGCTCCCTGCCGACTTTACTCCCTGGGCTCAGGTCACCCCGGACCAGGCCAAGGTGCTCGCCCAAGATATTTTAGAGAAAATTCGTTATACTATGAGCCAAGAGCGACCTCATCCCAGACAAGGATCAGAGGTCCCTATTTTACAAATCGATACGGCGGCGGTCCCAGCAACCCTTACCGGCCTCGCCATGTTACAAAGCTTGGAGCACGTTTTACACCAACAGGAGGAGGGGAGGTAGAGTTTGCAGCTCCAGACTCGAAATGCTATGAAGTTAGTTTTTGCCATTGTCAGCGATGAGGATGCTCACCGGCTGATCTCAGAACTCAATAGAGCCAACTATCGGGTGACTCGTCTGAGCACCACCGGGGGCTTTTTAAAATCCGGCAACACCACGTTAATGTGCGGGGTAGAAGACAAATCTTTGGAGGATGCCTTAGAAATCATCCGCAAATATTCCAAATCACGCACCACCATGGTCAATGCCAGTATGGATCCCACGGGGGCCATTGGTGGTTTTGCGCCCTATCCCGTCCAGGTGAAGATAGGGGGAGCTACAATTTTCGTGGTGGATGTGACCCATTTTGAGCACACCTAACTGGCCCCAGCTGGCCCAGCTGCCATTTATTAACCCTTTACCCAGTCAGCTGAGTCAACAGATCCTGGCTGGGACCTTTCCCCATGCCTGCGTTTTTTTGGGCCCGGAGGGAGGGGGGAAGAGGACTCTGGCCCAAGCTTTGGCGGCGGTCCTTCTTGCTGATCCTGCCTCTATCAAGACTCAGGGTCCGATCTGTCAGCCGGACCCCAGGACCCTGGAGCTCTTGGCGGCTGGACAGCACAGCGATTATTGGGAGCCCAGGCCGGAGAAGACAAAAAATATTCGGGCCCAGGACCTGCGGACCCTGACGGAGGAGCAAGGAGCTTCTTTTCCCCGTCTTTCGACTCGGAAAGTTTTTGTCTTAGACTTGGATGTCATTCAAGAGCAGGGCCAGAATATTTTGTTGAAATTAAGTGAAGAGCCCCCTTCTTTCTTGTATTTGCTCTTTACCTGTACCCATGCCTACGATATCATTCCGACTTTGGCTTCTCGTTTGACCCCCATTACCCTGCCTCGGCCTTCGATCGAAAGTCTGGAAGCTGCCCTGGTGGGAGAGACACAGCTGGATCCCCGTCTGGCTCATTTTTATTTGGCCTTCACAGACAGGGTCTATGAAAAGGCCCTAGCCCTAGCCCAAGATGAGTCTTTACAAGACCTTAGGGCAGAGGCCAATGCTATCTTTTTCCACCTGCCCCAGGCCCAAGGGACCTATCTTTTTGGTCCGGCCTTCCAGTTTTTATCGGCCCACCAGGAGGAGATTGACCTGCTTATGAAGCTCTGGGAGACTCTCCTGATTGATCTAGAGCGGATCCTCCTTGTTGGTCCAGAGGCCATCCTTTACCATATCGACTATGCTAAGGATTTAGAAGCCTTGGCAAAAGACCTCCAAGAAACGGTCTCCCTGGATCCTGCCGCCCGCCAGCAGACCTTAACAACTTGGTCAGGATCCAAGTCTCCGTCAATTTCCTTGGCTCCCCAGAAAACCATGAACCTAGCCTCAAATTCTCTGGCCATCCCCCACCATATCACGAAGATCCTTCACGAGTTCCAGGAAGCTCGCTTTGCAAATTGCATGTTTGAACTTGCAGCAAGTGAAATGCTTTTAGATGTCCACTTGGCCTTTCAGGGGGTCTTGGTCCCGACCATCCAAGAAAGTTATCCTCACATTAAGGGAGACCTGCCTCCCCGCTTTGCCTAAGGCCTTAGAATTTTGCCTGAGAGCATTGCCCCACTTACCCTAACCTATGCCAAGAATGATTGCTGTTCGAGTGCGTGACTTGCCTCAACCCAAAAAATACCTGATTGATGATGAAGACTGGCCGGAGTTTCAAGAATTACGCTATGGAGATCCGGTGGTCGTTTTGGCGAGCCGTGAAAAGAACAAACGAAAAGCGAAAAATATCCGTCCCCAGTCAAGCAGTGACCTGCCTTCTCCGGAGGAGGATGAGGACCGCAAGGCTAGAGCCCAGGCCTTTTTAGATGCGATTGACCTTGAAAAGGAGAATATCTTTTTTTATGAAATCCTAGGCCTGGTTGCCTCTCCTGCTATTCCTATTCCAGAGGAGGTTGCCCGGCATTTACGGGGCAAGGTCCTGCGTCGTCCCCTTCCGGAAGATGAGCGCCGAGATGCCCTTCGCCAAGAAATTGAGGACAAGGCCTGGAAGATCGCAACAGATACCATAAAACAAGAAAATCTTGTGATGGACCTGGTGGACATCGAATATTATATCCCCACTTCTGAACTGTATTGTTATTTTACTGCCGAGCAGCGGGTAACCTTTAACAACCTCGTCCGCCAATTGGCTGGATCCTTGCGGAACGAATTCCACCACTATTTTGGGGTCGAAATGCGCCAAATTTCAGAGCGAGTTGTCTGTGGCCGCTTCCCCGGGATCGGTGTCTGTGGCCGTCCTTTCTGTTGTTCATCCCAACCAGAACTCTGTCAGCGTTCTGTGACGGTAAAAGATGTCAAATACCAAGGCTTAGATATTTCCACCCCGAAATACCAAGGCTATTGCGGGCGCTTGATGTGTTGCCTGCTCTATGAAGCCGATGCCTACCGGGACTTGGCCCAGCAATTCCCACGCATTGGGAAAAAAGTGATGACCCCAGCCGGACCAGGGCAACTCAAAGCCATCCAGTTTTTCGACGGCAAGGGCTTAGTCGCTTTAGCGGAAGAACCTCATCAAATGATCCCGTTTCTCCCAGAGGAGATTCGCCCTCTGAATGCCCCTGGGGCCACCCCGGAGCCCATGCAGGATAAGCCGATATCTGAACAAAAATCGAATATGACCAGACCAGAAGTCGTTTCTAACGAAAATATATATGAACCTATGCCTAACAAGGAGGAAGAATCATGAAATTATCCCAACGTATTCAGGAGATGCAAGCGTCTCCCATCCGTAAACTGGTACCCCTGGCCCAGGCTGCCGAAAAGGCTGGCAAGAAGGTCTACCACCTCAATATTGGACAGCCTGATATTAAGACCCCACCTGCCTTTTTTGAGGCTATCCAAGCCTTTGACAAAGAAGTCCTGGCCTATGCCAACTCTCAAGGTTGGATGCCCCTGATCGAGAGTATTTGTACATATTTTTCAAGATTAGGGATTTCTTATGATCCAGCTGATATCGTGATTACCAATGGGGGGTCAGAGGCCTTACAGTTTGTCTTTGCGGCGATCTGCAACCCGGGTGATGAGCTCCTTGTGCCGGAACCCTTCTACACCAACTATCGGGGCTTTTCTTTGCCCTTTGGGGTAGAGCTTAAGCCCATTACCACCCGGGCCGAGGAGTCTTTCGCCCTTCCTTCGAAGAAGGAGATTGAATCCCTCATCACTCCGAAGACGAGAGGCATCCTCATCTCTAACCCTGGCAACCCTACGGGGGCCGTCTATACTAAGGAAGAGCTTCAAAGGCTAGTAGAATTGGCCCTGGCCCATGACCTCTTCCTTATTGGCGATGAGGTCTATCGGGAGTTCACCTATGGGGACCAACAGGCCATCTCTCTAGGGAGCTTTGAAGAGGTCCGGGACCGAGTTATTTTGGTAGATTCCGTCTCCAAACGTTTCTCTGCTTGCGGGGCGAGAATTGGCTGTTTCATCAGTGCCAACCAGGAGCTGATCCAAGGGGTCATGAAGATTGCCCAAAGCCGACTCTGTGTTCCTACCCTCGAAATGGTGGGTGCCAAGGCCCTTTACGACCTCCCTGCTGATTTCTTTGCCCCCGTGGCAGCAGAGTACAAGCACAGGAGAGACGTGATGATTGATGGCCTCCAGGCCATTCCTGGGGTCCTATGTCATCGGCCGGCTGGGGCCTTCTATGCCATTGCCAAGATGCCAGTAGATAATGCCGAGACCTTTGTCCGCTGGATGCTCAATGAGTTTTCCTATGAGGATGCTACCGTCATGCTAGCTCCCGTAGAGAATTTCTACAGCACCCCGGGCATGGGGGTAGATGAGGCCCGTTTAGCCTACGTACTCAATGCTACAGATTTACAAAAAGCTATTGAGATTTTGGGGCGGGGCCTGGCCGCCTATCCAGGACGGAAAGCATAGGAAGGAATAACTTGTAGCCTTGACCAATTTACAAGAGAAGTTCCAAGAAGTTATTTCCTCCGTCGTTCCTGTTACTTTCCTCGTTCTTCTCATTCAAATACTCTTTCGTCCCCTCAGTGGGGCCGAGACGGGAAGATTTATTTTTTCTTCCCTGGTCCTGATCGTGGGCTTAGCTTTGTTTTTGCTAGGTATTGATATTAGTATTACTCCGATGGGGCAGGCCCTGGGCAAGGGACTCGTCCATTCGAATAAGGCTCTGGCCTTAGTGATAGGAAGCTTTTTTTTAGGCTTTATCATCTCTGTGGCAGAGCCCGACCTCCTTATCTTAGCTGGAAGTGTGGATGCGGTAACAGGCGGCTTTTTACGGGCCCTGGTCCTCGTCGTGGTCGTATCCCTGGGCTTGGGCCTTATGGTGGCCCTGTCCTTTTTACGGGTTATCCGCCTCTGGCCCCTGGCACGACTCTTTCGTCTGATCTACCTAGGAATTGGCCTTTTGGCTGTCCTTTGTCCCTCCATCTACTTAGCTATTGCCTTCGATGCTTCGGGGGCGACAACAGGTTCCATCACGGTTCCCTTTATCTTGGCTCTTTCCATCGGTGTGGCACAAATCGTCTCATCCCAGGATTTAGATGGCAGTGAGAATTACGGGACGGTTGGTATGGCCTCGGCTGGGGCTATCCTGGCGGTTTTAGCCTATGGGATCGTAGCCCCAAGCCCTGAGCATCTCACCGCCCAAGAGGCGGTGGCGGCAGATTCCCAAGCCATTTTTGCCCCCTTCTTCCAAGCCCTACCAGGGACAACGAAAGAAGGACTTATGTCTCTCCTTCCCCTGGTCCTAATTTTTTTCGGCTACAATGCTTGGAAAAAAGAAATTCGAGGAGAACAGTTGCGCCGGGTCTGCGTGGGATTATTTTTTGCCCTTCTTGGGCTCATCCTCTTTTTGACGGCGGCCAATTCCGGCTTTATGAGCACGGGTCGGGCCATTGGGAGCTTCATGGCTACCAAGGGTAACCTCTGGCTCTCTGCTACAGGTTTCTTACTCGGTCTAACGACTATTTTGGCGGAACCTGCCGTCCACGTTTTAACGAAGAGCATCGAGGAACAAAGTGCTGGCCACCTTCCTAGAAAACTGATTTACCTCTTCTTATGTGTGGGTGTGGCCTTTTCTGTACTCCTTGCTATGGTGCGGATGTATGTGCCCGGTCTGGAGCTCTGGCATCTCCTCCTCCCTGGCTATACTCTGGCCTTGATCCTGACTTATTTTACCCCCGACCTTTTTGTGGGCATTGCCTTTGACTCGGGGGGAGTGGCTTCCGGGCCCATGACGGCCACCTTTATCTTGGCATTTGCCGAGGGAGCAGCGACCAGTCACCCCTTGGCCGACGTCCTGGTGGAAGGTTTTGGCGTCATTGCCCTGGTTGCCATGGCCCCGGTGGTCATGCTCCAAATTCTCGGGATTATTTATCAAGCAAAAATGAAAAAAGTGAAGGAGAATGCCGAGGAGCCGCCTGCGGGTTTGGGCTCCCAAGCGGCCAGGTCTCCCCAAGAAAGGACGTAGTCTGTGTCAACTCAAGACCCTGTTTCCTCTCAGCCAGCCTATGATTTGGTCCTCCTCATTTTAGGGGCTCATAGCCCTGAGGCCCTCCATCGCAGCCTTCGCAAGGAAGGTATCGAAGGAATTACGATCATCCCTGGCAAGGGAACGAGAAAAAATGCCATACTTGAATTTTTATGCCTTAATGATGTGAGTCGGGAGATTATCCTCCTGGTATCGCTCAGGGACCGGACGCCGGACCTTCTTGCGACCTTACGTAAGGACTTCAAGCTCGAGCAGCCAGGCAAGGGAATTGCCGTTTCCTTCCCCCTGGCCTATGTCTTAGGGGTAAGTGAAGAAGACGAGCCTACCCCAGAGCCCCAGGTCCTATCGATCGACTCCTATGCCTACCTGGCCTTGCTGACTATCGTCGATCGGGGGAAGGGGGCCGAGCTTTTAAGGATTGCTGATGACCATGGCCAGCAGGGGGCGACCATCCTGGAAGGTCAAGGAACAGCAGACCGCCGCCATACCTTCTTTAACTTCCCTATTATCCGGGAGAAAGATGTAGTCCTCATGATAGGGATGCGAGATAAAATTTTGGCCCTGGCCAAGGATATCCATGACAGGATGGACCTGGAAGAGGCTAATAGCGGGGTCCAGTTTACCTTACCTGTGGAGCGAACCCTGGGCCTCTATGGGAACCAGGACGCTCCGGACCCAGTCCAAGCTGAGGAAAAGAGCCACGACCTGGCACCTGGGTCCTATTATGCCCTCCAACTAATCACCACCCCTGAGCTGGCCCATGAGGGGGTTGATATCCTCCAGGCTGCTCACTCGAAGGGAGCCACCGTGATTCCTGGGAGAGGGTCTGCTCCTTCCGAGCTGGCGACCGTCTTTAATGTGCCCATTGAACCTCGCAGAGACCTGGTTTTTAGCGTCTTAAAGGCCCAGGAATCCCAGATCATCGCTCGCAACCTCAACCGGAACCTGGAACTAGCCCGTCCCCACCATGGCTATCTTTACGCCCTGCCCTTGATCAATGCAACGGGGATCCAAGAAGGCTAGACAGTTGACTTTTTCCCCCAAATAATCTAGAATAGACTCGCTACAATATTCTCGTTGATAGAGGCTTTTAGGCGGCTTCTTGCTTGTCTTTGCGCCTTCGTCACGGGGGTTCGTAGAAGTGTTCAGACTCAGAGACCAGCCGATGTGCTAGTTGTCTGAGAAACAGTTAAACATGGAGGTATCTTGATATGGACGGAAAGTATGAAATTGATGCTAGTTCTTGCATTTCTTGTGGAACCTGCGAGCCGGAGTGCCCGGTAAACGCCATTAGCCAGGGCGATGCAGCCTATGAGATTGATGCAGAGACCTGCATTGCTTGCGGCAGCTGCGCTGGGGTTTGCCCCGTCGGAGCTATTTCACAGGAATAGGAAGCTATCGCTGGGTAACTTACCCAGACCTATAAAAACCACCCCCTCGGGCTCTAACATAAGCTGTTAGATTTTGAGGGGGTGGTTTTTTTGTGCCTTTCTTTAAGGCACACGCCTCTTAGAAAGCAAAGGAAAATGAAATATTTAATGGGTCTCAAGGGCGAGAGGCTCATCATGGCCTTCTTCGTATCCTTCCTTATCATAGCTAGGATCGCTAGACTCACTGTGGAGGGAAGCTTCATCTAGGTCATCGTCTAGGTCGTCGCTGGAATCCCCAGCATAATTTTCCCCATTGGCCTCAGCCAGGGCTAGCTCTTCATGATATTTTTTCATAATGGCATCTTCAATCATCTGCCGACATTCAGAATGAATGGGATGGGCGATGTCTTTATAGTGGCCAGAGGGTGTCTTACGGCTAGGCATGGCCATAAAAAGGCCGTCGCTGCTCTCAATAATCTTAATTTCGTGAATCACAAAAGCGTCGTCAATGGTAATCGAAGCAACTCCACGCATCCTGGACGTGTTGTTTACCAATCGAATCTGGACTCGGGTAATATTCATGTGGTACCGCCTTCTAGTAAAATTGCGTCATACGCTGTCAATCAAAGCTGTTCGATCCTTCTCAAAGTGACCTGCCAGCGGGAGGATCCAAGTTCGCTGGATCGTCCACTCCCTAAAATTGTAGCAGAAGGCAAAAGGGGGATAGAAAAAGCTGAGTAAAAAGTAAGGACTCTGTGACCCTATTTTTACCCAGCTGAAGAACGGGCGAAAACCCGCAAGAGAAATTTTCGCGAGCCAGGACCGCGGCCCAGCTCCCCAGGCCTATACTGCCGGGGCTAAGAATCCTTGCCCCCGAACCTCCGAATAGTCTGTCACGATCATCAGGGCGTTGGGATCGATTTCATGTACTAGTGCTTGAATTCTTGGCAGTTGATTCTTAGAGCAAGCGCAGAGGACCACCTTCATCGGCTTGCCGGTATAGCCTCCTTCGGCATTAAAGAGGGTGGTACCTCTTTGGATTTTTTCAGCAATTTCACGATTAATCAGCTCGTATTTGGGACTTATAATCATAATGGTCTTGCCAGCAATTCGCCCTGCCATCATCTTATCAATGACGATGGTGGAAATGACCGTGAAAATAATCCCGTAGATCATAGCATCGATTTTTTTGTAGATAAAGGCACCGACCAATATGAGAGACCCGTCGGTGAACATGGTAATTTGTCCGATACTCATGTGGGGGCGAACTTTTCGAACCGACATGATGACCAAGTCAGACCCTCCCGTACAGGTTCCAGCCTGGTAGAGGATGGCTAGGCCAATTCCGCTTAAGGCACCGGCGCAAATGGCGGCAAGGAGGGGGTTGCCCGTATAGGTTGGCACCAGGGGGGCTACAAAATCCAAAAAGATGGAGTTAAAAATAATTGTTTGTAGGGTCCGCAGGAGGTAGCCTAAACCCAGAAAGTAAAAAGAAACGACAATAATGGGCACATTGATGAGAAAGGTCAGCGTTCCCAAGCTAAACTTAGGGAACAGGTAATTCAAGATGAGGGACATTCCTGTAACGCCGCCTGGAGCAAATTCCGCCTCTTTGGCAAAGGTATAAATTCCGACCGCATAGATAAAGGAGCCAATAATGTCCCAAAAGAGGGCCTTTCCCTCCATAATCCAAAAAGCTTTCCAATCCATGGTCTGGAGTGTCGTTTTTAAACTGGGCCGACGTATCCGCCAGGTCTTAGCCTGCTTTTCCTCCTGAGAGGCCCCCTTTTTGAGCCCCATACCTGAATTTTTTGACATCTCTATTGCTATCCTCCTAGCCACATGCTAGGGGCTATTCATGGGCTCACATAGGGCCCAGCCCCCGCCTCGCTGACCCGGCCAATCCTTGCGCCAAGCCTTGCGTCTCGTTTTTCGATTATAGACAATTCCCTTTTTTTTACCAAGCCCAATATGTTATACTACGCCCAAAGGAGGGTGTTTGTGTATCCAGATTTTGACAAATATTCCCAAGCCGATCCTGGGGATCTTGAACTAGTCCAACCAGGGACTCTATATCTTGTCCCAACTCCGATTGGCAACTATGGAGACCTGAGTCCTCGGGCCCTGAGCGTCTTGCGGGGGGTCGATGCCATTTTCTGTGAAGATACGAGGGTATCGGGCCTGTTAACGAGCCATTTTCAATTTAAACCTAAGTTTTATGCCTGTCATGAGTATAATGAAGAGCAACGAATCAAGCAGATCTTGCAGCTCCTTGGAGAGGGCCAGGCCCTGGCCCTCATTTCTGATGCAGGCTGTCCCATTATCTCTGACCCTGGCTATCTGGTGGTCCGTGCGGTCCGGGCAAGCGGCTTCCAGATCAAGGCCCTGCCTGGCCCCAATGCAGCCCTGACGGCCCTCATGGCTGCCGGCCTCCCGGCCACCGAATTTCTTTTCATGGGCTTTCTCCCCAAAAAAGGCCAGGCCCGCAAGGCGAAACTTTCTTTTATTGCCTCTTTTCCCTATACCGTCCTCCTCTATGAGTCTCCTTACCGGATTGGAAAGACCCTGGAGGATTTAGCTGCCTTGGGTCAGGACAACCGCCCCCTATGCTTAGCAAGGGAGCTTACCAAACGCTATGAAGAATTCTATCACTTCACCCTTGCTGAGGCTCTGAAGGCCCTTCAAAAGAATCAAGTAAAGCTTAAAGGAGAATTTGTAATCATCCTAGGCCCTCCAGTAGACCCTTCTACTCAAGGTAAATTTTTCTATCAAGATGTGGCTTCTGACCAAGGTGACTCTTCCTGCCAAGATAACTATACATCCCAAGATGAGCAAGAGGCCCCCCGGGCTTAGGATAAGGAGCTAGTATGAAAAAATTTCGTCTGGCAGATTATTTGTTTAAGCCCCAAGTCCCCCGACCAGTTCCCCCTAGCCAAGGACCGGGGACCCCTAAGGTTTCCAATCCGGAAGGTTCCCAAAATCCAGCCCGGACCCCGGGCCTAGCTCGGACTCAAGAACCAGCCCGGACCCCGGGCCTAGCTCGGACTCAAGAACCAGTCCGGACCCCGGACTCAGCTCGGACCCCGGACCCAGCTTGGGCACAAGGCTCGGCAACTCAAGCCTCAGCAGCTAAACCAGGCTCCAACCAAGATCCAGGTCCTAGCGGGCGGGGCCAGCCTGCCCAAAAGAGGGCTCGGGCGGCCAGGGAGGATGCGGCTCTCCTAGCCCACCAGCGAGTCGTCCAGCGCAGGCGATCCATCCTGGTCAATATATCTTTTCTCCTCCTTATTGCCTTTTTTCTGACAGCTTTTGTCTTTCTCTGTTACAAATATCCCCAGCAAAAGGAAGAGCTCTTGCGCCTCCAGAAGGAGCAGGCTCGCCTAAAAAAGGAATTAAGTGAAGTTCAACAAAAACAAGAAGATACTAAGAATCTACTCTCGGTGATTGATAGCCGAGACTTCATTGAACAGGTAGCCCGGGAAGAATTGGGTTTGGTAAAGGCAAATGAAATTCTTTTCTTGGATTAAAAGATCTTGCGCCCCAGATTACCCGAATTCGTCCCGTTCTGCTGGCATTCGCCCGGGCTTTACTCGGTCAGCTCTGGTCGTGCTTGTTTGGTTGATCCTTCTTAGCCTCCTGGGCGGGGCTATGTGGAATTTGCTTTGCCGCTTTAACCAGGATCATCGGGTGGATGAAAGCCTATCTGACCATGCCCTGCCCCTGATAGACTCTAGCTCTACCGTTTCCTCAAAAGCTTCTTTGTTCTCGCATTCCTATTCCTCACCGTCCTATGAGTCTGATGGAGCTGAGCCGAGGCCTGCCGTGCCTGGTTCCCAAGAGAAGGGGGCTTATCGCTACAAGGCGACCTCTCGAGCTGTTTTTTATCTGGATGGAGAAGAGATCTTTTCTCTCAAATTGTACCTAGGCCAACCTGAAGTCCAGTTTTCCTTGGTCGCCAAACCTTCCGTAGTCTTTGCGACGACCCAGGACCGGGGCATCTCCTTTGTGGCTTCTGATTGCCCGGACAAGGTCTGTATCCACACCGGGGTCCTCAAAGCGCCCAACTCGATGGCGGCCTGCCTACCCAACCACCTCGTCCTGGTCATTGAATCCATCGATTCCGATTAAGTCCCCATACAATCCATCGATCCAGATTGAGATCCCCATCCGCCCTTAGCCTAAGGATTGCATCTGCTCCCTATCTGAAAAGCAAAGGAATCCCCATCATGCCCAAATCTTCCCCATCCGCTAGCTCCTCCAACCCCGCCCGCCCGCTCCCAGGCGCTCAGCCTACCCATGAGCCCCCGCTTTCTTCAACTGCCCCGTCCACCCGCCCGCTTAAAATGGCTCTGGCTCGGCAGCAGACCCAGACCCAGGAGCTTGCCTTGCTGGGGCTGATGTTAGCCCTAACCCTGGCCTTATCGGTGGTCGACCAATCCCTACCCAGAATTCCCCTGCCTGTCCCGTATCACTATGGCTTAGCCAATATTCCCATCCTTTTTACCCTCTACGCCGTTCCTTCTTTTTCTTTTTCGAAGTTTTTGCGTCGCAGGGCCGTGGGCCAGGCCTTGTTCCTGACAGCGGCCAAGGTCTTTTTTGCCTTGGCCACTCGGGGTCCCCTTGCAGGGCTTGTATCTCTGGCGGGCAGCCTCGGTGCCATCCTGACCCTGGTACTTTTTCTTCTTATCTTTGGCCCCTCGAAGGCCTTCGCTGCGGCCTCGGTGTCTGCTGCCCTGGCCCATAATTTTTGCCAGGGGGGGATTGCCCTGGTTATCTTAGGAGTGAACTCTCTTCACGCCTTTCAAGTCTACAGCTATTTGATTCCCCTGATGATCGTGGCAGGTTTTTTTACCGGCCTCATGAGTGCAGGCCTGACCTCCATCCTCATTCAAATAGGGCGGCTAAGCTTCCCTATTCTTAAAAAAGTGGCCATTCAAGCGAATACCTTGCCAGCAAAGTCCCACCGTCATCTTATCCAGCTCCTTATACTTGTCCTCATTCTCCTTGCCACAGGGTTGACCTATCTTTATGGACGTCGAGGGCAGCTCCTGGCCTCGCAGCGCCCTCATCTGACCGCCCTCCCCCTTCAACAGAGCTATTTTGATACCGTGACGGTGATCATGGTCGATCCAGACCAGCTTTCTGCCAAAGAGGCGATCCTTGCTCAGGCCAACGAGGTCTTTTCCCCCATTGACAAGGAGTTTTCTCCTTATCGGGCCCTGACTGATCAAGAAAAAGCCCAGCTCCAAGCCCGGGCCAGGGAGGCCGAGTCCTTCCTGCGCTCCCAGGAGGCTCAGTCCTCCCCGCACTCCCAGGAGCCCCAGGGAGCACCGATTGAAGTCGATTCCCTAGCTGCCCTCAACTATCTGGCTGAAAGCTCTTATACGGAGTTCATCCTGCCGGAGGAAATGGGAAAACTCATGACCCTAGCCTTGGACTTGCAAAAAGAGAGTCGGGAGTATTTTTCGCCGTGCCTGGGGAAGGCTATTGCCTATTGGGCCCAGGCAGCGAAAGAGGGGCGGGTTCCGACTCGGGCCGATCTGAAGGCCCTTTTGCCAGCCTGCGATGTCAGCCAAGTGACCCTGTCGCAGATGCCCACAGGGACCTATCGACTCAGCAGCCTTCCTGGCCTGCGTTGGGACCTAGGGGGGATTGCCAAGGGTTGGGCTGTGGAGAGTTTGGCTGAGGCCTATCGGGCAGAAAAGAGGTCGGGCATCCTAATCAATTCTGGGGGGAATGTGGTGGCTATTGCAAGGGCCAATCACCAGCCTTTCCAGGTGGCCCCCTTCGACCCCCGACCGGGTGCTAGGAGCGTGAATCCGACCCTGGCTCCCCCAAGCCACAAGGATCCCATCCCCATTATCCATATTGAAGAGGGGGCGGTGGTTACGTCTGGGGCCTACCAGCGTCCTTTGGAAATAAAAGACCAGGTCTTTGGTCACATTCTAGACCCCCATAGCCTCTGGCCTGCCTCGGAAGTCCTCCAGGTGACTGTCGTGGCTAAAGATTCAGCCCTGGCAGACTTCTGGTCGACAACCCTTTTCGCGGCTCCCGTGGAGGAGGCAAGAGAAATGATTGCGGCACACCAGCTGGCTACCATTGTGGTCCACCTGGACGGGAGGGTGGAAGTCAGTCCGGCTATGTCCTCCTACTTGGCCCCCTAGGCCGGGAAAAGGGCCACGGGCCCTTTACAAATAGTTTTTAATTGAGTATACTAACAGACGGATTTGTGAGCGGACGCGATCTAGGCGATTGTGACCGCTTTTTTACTGAAGTCCAGAATTGATTTTACAAAGAAGGAGGAATTTGAATGCCTACATTTAACCAGTTGGTGAAGACGGGCCGTCAAGATAAGACAACCAAGTCGAAGACCCCTGCCTTACACTATGGGATGAACAGCTTGAAGAATCGTGTTTCTAAGTATGACTCTCCGCAAAAGAGGGGCGTGTGCACGGTCGTGAAGACCACCACCCCGAAAAAGCCGAACTCAGCGCTTCGTAAAGTCGCCAGAGTCAGACTGAGCAACCATATGGAAGTCACTGCCTATATCCCCGGCATTGGCCACAACCTGCAAGAGCACAGCGTGGTCTTAATCCGTGGCGGCAGGGTCCGTGACCTTCCTGGCGTACGTTACCACATCATCCGTGGCGTCTTAGATGCCGCCGGCGTAAGTGAACGCTACCAAGGCCGGTCCAAATACGGTGCCAAGCGTCCTAAAGTCGCAAAGAAAAAGTAGGTGAATCACGGTAGACCGTGCCAGACAACGGCATTCGAAATTCCTTGGGGCGAGCGGGAATATTTGTTGCTCGTCCCGAAAGAGGGGAAAGAATTCCCTAAGGGATCGTCGGAAGCCTTGGGCAAACACGCACTACCGTGAGTACCTTTGGTCTCAGGCAAGAGTCTGAATGATCAAGAAGGAGGGAAGATTATGCCAAGAAAAGGCCATGTACCCAGAAGAGTGGTACTACCCGATCCCGTATATCATGATGTACGCGTATCTAAGTTAATTAATCAAGTCATGCAAGACGGAAAGAAAACCGTCGCCCAGGAAATTGTCTATCATGCTTTTGAGCAGGCCGAAGCTAAATTAGAGAAGCCTGCCATGGAGATTTTTGAAAAAGATTTGGAAAATTGCATGCCCATGCTCGAAGTGAAGGCCAGACGGGTTGGTGGTTCGAACTACCAAGTACCTGTAGAAGTTCGGCCCGAGCGTAGACAGACCTTGGCCCTGCGTTGGTTGGTCCAAGCCGCCCGCAACCGGGGGGAAAGAACCATGGTAGAGCGTCTCGCTGGCGAAATGATTGACGCCTACAATGAGACGGGATCTGCCTTTAAGAAAAAGGAAGAAATGCACAGAATGGCGGAGGCTAACAGGGCCTTTGCACACTATCGCTGGTAAACTCTTCTATATCCTAGTTTTTCTAGGCATCTGTGTAACGAGAAGAAGAAACAAGCGAAGAAAGGCTATTGCAATACATGCCAGATGTTTTTAATACTGAAGACAATATTGATTTACATAAGTTAAGGAATATCGGCATCATGGCTCACATTGATGCCGGTAAAACTACCACGACCGAGCGTATCCTCTATTACAGTGGCGTCATCCGTAAAATCGGTGAAACCCACGAAGGAACGGCCGTGATGGATAGCATGGACCAGGAGAAGGAAAGAGGTATCACCATTGCCTCTGCCGTCACCACCGTCCCTTGGCAGGACTGCCATATCAATATCATTGATACCCCAGGTCACGTGGACTTCACCGTCGAAGTGGAAAGATCCCTCCGGGTCTTGGATGGGGCTGTGACCGTCCTCTTTGCTAAGACCGGGGTGGAGCCCCAGACCGAGACCGTTTGGCGGCAGGCAGACCGTTATGGGGTCCCCCGGATCGTCTTCGTCAATAAGATGGACGTCATCGGGGCGGACTTCAACAATGCCGTGGATACCATGCGGGAGCGTTTGGGGGCCAATGCGGTTCCTGTCCAGATCCCGATTGGGGTGGAAGATTCTTTCCGAGGGGTCGTCGATCTCTTTAAGATGAAGGCCTATGTCTACTCCCTGGAACCTGGGGATGATGGGGTCCACTACGAGACCACGGATATCCCGGCTGAGCTTCTGGATGAGGCTCAGGCACGGAGAGAAGAGCTGGTCGAGAAAATCTGTGAGACAGACGATGATCTCATGGAGAAGTACCTAGAAGACTCCAACTATCCTTTTAAAGAAGAAGATCTGAAAAAGGCTCTGAGAAATGCCGTCATTCAACAGCAGATAGTCCCTGTCCTCTGCGGTGCTGCTTATAAGTCCAGAGGGGTCCAAATGCTGATGGATGCCATCGTTGATTATCTGCCTTCGCCTTTGGATATCCCACCCACCCAGGGACACTCTACGGAGAACGATGAGCCTGTAGACTGCCCGGCTGATCCGGATGCCCCCCTGGCCGCCCTCGTCTTCAAGGTGGTCACTGACCCCTTTGTCGGTCGCCTTTGTATGACCCGGATCTACTCCGGTACCATGAAAAAGGGTTCGCATATCTTTAATGCCACCAAAGGGAAGAGAGAGCGGATCGCTCGTATCTATCGGATGTATTCCGATGAGCACGTGGATCTTGAAGAGGCGAGAGCTGGTGAGTTGGTTGGTATCGTAGGTTTAAAGGATACCTATACGGCTGACTCTCTGTCTACCGAGGAACATAAGATCATCCTCGAGTCCATGGACTTCCCTGATCCTGTCATCTCCATTGCGCTAGAGCCTAAGTCGGCCGCCATGCAGGAGAAGATGGGTGTGGCCCTCAATAAGATTGCTGAGGAAGACCCAAGCTTCAGAGTCCGTGTGGATAAAGAGACCGGTCAGACCGTTATTTCGGGCATGGGTGAATTGCACCTCCAGGTTATTGTGGAGCGTCTACGGCGCAACTTCAAAATTGAGTGCAATGAAGGCCAGCCTCGCGTTTCGTTTAAAGAGACCATTACGATCCCATCCGACGCCAACGTGAAGTATGCCAAGCAGACCGGCGGTCATGGTCAGTACGGCCATGTTGTCATCCGCCTCGAACCCTTGGAGTCGGGTACCGGTTTTGTCTTTGAAGATAAGACGGTCGGCGGGTCCATCCCGAAACAGTATATTCCGGCAGTCCAGGCAGGTATCGAAGAAGCTATGAAGGCCGGCGAATTGAAGGGCTATCCTGTAGTCGATATCAAGGCAATTCTCCTTGATGGGTCCTACCACGAAGTAGACTCGAGTGAAATGGCCTTTAATATCGCCGGATCTATGGCCTTCAAAGAGGCCTTCCGGAAAGGTAAACCTGTCCTCATGGAACCGATCATGAAGGTCACTGTCACCACCCCAGTGGAATATTTGGGAGATGTAATGGGCGATCTGATGTCACGGCGGGGCCAGATCAACGATCAAAAGCATATCGCAGGCAACAGTGTGGTCCTCGAGGCTACCGTCCCCCTGCTCGAGATGTTCGGCTATACGACAGCCCTCCGCAATGCCACCCAAGGCCGGGGCAACCAGACCATGCAAGTCTCTGGTTACCGCCAGGCACCGGACAAAGTCGTAGAGAGTGTCGATCGCTAGTTGAGCGAAAGATCCCTTAAAACTTCCTCCCAGCTCGTTTAGCACCCCTATTTAGGACTTATGGTGGTTGACTTGCAGGGTTAGGAAATAAATATTATAATGAGCGCTAGTGGCTAACACTTTAGCAATCCATTCAGCCCTAGCGGCAAATAATCCATATCATAAGGAGGATGTAATCCTAAATGGCTAAAGAAAAATTTGAGAGAAATAAGCCCCACGTTAATATTGGGACGATTGGTCACGTTGACCACGGTAAGACAACCTTAACTGCTGCTATCACGAAAGTGTTGGGCATGAAGGGTGAAGCCGAGTATACCGAATATGCCAACATTGATAAGGCTCCTGAAGAGCGTGAACGTGGTATCACCATCAACGCTTCTCACGTTGAGTATCAGACCGACAACCGTCACTATGCTCACGTTGACTGCCCAGGGCACGCCGACTATATCAAGAACATGATTACCGGTGCCGCCCAGATGGACGGAGCTATCCTCGTCGTCAGCGCCGCTGATGGTCCCATGCCTCAGACCAGAGAGCACATCTTGCTGGCCCGTCAGGTGGGCGTGCCTGCCATTGTTGTTTTCCTGAACAAGTGTGACCAGGCCGATGAAGACCTTATCGAGCTGTCCGAGATGGAAGTCCGCGACATCCTGAGTGAGTATGGCTATCCAGGTGATGACACTCCTATCATCCATGGGTCTGCCCTCCAGGTTCTGGAGAGCGCTGCCACTGACATCACTGATCCTGTCTATAAGCCAATCCTTGAGCTGATGGATGCTGTTGACAGCTTCATTCCTACCCCTGCCAGACCTATTGACCAGCCATTCTCTCTTCCTATTGAAGATATTTTCACTATCACTGGCCGTGGAACCGTGGTTACCGGCAGAATCGAGCGTGGTCAAGTCCACGTCGGTGATGCTGTTGAAATCGTTGGTCTGCAAGACGCTCCTACGAACTCTGTTGTTACCGGTGTTGAGATGTTCCACAAGATCCTTGACGAAGGTGAAGCTGGCGATAACGTCGGCCTCCTTTTGAGAGGTGTGGACCGGACCCAGGTCAAGAGAGGGCAGGTTGTTGCCAAACCTGGCACCATCCATCCCCACAAGAAGTTCAAGGCTCAGGTTTACGTTTTGAAGAAAGAGGAGGGTGGCCGTCATAAACCCTTCGTTTCTGGCTATCGTCCTCAGTTCTACTTCAGAACGACTGACGTTACGGGTAACATTACCCTACCGGAGGGCACAGATATGTGCATGCCTGGCGATCACGTTGAGATCACCGTTGAGTTGATCACCCCAGTCGCCATTGAGAAGGGTCTTAAGTTCGCTATCCGTGAAGGTGGCAAGACCGTCGGATCCGGCAACGTTAACGAAATTATTGAATAATTACAAGAATATTTATTCTAACCATTTATAACATTTTTCTCCGCACTGCCTTCGGGCAGTGCTTTTTTTGTTAAATCTATTCAGGTTCTGCGATTATTTGCCCAGAGATCAGTGCTTTCAGGCAGTGTTTTTTGCAATAAATACTCCCGTCTGGCATACTATGGGGTGATATTTCTGTCTTTAACATTTTTGTTTTATATTCCCATGTATTGTACGCACTTGCCAGAAAGGAGTTGCAGCGCATGATCTGGAAAGAAGATATTGCGAAGGATACCATTTTCTTCCAATCAGTCGATCGACGACTAAGTAAGTTTGAAAATCTGGTACCAATCCCGGAAGGGGTATCTTATAATAGTTATATTATTTTGGCGGAGAAAACCGCCATTTTAGACTGCATGGAAGAGGCTGGCGTGGAGGATTTCATTCTGACCGTGCAAAACCTGTTGCAGGATCGGCCCTTGGATTATTTGATTCTCAACCATGTGGAACCTGATCATACGAAGGCCTTGCTGTCTTTGTTGGCCATCTATCCAGATGCTCAGATGATCATGACCCGCCAGGCCAAAAACTTGCTCGGACAATTTTTCCGGGAACAGCCCATTAAACAACTGGAAACCGCAAGAATTGTAGGGGATGGGGATACTACAGACTTGGGCTCTCATGTTTTACGGCATGTGACGGCCCCGATGGTCCACTGGCCCGAAGTGATGATGACTTATGATGAGACGACCAAGGTATTCTTTTCTGCTGATGCCTTTGGATCTTTTAAGGCCCCGGCTGGTCACCATTTTGCTGACCAGGTCAACTATGACCTAGATTGGTTAGGTGAGAATCGCCGCTATTACTTCAATATTGTGGGGGCACGAGGCCCAATGGTCCAGGCTGTTTTGAAAAAGGCTTCTGCCTTAGATATTAAGATCCTTGCCCCCCTCCATGGCCTTATCTTCCGGACTCCGGAGACCATTGCCTATATTTTGGATAAATACCAGCACTGGAGTACCTATCAACCTGAGGAGCCGGGGGTGGTCATCGTCTACGGGTCTATGTATGGGAATTCTGCCAAAGCAGCAGACCTCTTAGCTGGGTTCATTAGTCGGGAGGGCTGTCCCAATATCCGGGTTTACGATGTATCGAACACCGATGACTCTTATATCTTGAGTGACCTCCACCGCTTTAGCCACGGGGTCTTTTTCTGCAATAACTACAATGCCCAGCTCTATAGGAATATGGATTTCCTCCTCCGCCATGTGGCCTTGACCAACTACGACAACCGTCGGATCGCCTTTATCTACAATATGTCATGGGGCGGAAAGGCCCTTGATCAGGCTCGAGAGATCTTGTCTCCTGGTAAGAATCTGACAGAAGTTACTGAGCCCATTACCATAAAGAGTGCCCTTGACCCTGCTCAAGTCCCTGACCTGCAAGATATGGCTAAAAAGATAGCTGAAGATATTGCCAAGGGTATCTAAATCGATACTAAGCGTAAAAAAGGACCAGAGCTTAGCTCTGGTCCTTTTTTGTGTCCTAAATCTGTTTTGTCAATTGATATATTATCGTTGCTGATCTAAGGATTACATATATTATGGTTGTTGAGTGGCCGCGGGCTTGTTGCCAGCTTCTTGCTTGACCTTGGCGACAACTTCAATGGTAATGGGCTGAGAAGGATCATTGCCCTTGGCCGTCATAGTCAGGGTACAGCTGGGACGCTCGTCATGGTACCAAACATAGTAGCCCCGGTCGTTTAAGGTGACCGAAGAAGCAAAGTTCATGAAATAGTACTCTTTATAGTTAAAGGCCCGTAAGAGGGGGAAATGGAGGGCCATCATGTCGATATAGGGGTTCTGGTCCTTGGGCACAAGCTGGTAGGTATAAGAGACCAACTGGTCATGTTCATTGAAATGATAGGTCCGCGACCCTTCGTAGATGTAGACGACACAAGGATAGGTGAGGCTATCCATCCGGTCATAACCAGAAACAATCCCTTCGACCCCCATGACCTGGGCCCGGCTGGACCCAAAGGGTAAGCCGTAATCGGCTACATTAAAGACATCCTCCAAGGCAATTTTTTGTTTACTCACGGCTTCCCAGTCCACAGGTTCAAAATAGCCCTGGGCCTTTTCAATCTGGCCCTGGTTGGCGTCGTCGATAAAGGCTTTGGCGTGGGAGAGGAAGGCAGAGAAGGAGTCGTTCAACTCCTTGTAGTCAGCCGGCATATTCGTAGCATTCATATGCATGGTTTCATACATCAAGCCACGGATCTGATTACAAAGTACAAAACCGTTGTCAAAGAGGAGCTTCAGATTGGCGGGAACGCTGCTGAGGGGTAGGACTTCTACCATGGAACAGGCGTCAAGCAATTTGGCCCGGGGTTGGGTGAAGCTGGAGAGCTCCGTAACGACATCCCCTTGGTCAATGGCTGCCTTCGTAAAGGTGGGCATCTTTTTACCAAATTCCGTCCAGGCGGCATCGAGCTTGGCTAGCTGGTCGTCCATATAGTTCAGGTACTGGACCTCCCGAGCCGTCAGGCCTTTGCTGTTTTTACTAGCTTCTGCTTGCTCATCGCTTCCTTCCATCTCAATCTCGGGTAGGTCGATTTCCACGTTTTTCGTTTCCTCATCGCCCTTTTTCTTTTTATCCGAAAGGCGACAAGAAGTGGTGCTTGTTAGGGCAAGGATTAGCGCTAGCAAACATAGTTTCACAGCTTTAGCTTTCATTCTTTCCTCCTGTTGGTGGTGGTAGGCTTTCGTACCTCGTCTACACTAGGTGACTTGGCCGAGAATTATCTTCCATTTCAAGTATAGGAGCATAACATATTTAGGGCGACTTTGCAAATTAAGGGTTATTTGCTAGAATGACGAGAATCTTTGCCTTCTTTGCCCCTGTGTGCACGCAGTCATTTGCTTCTGGCGCAAATGAAGTCGCTTGGCCCCTGGCGCAAGATTTTCCCTTCTTTGCCCTGGTGTGCCCCTAGAAAGGTTTTCTTCTATGTCCGAGTCCGAATCACAGCCATCGTCTTCTCAGCCTTCAGCTTCTCACCTTTCGTCAACTCAACGACTGCTAGCTCAGTCTCAACCGTCTCGGCTATCGTCAGCCCACCTAGCGCCAGCACAGTCTTCGCCGTCTTTCTATCATCTAGTCGAACAGGGTCGCCGAGCGCAATGGTATTTTGCCTTTCTGGCCATCGGCGTGCTTATCCTGAGCGCCCTGGCCTTGGTTCAGTGGCGGGCCATTGCCCGTTTTGCTAAGGCAAGCCAAGCCGATTATGCCCAAGAAGTACGAGGCTTTGCGGAAACTTCCTCGCAGGATTATTTGTTGCATCATAATTCCAAGGCAACAAATACTCCTGCCCTCTTGGCTTCTGCTTCCGTGTCGGCAAGGCACAATTTATCTGGTTCAAAGGCTCAGGAGGGCGAGGATGCCGCCAATCAGCCTGCGGCCCCTGAACAGTCGTCGCCTTCTTTTTTTCGCTATCGGTTGAATCCAAATAATTTTATAGTGGAAGCTTTGCCTGCCAAGGCTGAGAAGAGCGGGGGCCAGTTTTCAAACCAGGATCAAGCGCAAGACCAGGCCCAGGATCCAGCACAGGCCGCCACGTCCAAACTCTTTTTGATTACCATCGATGATGCGCCGGATGAGCATATGTTGGACTTGGCTAAAGCTTGTTCGGATGTCGGGGTGAAGGCGATTTTTTTTGTGAATGGCTTTTTTCTTCAGGACAAGACGCAGGTAGCGGCAGTGAAAAAGGTCCTAGCGATGGGCCATAGTATCGGAAACCATAGTCACTCTCATTCAAAACTCACTCTGTTATCCTATGAGGAGCAAAAGAAGGAGATCGTGGAGTTTAACCAGGCCTTAGAGACGGCCCTAGGGATTCGGCCAAGGTTTTTTCGTCCGCCCTTTGGGGAATACAGTGCAGATACCTTGCAGCTTTGTGCTGAAGCTGGCCTGACCCTGTTGAATTGGACTTATGGCTATGATGATCTTAGTGCTTATAAGACACCAGAGGCCCTTACGAAGGTCACCTTAGAAAGTCCCCGCCTAACATCAGGTGCTACTCTGGTTTTCCACGATCAGCCCTGTACGGCCAAGGCCTTGCCGGACATCCTTCGGGGCCTCCTGGATATGGGTTACCAGCCCGTGGATCCGGCTTTGATTGCCAGCGAAGGGCCAGCCCCGACGCCGGAAGAATAAGATTTGTTTGTAGGGAGAATTGTTAGTATGATCTATATATCGAATTCTAAACCCAGTTTCACACCCAGTTCTAGCCCTAATCTTAGTGATAGTACTAGCCTTGAAGCACCATGTTCAGCAGAATCTGGGGCGATGCCAGACCGCCGGCCCTATAGGGGCCAGGCCCAGGATAAAGAGGCTGTTCGAGCTTTTCTTGCTCAGCCCTTAGACTTGGGCTATCGTCGGCTTTTACCAAATCGCCTAGCCCTGGCTCCCCTGGCCGGTTTTACTGACCAGTTTTTCCGGGAGATTTGCCAGGAGTATGGGGCGGGCCTGGGGGTCACCGAGCTGGCCTCAGCAAGATCTTTGCGCTTTCAGGGTAATCTGGGGAAGACTTATCGGTATTTAGCGACCAGCCCTCGGGAAGGGCGAACCTCCCTGCAACTTTTTGGCGAGGAAGCGGCTGATTTCCGCCAGGCCCTTCATCTGATTTTGCAAGACTCGAGGTTGACACAGCCCCCCCAAAATATGGAGATGCCAGAGCCGGGGCGGGAGACAGAAGGTCAGAAAACTATCACTTTTAAGGACCCTGCGGGTTTGAAGGCCCAAAAGGGGGATGTTTTTTTTAAACCTTTCATGATTGATATCAATATGGGCTGTCCGGCCCCCAAGGTTCAGAAGACGGGGAGTGGGGCGGCCCTCATGAAGGATATTCCCAGGGCCAAAGCAATTGTGCGAGAAACTGTCCAGACCTTGCATGAATATTATGAGGAGACTGGTTTCCCTTGCCCGGTGTCGGTGAAATATCGCTTAGGGCCCACGGAAGGGAATATTTGTGTGGAAGAATTTACCGAGGCCATGACGGAGGCTGGAGCGGCTTTTTTAGCTATCCATGCCAGGACGACCGAGGCGGGCTTTTCGGGACGGGCGGCTTGGGAAAAGGTTGCTGGCTGTCGAAAGTGGACCCAACTTCCTATTTACATCAACGGGGATATCAGAGATTTGGCGTCGGCAGGGGAGGCTTTGGTGGCTTCAGCTTGTGACGGGGTCATGATTGGACGGGCGGCAGTCCATGATCCTTGGCTTTTTGCCAGCCTTTTGGACCCTGATTTCGTGGTGACGGGAGCCTTACGCAAGAAACTCATGATCCGCCATTTGGAGGGCTTATTGACCGTGAAGGAGGAAAGAGTGGCTGTGCGGGAGTTTCGCTCGGTTTTGACAGTCTATCTAAAGGGCACCTCCCAGGCGAAGAGAGCCCGAGCGAGTTTAATGGAGATTTCGGAGGCCAAGGCCTTGAAAGCGGCCATTGAGGCCCTGCCTTTGGAAGAATAAGCAAGGGGCTTAGGCGGCTGGTCCTTGCGTAAAGAGGATGCTTTCCCTTATAATAGAGTTAATAAGTTAGGGAAAGACTGTCAGGTTTTCATGCCGGGGTGGGTTGTTGCGCCAGCATAGATTATCAACTTTCAAGGAAGAAGGGGGAAACTCATGCAAGATTATCCAGCCAAAAAGATTCGTAATATTGCTATCATGGGCCACGGTGGAACCGGAAAGACCCAGCTAGCTGAGGCTATGCTTTTTCAGACCAAGGCTATTGATCGGATGGGCAAATCGCAAGATGGGAACACGGTCACGGACTTTTCTGAGGAGGAAATCCAGAAGGGAAGTTCAATTAATACAGCGTATGCCTTCGTGGAGTACGCTTCCCACAAGGTCAATATTATCGATACGCCAGGTGACTTTGACTTCTTGGCTGATCAACAGTTAGCCCTAGCCGCCGCAGATATTGTGGTCCTGGTCGATTCGGCGAAGGATACCGTTTCGGTTGGATCCGAGAAGGTTTTCCGCCTAGCTACTGGGAAAAAGCCCCTCGTCTTAATTTTGAATCGAATGGATGAGGCCAATGCTGACTTCTTTAAGGCAGAGGAGGCCTTTGCAGAACAGTTTGGTAACCGGGTCCAGCCCCTTTTCCTCCCCATCATGGAAAAACAAAAGATGGTAGGTCTGGTAGACGTCCTGGCAGAGAAGGCCTATAAGATCGATGACAAGGGCAAGAAGACCCCCTGTGATATTCCAGCTGACCTCCAAGATCGGGCTGCAGAGGTGAAAAACCATGTGACTGAGCAGATTGCCGAGGCGGATGAAGCCCTCCTGGAAAAGTTCTTTGCCGATGAAGCTTTTACTCAGGAAGAAATTGAGGGTGGCATTAAGAATGCCTTGATGGCAGGGACCTTAATTCCCGCCTTACCCTGTAGTGCCCTCCAGTGCCAGGGGGTAGAAGAGCTCCTCCAGTTTTTGGTCTCTTATGGGCCCAGCCCCGAGGAAAGTCCTCTCCCAGTTGCTTCTAATGGGGATGGAGAAGAATTAACCTTGGCTTGTGACGAGGGAGCCCCCCTGGCAGCCTTTGTCTTTAAGACGGTCATTGACTCCTTTGTAGGTCGGGTTACTTACTTTAGGGTCTTCCAAGGGACGATGTCGGATTCGACGCCTATCTATAACGCCCGTTCTAAAAAGGAAGAGCGGAATAACGGCATCTTCCTGATGCGAGGCAAAAAGCAATTCCCAGCGAAAAAGCTGGTAGCCGGGGATATCGGCGCTGCTGTGAAATTGAGTGAAACCTTGACCAATGATACGATCAGCTCCTCCAGCCACCCCACTGTCATTAAGCCCGTATCCCTTCCCGTTCCTTCCTTAAAACTTTGCATCCGTCCTGTCAAGAAGGGTGAGGATGACAAGATCATGCAGGGCTTACAAAGGCTCAAGGATGAAGATCCGTCTTTTGATATCGTCAATAATCAAGAGACAAGACAGTTGGTCATTTCTGGCCAGGGTGCTGTCCAGTTGGAAGTCCTGAAGACCAAGCTGAAAAACAACTATAAGGTGGATTCGGAACTCTCAGAAATCCGGGTACCTTACCGGGAAACCATTCGCAAGAAGGTCAAAGTTCAGGGCAAACACAAGAAACAGTCCGGTGGCCATGGCCAATATGGCGATGTCTGGGTAGTCTTTGAGCCTACGAAGGAAGATACCGACCAATTGGTCTTTGCTGAAGAGGTCTTTGGTGGGGCTGTTCCGAAGAACTACTTCCCAGCAGTCCAAAAGGGCCTAGAAGAGGCCGTTGAAGAGGGTGTCCTGGCTGGCTATCCTGTGGTTAACCTGAAGGCTACCCTGGTCGATGGGTCCTACCACGAAGTGGACTCCAACGAACTTTCCTTTAAGATTGCGGCCAAGCTGGCCTATAAGGCTGGTTTACCCCAGGCAGATCCCATCATCTTGGAGCCTATTGCCTCAGTGAAGGTCTTTATTCCAGACTCTTACACTGGTGATATTATGGGGGATATCAGCAAACGTCGGGGCCGTATCATGGGGACCATGCCAGCCAAGAAGCTTGAAGGCTTCAGTGTGATCGAAGCTGAGGCCCCAGAATCAGATATGACCCAGT
>CAKZWV010000040.1 GCA_937922005.1 uncultured Clostridia bacterium | reverse complement strand
CGGGGCCTCCTGGTTTTTATGAAAGGGAGATGAGCTAGAGGCGAAAGAGCTAGAGGCGACAGAGCTAGAGGCAAAAGAGCCAGGTGTTCCTGATCCGGTAGTTAATGATCCGGGTGCGCCAGATCCAGAGGGCAGCGACCCAGAGGCCAGCGACCCAGTGGAATAAGGGCTTTGCTTAGCCCCTTCTGCCCAATCTCCTGGAAGACCGATTTCTTTTGCCAAAAAGTTGGCTAATTCCTGGTTTTTGCCGGCTTGCCATAAGGCCTGGCCCTGGTGCCTGACCTGGTCAAGGTCATAGACTTGATGGACGTGAACCCGGATGAGGGCATGGTCAGGATCCTGGCGTTGGGCCCCCAAGGTCAAGACATCTTCTAGCTTATGAATTAAAAAGGCATCGTTGAGTACCCCATAGACTGCCTTTTGTGTTTCGGCATCTAATAAAAGATAATAGGCCCCCTGACAGAAGAGGGGGGACACGGTCCTTTGGTCTCTCAATAAGAGCATGAAAGCGGGCTCGAAGTCCCGGTAAGATAGGGACCGTATGACCATCCGCCAGAGGCGGGCGTAGTCAATTAGTTTTTTTTTCCAGCTTTGGCGTCGGGTGCGGGGTCAGCTTTATTTGCAAGCGCAGGCTCTACTTCAGTTGGAGGATTTTCTATGTGCTCCGCGTCGGGTGCGGGGGCAGGGGCGGCTTTATCCTCAGCTTCCGCTGCGGGGTCTGCTTCAGTTGCGGGGGTCCCGTCCTGAATCACACTGCCGCCTTGAATCTGGGCAGTAGCTTGGATAGGACTGCCGTTATGGATGGCAGATAGGGCGAGTAAGAAATAGGTCTGGACCGTGGCCATATTGAGGGGGGACCAGCGCAGCTCGCCAGGTAAAAAGGCGAAGTGGCGGATGATCTGTAAGAGAGTGTCGACAGAAAGTAGGTTAGTAAGCTGCTGGAGATCTTGAAGGTCCTTGTCCCGCATGGGGATCATCTCATTGCGGTGGCCTGAATCAGGCAGGACGGCGGCTTTCAAAAGATAGGTAAGATACTCGAGATAAGCTAGGGTAAAGCGTTTGAGGTCCCGACCGGAATCTTGGAGTTCCTCAAGAAGAAGGAGCAGATTGACAGGGTCCCCGGCAGCTAGGGCCTTCGTAAGTTGGAAATTGAAGGTATTTTCCATCATCCCGGCAACTTCTAAGACATCATCCGGAGTAATGGGCTGATCGGCGTTTTGGGAGGCTTTGAGTTGGTCTAGGAGGGTCAGGGCATCCCGCATGGCCCCCTTAGAAAGGCGGCCGATGATCGTCAGGGCTGCATCTTCAATGGCAAAGCCCTCTTGGTCTGCAATATAGCGGAGTCGCCCTTTGATTTCTTCTAAGGAAATACTCCTGAACTCATAGACTTGGCAGCGGGAGATAATGGTGGGCGGGATCTTCTGGGGATCGGTTGTGGCCAAAATAAAAATAACATGGGCCGGGGGCTCCTCTAGCGTTTTGAGGAGGGCGTTGAAAGCCCCGGTAGAAAGCATGTGGACCTCATCGATGATATAGACCTTGTATTTGGCTGACATGGGAGCGTAAGAGGCGTCCTCAATCAGGCTTCGTATATGGTCCACGCTGTTATTCGAGGCTGCGTCAATCTCTTGGACATCCAAGAGAGACCCAGCCAAAATCTGCTGGCAGGCCGTGCAGACGTTGCAAGGATTTCCGTCGTGGGGATCCAGACAATTGGCAGCCCTGGCTAAAATCTTAGCGACTGAGGTCTTGCCTGTCCCCCGCATGCCCTTAAAGAGGTAGGCATGGGAGAGGGCTTGGGTCTTGACAGCTTGCTTGATGGGAATGACAACTTGATCTTGTCCTACAACTTCGTCAAAGGTCTGGGGTCGGTACGACCGATATAATGCAAATTGGCTCACAAGGCCCTCCTTTTATCTTAAAATAAAAAAAACTTTGCGATAGAATGTCCCGTGTCACCTGTAACTGACTGCTTACCGCTGCTTCCTTCCGGACCTGACGGGGTTCACAGGGTCACATCGCACGGATCCCACCGCAAAGCTTATAGAGTATATCAAATTCTTTGGCCGGTGTCAAGGCACCGGATCGGCCAGATGCTTTTCAGAAAAGACGCACCCCAGCCTTCAACTCATCTTAGGCTTTCAGCCCAGCCTGGGTCGATACAGGAAAGCGGCCTGCACCATGTCGGCTCAGGATTATTTGCCCAGATCAAAAAAAGCTTGGTTCTGCTCCATGGTTGTGGTAAAAGTGATGATGGAGCCGATGGCATCGCCTTTTAGCCCATAGACGAGTCGATAGTCACAGTGGTCATCCAAGTCCTTGCCTTTGGGGAGGATCTGGCGGAAATCGGCCCATGAACTCGGGCTCATATTGATTTTTTTGATGTCCTGGAAGGAACCGGGGCAGGCGGGGAAAACATCTTGGCCGGACATCTGAGCAATAACCAGTTTGAGGCGAGATTGGCTCAAAGCTTCCCGGCCTGCCAGGTCACGGGAGTTGTAGTCCTTCCAGATTTCTTGCCGTGAGTTATAGTAGAGGCCTTCCAAGCGGGAGATGACGGCGAACAGGGGGGTAGGCACTGGATTATGGGGATTCGGCGCTTTCTTCGAGTAGACTTCATAGGTGGAGCCTTGCTGGCGCTCCCATTCAGCCTCATCAATGAAGAAACGTACCCATTCTCGCCCCTCGGGCAACTCCCTTAGTCTTCTATTGGAGGCAACGTCAGCTTCAACCCGTTCTTTGTGATCCCCAAAATATTTGCCATCTGGATAGGGATCCGTTCCAAATTTCCTGTCTAGAACTTGGTAGAGGGAAGACGCATACATACTAGCGGAGAAATCCCGAAGATGGCCAGGGGTCAGCCAAGTTAGCAAATACTCCTCATTGATGGCTTTTCTGTTTCCCCTGCCAAAGGCTTCACTGGATATGGCCCTTTGCTCCTTGCTTGGCAAGGCCTTCCAAGCCTTGACGGCTTCCTCACCCAGGCTGGTGGCGACCTTTTCTAGGTCGTGATCGGCGAGCTCGTGTAGGGGGACCAGGCTTCCGTCTTCCATCTCCCAGGCCAGGTAGGAAACCTGTCTTCCTGGATCACCCAAGAGCTCTCCAGAAAACCAATTCCTCCAATAAGCTTCAGCCACCAAGAGCTTGAGCTGATAACTATCATCCCGCAATAACTTGAGAAATTCTTCCTTATTCAGGTACTCATCGACAAAGCGGTACCGAGCCAGAAGGTCCTTGCCTTGGTGTTGGAAGCGGAGTAAATTGGATCCGGAGCGGATATCCCAGGTTTCCAAAGGACTGGGCTTCAAAGTGAATTCTTTGTCTTTTAAGACCTGTATATGATGATGGGGCAAGCTGGCGAGATCTTTCTTGGTGAGGACTATTGGCTCGACCTTTTTCCGATCCTCCTTCTGCCGTTCGACCAGGGCTTGATAGGAAAGGGGGGTGGCAGGTGTTGAAAGGACAGAAAGGGGAGCGTCGTAAGCCTTTTGATAGGCTTCCATGGCCTCCGGATCCAACAAAACAAGGTCATTCTCATAGTAGCCAGTATCGGTCATTAGAAGATTAGCCCAAGGCATAAAAGCGGCGTCAAAGGCAGAATAACGAGGGTAGATGCGGATCGCATCGGGCTTGGGAGACAGGGCTTGGGCCGACTTGGTGGAAAGACCGCCAAAAGAGCTCAGGCAGAGGCCAAAGAAGAGGAGGCCTGCGAGCCAAGAAGCGCCTACGGATAGGAACAAAGCCTTAGCTTGGGGACGATTCTTGCTCACGATGACATCCAGCCCAAGGTGAACCAATAAGATGCCTAAAAATAAGGCTGCCAGGTGGGGGAGATACAGGTCAAGAGAAGGGCTTGCATTGAAAGGAAGGTCCAGGTCAGCGGCCCCTGTGAAGGTTGCCGATTCTCGATGCATAATCGTAAAGATTAGCCCCAAAATGTTGCTGATAATGAGGGAAAAGAGAATCTTGACACCTTGGTACAGGGGAGAAGTCAAAAGAGACTTCCCGATCACGGCCGGATCTAGATTTCGGAAGGCCAGGCGATTGATAGCAAAGAGAAGGCAGCTTCCTAGGAGGTAAACCCAGCCCAGGGAGAACCAGGAAAAGGGCCCGCTCAGATAGGCACTGGCACCCGGGATGGGGGCCACGAGCATTAAAAAGATATTGTAGAGACTCCAGGTCCCGGGCAAAGCATCGATCCCAACCGCCAGCCCTGGAACATAAAAGAAAGTAAACATAGAAAGAGTCGACAGGGCCATGGGAACCGACAAAGTCAAGATAAAAAAGATGGCAAGACTAGAGGAACTCTGGTGGACCAAGGCGTAAAAAAGCTCCAAAAAGAGGAAGAAAAACAAGGAAGTGAGGAAAATTCTGCTCTCCCAGATCAGAAGACGTCCATAGACTGGGAAAATACTGAGTCCGACCAGCAAGTCAGCCAGTCGAGGCAAGAGGAGGGCGATTAAGCCAGCCTTGTTCAGCTCAACAAATAATCCCTTATTGCTATAGGGCAAGGCCTTATAAAAGTCCAGGGACCTGGCATCGTGGAGGAAGGAGAAGAGCTTATGGACCACATATACTTCCGCTAAGAGGAAGAGGGTCGTGACAGCCTGGATAGGATATTGGCCCGGTAGTAAGAAGTCATCATGGGCTTTAGAAAAATAACTATGCCAAAGAGGGATCCAGACAAAACAGACCTGGAAGGCGACGCAAAGGAGGATCCAAGGGAAAACCTGGTCGATCAATTGGACCAGCAGGGGGTGACCCTGTTCTAACTTTTGTATCCAGGTGCTACGACGAAGGCGTTTTTGAACAAATTGCATACAATGATTCCTTTCTTAGATCAGCCTTAGGCAATCGCTTTGATCCAAATCAAAGCATAGACCACGAGGAGGAGGTAGCCCAGGGCCCCATAGATCAGGCTCTTGCGGAATTTAGGCCAGGTGGCGCCCTTGCCGATAAAGCAAGCCAGGGCAATACTTAAGATAGCGCCTAACATGGCCCCAATCCAGAAATCCATCCGAGACCGATCGAAAAAGACCAGGTGGAAAAAACAACCTACCGAAAAGCCCCCGGTCATGGCAGCTAGGGTCATAAAGACCTTATACCAGGCAAAGTCAAACATAGGCTGGTCGGCAATTTCGGCCGGACGATAGCGAAAGACCAGGAAAACAAGGGCAAGGAGCACAAGATTGCCGGTGATGGCTAAGGGAATATTTTCTGGACCCATCGGTAAGGCAAAATTCAAACTAACGGATCCCGCTCGCATCAGGTGGAGAAGGTGGCCGGGGTAGGAGCTTTGGTTGCTGAGAATGAGGCACTGGCCCCAGGTCCCCTCCCACAAATTAAGCCAATCAATGATATCTTTGTGGGCTAGGAGGCGAAAGACATTGGGAGCGATCAAAAGGAGGCCCCAAAAGACTTGGAGGGCCCAGCCTACCACCATGAATTCACTGCCCTTGCCAGTCATCCCAACCCAGAAGGTCAAAACCAAGATATAGGCGAGAACGCCAGCTACAAAATTCAAGTAAAAGGGGGCGTAGGCCAACCAGGGCGAGAAGACTTCTCGGCTGGCACCTGTCACAGTCCCGAACATGGATTCTAGGTGTTCCGGGAGGGTATGGGTGCTCAAGCCAAAGAAGGCCAAGAGGGCCAAGGCATGGACCAGGAAGGGGAGGAGCTCTACGGTTAATAGGGCCCCGAGGCGGATGGTCGTCTGATGGTTGCGGGTCAGGGGCAAGGCGTAGATCCAGTCAGAAGCGTTTTTCTTAAAATTCTCTCCAAAACAGGTATAAACGGGATACCAGGCCAGGATGGCCATGATGGGGACGAGGAGGGCGATTTGCATGGTCAGCAAGAGATTAGCTGACCTATACAAGGAACCTGCCTCTTGGGTAAACAAGGGTGAAAAGAGGCCGACAATGGTGGAAACGTTGACCTTGTCCCCCTGTAGAAGCAAGAAGGGCAAGATCTGCGCCATGAAGAGGACCAGGGTCACCAGGCCCATATAGGAGAAGTTCCGGCGCACATAATACTTATAAAGGTAAGAGGGAGCGTGGACGGTCTTACTTGGAGGACTGCTTAGATCCATTGGCTTGCTTTGACTTGTTGTATTGATTGAACTCATGGCTGCCTCCTTTCTCGGTGGTCTCTTTATCGCTTGCCTGACCTCCCAGGATCTCGGCGACCCCGTAACCCAGGTCTTCTAGTTGGTAGATAAAAAATTCTTCGAGGCTAAGGGGGAGGAGGTCCAGGAAATAAGGATTTAACTCTTCCAACTTTGGCAAAATAACTTCGCGGTCGCCCCGGATGAGGAGGCGATAGACAGATTGGTCTTGGCTCATATCGAGGAGCTTCAGGCCCATTTTCTCCAGATCTTCCCTCGTCACTGCTTGGGGGAATCCGGTCTGGACCTTAAAGATCCCAAGTTTCAAGTCTTCAATGTCCTGGACACAGAGGAGGCCGCCCCGGTGGAGGATCGAAACGATATCGCAGAAATCTTCCAATTCACGAATGTTATGGGAGGCGATCAAAACGGTCATTTCCCCACTGGCCACCTCCGAAGCGACCAGGCGCTTTAAAATCTGGCGCATGACCGGGTCCAGACCATCGAAGGCTTCGTCCATGAGGATCAGCCGGGGCCTAGCAGCTAGGGACAGGAGCAAATTCGCCTGTCTTTGCATCCCCTTACTCATATGGGTAAATTTCATCTTGGGGTCGAGGGGAAAGATGGTGAGGAGGTGCTGGTAGAGGTCGGGGTCAAAGCGGGGGTAGAGATGGGCATAGAAGGGGCTCATCGTCTCCAGGTTGCTATCGGGGAAGAACCAGGGGTTGTCTGCCACAAAGAGGATCTCCGATTTGACAGCGGGGTTGTCGTAGATGGCTTGGCCCCGGTAGGCAATCTGGCCCCCGTCCTGTTTGAGGACCCCGGCCGCAATCCGCATGAAGGTGGATTTTCCGGCCCCGTTGCTGCCAACCAGGCCCATGATACTGCCCATGGGGATATCGAAGGTACATTGGTCGAGGGCGACCGTCTTACCAAATCGTTTCGTAAGAGCCCTTACTTCGAGAATGGGCTCTGGTGTCGTGCCTGCACAATGGCTCTGTGTTATCATTTTTTCTCTCCTTTTTCTCTTTTCTCTGTCCTTTTTGGAGCAGCCTCTTCAGCTTTTTGGGACGCTTGTGGCCCAGATGCCTTGTTTTTCGTTTGAAGCTTGGCCTGGTTGCTGTCAGCCTCTTCAGCTAGGCTGCCTTGCTGTCTCTTCCAAGCCTTGATTTTAATGATCTGTTCGTCAAAAATCTCTTGGCAGCGCTCGAGATCGAGGTCCCAAGCGACGGCCCGCTGACAGAGGTCGTAGCAGGCCTGGGTCCATTTCTCATAATTTTTTGGGGTGGCATCAGGAATTCCACTTACAAATGTTCCCTTTTGGGGCACCGTATAGAGGACTCCTGTCTGTTCCAGCTCTCGATACACCCGGTGTACCGTATTGGGGTTGATCCCCAAATCTTGAGCAAATTGTCGAACCGACGGGAGTTGGTCATTTTCTTTTAATAGACCGACCGAAATATAGGTCATGATTTGCCGCTTCAATTGCTCATAAATGGGCGTTCGGCTGAGAGGATCCAGATGAAATAGGGTCATGCCATGCCTCCTTTCCAGGATGGATATCGGATTCGTTTCGTGCTGGTGGATTCAGGAGGATACAAATAGGTGAAAGTTGGCCCGCTCCTAGCTCTGGAGCCCCCGGCTATCCTTAGATTCAGAGACACCTGCCTTTCTTCAGGATCGGTGCCAGAAAGGTCTTGGCTGGTGGAAGCTGGAGTATTTGCAGGGGGATGGCTAACTGTCCTATCTGTTTTCTGAGTACTAACACTAACAGTACAGTTAAGATACAACTCCTCTTTTTTCTTGTCAAGAGTTTGACACGAAAAGTTTTTGCACTATAGTGCATTTATTTTATTTTCTCGCCGATTTATGCAATACTAATAGAGCAGGAGGGGTGAAAGCATGATAGATTCCCATGAACTTAAGAAGCGTGCCCGTTATCTGAATAAGCTCATTGGCTTTCAGGATACAGAGCCTGTCAAGGTGATTACCGGTATTCGCCGTTGCGGCAAGTCCAGTCTGTTAAAGCTGATGATTCAGCATTTAAAGGATACCGGTGTACTTCCGGAGCAAATCATCGAGATGAATTTTGAATCCTTTGATTTCCGCAGAATGAGCACCGATGATATTTACCATTATGTGAAAGAACGCATTGTCCCTGGAAAGCGGATGTATCTTTTCTTTGATGAGTTGCAGCGGGTCGAGGCATGGGAGGAGGCGATCAACGCCTTCCGTGTGGATTTTGACTGCGACATCTATGTCACCGGATCGAATGCTTATCTTCTTTCTTCGGAGTATTCCACCTATCTCTCCGGGCGGTGCGTGGAAATCAAAATGCTGCCGCTTTCTTTCCGTGAGTTCCTCGATTTCCATGGTTTCGAGCTTTGCGAAAGACAAAGTGCCCTTGGCGGGCTTCGCAAGCAGGTTTTCGACAAGAGGGGCGACCGCTATGAGCTGCGGGAGCTTTTCGATGCCTATATGCGTTTTGGCGGAATGCCCGGTATCGCTGATGTGGGGCTGGAGCAGGAAAAGGCTCTGTCGCTCCTCGACGGTATCTATTCCACCGTCGTGATTCGTGATATTTTGGAGCGAGAAAAACGTAGAGGTCAAAAGCAGATCACAGACCCTACCCTGCTTCGTAAGATCATCCTATTCCTTGCGGATAATATAGGCTCTAATGTGTCGATTGCTTCTATCGGCAACACTTTGGTTAACGAAGGACTTCTAGACGATGGCAAACGCAAAGGATCACCTAGTGCGCACACCGTGCAGGCGTATGTGAATGCGCTTTTGGAAAGCTACTTCTTTTACGATATCAAACGCTTTGACATCAAGGGAAAAGCCTATCTCCGCACGCTCGGAAAGTATTATATCGTCGACATCGGACTTCGTAATTATCTGCTGGGTTTTCGCAATCGTGACAGCGGCCATGCCCTGGAGAATGTCGTTTATTTTCAACTGCTTCGCCGGGGCTATAATGTAGCGATTGGAAAGATTGGAACCACGGAGGTTGACTTCATTGCCACGACCGCCGACGAGAAAAAGTATATCCAAGTAACGGAGTCGATGATGAGCGAAGATATACGCAAGCGTGAGCTCACCCCCCTGCAAAGCATCCGTGATAACTATGAAAAAATCGTGCTGTCTCTTGAACCGGGTCTTGATGCTTCCTATGACGGAATTAAGTCCGAGAATCTCATCGACTGGCTCCTTGACGAGTGAACACTGTATTTCGCATCTTGCAAGGCCAGGGAGAATCGGCTAAAATAGCCAGAGTCTTTCGGACTGGGCGAAGACCCAGGCGAATCCCATATGAGTCAAGGAGGAAAGGAAATTCATGGCTTGTTCCATTGAAAAGATTAACGAAGACAAGTTTAAGATTACGGTGACAGCTGACCAGGAGTCTTATCGCAGCAACTTGGAGGCCACCTATCGGAAGATGGCCAAGGATGTGTCTATCCCAGGTTTCAGAAAGGGCAGGGTCCCCTTCCAGATCGCCATCAAGTACTTTGGAGAACAGGCCTTTTTGGAGGAATTGCCGGAGGATTATTTTGCTGATCTCGTGCGCCAGTCTCTCTATGAGTATATAAAAGAAAACTATGAGTTTATTGAGACATCTCCCATCCATATCGTAGAAAGCGATATCAAGAAGGGCCTGGTGTTTGAGTTTTCTGCCTTTACCATGCCCAAAGCGGAGAAGGTGAAGGATTACAAGGAGCTTGTGATCTATAAAGAGGAGCCAGAGGTCAAAGAAGAAGAGATTGACCAGCATATCGAGGCCAAGCGGAAAGAATTAGCCCGCCTCGAAGATCTGGAGCCTGGCAAAGAAATCCAGCAGGATGACCATCTGGAAGTCCTCTATGACCTATCGATCGATGGGGAAAAAGTAGAAGAGGGCAAGCACGACCATATGGATGCGGGAGGCTACAAACTGGTGGACGGTTTGGGACCGAGCCTGCTTGGGCACAAGGTTGGCGAGACCTCTGAAGTGACCTTGACCTTCCCGGAGGAGTACTATCAAAAAGACCGGGCAGGTAAGGAAGGAACCTTTACCATTGAAGTCTTAGGGGGACAGAGGACTGTCTTACCCGACTTGGATGATGAGTTTGTCAAGGACGTCAGCGAGACTGCCGATACCGTGGATGAGTACCGTGAGGAGATTCGCAAGGACCTGCTCGAAGAGTTGAAAGTCCAGCTCCGCAATGAGTTCCGTGATCGGATCGGAGAAGGAATTGTCGAGTGCTATGAATCCAGCTTCTTACCCGAGGTTGTTGCTGCCCGCTTGAAATTATCCATTCAAGATTTTGCCCGCAATGTCAGCCAGCGTTTCCACCTGAGCTTAGAGCAATTTTTGAGCATCACAGGGACCGATATCAACGAGTTTTCTGAGGATCTAAGGAAGAATGTAGAAAAAGAACTCAAGATGTACGCTGGAGCCCTACAGATCTTTGGGGCAGAGAACTTATCTGTGGACGACGTCGACTTAGATGAGAAGCGCAAGAGTATCTATGAGTATACCAAGCAGACAGACCGCCTAGAGACCCCCCTCCGGGAAGATGTCGACTTTATGGCTGACTACTATGTGAATCTCTTGAATGATGCCCGAATCCATGCCGTCTTGGACTTCTTAGAAAATACGGTCAAGACGACGGATGTCCCTCCTGAGCCGGAAGAAGTGGAAGAACCGGAGGGAGTTGAGGCCTCGGAAGACGCTGAAGCAGCGGAAGGAGCAGCGACAGCGGAAGGGGCTGAAGGAGCCCAAGAGGCCGAGGGCGCAGCCAAGTCGGAAGAAGCAGCCGAGTAGGCCCTAAGAAGGCCCTAAGTAGGCCCTAAGTAGGCCTTAAGAAGGACCCTGACCCTGTGTTTTTATCAGGGTCAGTCGGTATTATAGCAAGTGCTATCGTTCGTGTTATAGTTTGAGGAAAGGAATGTTGAGAAATGGCAATCGATAAATTAGATTTACTGAGGGGCCTACAGGCTGCCGATCCCATTCGTGGGGAGGGAAGCCTGGTCCCTGTTGTTATTGAGCAGACCTCTCGGGGCGAGCGGTCTTATGATATCTATTCGCGCCTCCTGAAGGATCGGATTATTATGCTGAGCGGGGAAGTGAACTCCGTGACAGCCAGCCTCGTGGTCGCCCAGCTCCTCTTTTTGGAGTCGGAAGATCCCGACAAAGATATCTCTCTTTATATCAATAGTCCTGGGGGAGAAGTTAGTTCAGGTCTTATGATCTATGACACCATGCAGTACATCAAGTCAGATGTACAGACCATCTGCATGGGAATGGCGGCCAGTATGGGATCGGTGATCCTGGCGGCTGGCACCAAGGGGAAGAGAAAGGCTTTACCGAATTCCGAGGTGATGATCCACCAGCCCTCAGGTGGGTCCCAGGGTCAGGCTTCCGACATAAGCATTGCTGCCGAGCATATTATTCAAATCCGCAAGCGCTTAAATCACATTTTAAGCGAGCGGACCGGGCAACCCATTGAAATCATTGAGCGGGATACAGAGCGTGACCGGTGGATGAACGCCGAAGAAGCCTTGAAATACGGGATCGTCGACGAAATCATGAAACCCCGTGAGTAGTAGGGGCCTATGGTACAGAGCATGCAAGGAATACAAGCTTATCCACTGAGATTCGCTTCTGTCCCCTCCTTGGTCCGGGCCTACATGGCCCCAGACCGGGGACCTGACGGGGGTGGACCTCGAGGGCCTCGAGCTGACCTCGATCCCAGGAAAGGGGGGAGAGATCTCCTCCCTGAAGTCCCTCGCAAGACAGGGGGATCAGGCCGGGGCAATGGCAGGAATATTTGTTCATTTTGCGGCAGATCCCAGGATGAGGTTGAACTCATGATCCAGGGTGCCCCTGGTATCAATATCTGCAACGAGTGCGTCAGCCTCTGCATGGACATCATCGACCACTCCGGTCGGAAGCGTCCCAAGAAAATGGGCGAGACCCTGGCCAAACTCTCCAAATCCCTGGGCGACCTGCCGACTCCCCGTGACCTGAAAAAGGGCCTGGATGAGTATGTTATCGGCCAAGACCAGGCCAAACGGGTTTTAGCAGTTTCCGTCTACAACCACTATAAGCGGATCTATAACTTAGATACGGCCCCGGAAGCCCTGTCGCTTGATTCTTCCCCGGAGGATCTAGCAGGAAAGAAGGGACAAGCTGGGTCTGAGGGTGCCAATGCCTCATTAGATTCCAACTCTTCTTCTGCAAATACTCCCGCCTCGACGGCCAGTGATGCCAAGGATCCCGGTCTGGCGCTGGCGAAGAGGTTGGCTGCGGTTGAGCTCCAAAAGAGTAATATTCTCATGATTGGGCCGACGGGGTCTGGTAAGACTTTGCTGGCTAAAACCTTGGCGGACCTCATTGATGTGCCTTTTGCCATCGCTGATGCGACGACCCTGACGGAAGCTGGCTATGTAGGCGAAGATGTGGAGAATATTCTTCTGCGCCTCATCCAAAATGCGGATGGGGATGTGGAAAAGGCTGAAACGGGGATTATTTATGTCGACGAGATTGATAAGATCGGTCGGAAGAGTGAGAATCCCTCGATCACCCGGGATGTGAGCGGGGAAGGGGTCCAGCAGGCCCTCCTCAAGATGATTGAGGGCACGATCGCCAATGTTCCTCCTCAGGGAGGCCGCAAACACCCCAACCAAGAATTTATCTCCATTAACACAGAAAATATCTTGTTTATCCTGGGTGGAGCCTTTGATGGCTTGGAAAAAGTCGTTTTAAACCGGATTGGGAAGAAGACCATCGGTTTTGATGCCGATATCCGGGGCCTTGGAGACATCGACGAGAGTGAGATCTTGGCTGAAGTGACGCCGGATGATCTGGTGAAGTTTGGCTTGATCCCTGAATTTGTCGGCCGGGTTCCTTCCCTCGTTACCTTGAAGGAGTTGGATGAGGCGGCTTTGAAGCGGGTCCTCCTGGAGCCGAAGAATGCCGTGGTCCGTCAATATCAAAAGCTCCTTTATATGGATGGGATTTTCCTGACCTTTGAGGAAGGGGCCCTTGATGCGATTGCTGCCAAGGCCGTGGCCCTGAAGACGGGAGCCCGGGCCCTGCGGACAATTATGGAGGGGATTATGCTTGAAATCATGTTCGAGATTCCCTCCCGGTCGGATATTGCTAGGGTCCATGTGACCAAAGAGTGCGTCGAGGATCAGACTTCTCCCGCCCTCTATGATCGCCAAGGAAAGCGCTTGCCGGGGATCCCCCGCTATCATAGTCTATCCATGGCCGCTCGCAAGGACCAGGATCCTGCAAGCAAGGGCAAGGCCCTGAGTCCAGCAAAGGCCCCCGCTCCGGATACGGACAGAGAAGCCAGCAAGAAGCAAAGCGATGTATGATTTTGCATCATTCACTCTAAGAAACGAGCCTTCCGAGGCTCGTTTTTTGCCTTTGGGGGAAAGGAAAGAGATTTTGTCAATCGGAGAAAAAGAACAGAAACAGCGCTACCAGGACCAGGTTCGCAAGGCCTTGCCTAGCTTGAGTGTATCTGGCCTAGGGCTCAAGGAAGTAGATGTCTTAGGGGAGGGGACCCTCCTAGGGAGAGACGAAGAGGGGAGGCCCCGTTACCTGCTGAAAACTTTGAAGCAATTTGCCGATCCCCGGATTGGCTCTTATCTTCAGGTCGTCCAGGCACCCTTCCTGCCTTCTTGTCTGGGCCTCTTGCCAACGACCAAGGGGGTGGCCCTCCGAGACCGGGGGGAGTTGCAGCAGGGAGGGCGGCTGAATCCTCTGGAAGGGAGGGAGCAGAAGCCCCAAGGTAAAATCAAGGAGTCCTTGGTCTTTGCTTGGGCTCCTGGCTGGCCCCTTTCAACCGTCTTGACCGGACAGGGGCCCTTTCTGGGACTATTGCAGGACCTAGCAGGGAATCGCTGGACCACGGAAGCGGGTCGGGTCGCTTATCGGAAAGCCTTTTTCCGCCCCTTGCTTTTTGAGTTGGCTGAGGGCCTGAGAACCCTGCCTCTCCTGGAAGAAGTGGGGTCTGGTAGGCCCCTTCACCTTGATATAAAGCCGTCCAATCTCATCTTTATTCCTGACAAAGAGCCAGGGTCAGGCCATCTGGTTCTGGTAGACTGGGCTTCGGCCCTCCTTTGGCGTCCTGACCAGGTTGAGGGGGGTCTCGGCCCCCAGACCATGACTCCCGCTTTTGCCTCCATTGACCAATTCTTTCGTGGGGTTTTGACCGGGAGAGAAGATCAGCGGGCCCTGATCCTTAGCTGGATCAGCCTGAGTTTAGGTCGAGACTTGAGCCGCTTGACCCTTCAAGATTTCCGGAGCTTTCGGGAGAATCTGGAGGAGAAAGATCGGTCCTTTTACAATAGGCTTACGAAAGATGAAAGTTAGTGAAGGAAGGCTGCAATTCTATGTTGGAGCGGTAGAAATTGCATAGTCTAGGGCTTAATATTACTTGCCTCCGCTGCAAGACGGAGGAAACATCCTCTCCAGGAAGGCTTTCTTGAGCCCTTGGAGCTTAGTGAGTTTTTGCCTCTGGAGGGAGATGAGGCGGTCGAGGTGGGAGAAGTATTCAACAATCAAACCTTGCTCGCAATATGAGGGAAAAGCAATGGACAGCTTTTGAATATCAGCATTTTGAATATGTACAATGGATTTACCTTGCGCCATTCTAGCAAGCTCCTGTTTAGAAGAACCGCTTGAAAGGCTAAGAGCTAAAAATGCAGGAGTATTGCATTGGTTTCTGTTCCGAGAAATTATCTTGGATTGTTGGGATTACTCGATTCTTCGTCTGCATCGAAATTCTCGAACAAATAATACTCAAATTCTCTCATAGGATTTATCCTTCTCTGATTGTGTTGTGCGGATTATTTTCTTGTAGTTTTCGAGGACACCATAGCTTACAACAATTCTCTTAAATACGAAGCAATATCAAGCGGGTATTTGTCATGCACAGCATCTTTCGTTAATTCCCGAACAGCGTATTCTTCAAAGGCATTGAGTTGCCCTGCTTCACCACCGGACAGGTAAT
>CAKZWV010000039.1 GCA_937922005.1 uncultured Clostridia bacterium | reverse complement strand
ACCTGCTACTAAAATAGCAAATGACTTACTGCATAGACTTTGTAAAGGGGTAGATACCACCCCGTATAACTTAGAAATTTTACCAGGTGATTTTTACACCATTACCCGAACCGACCAGACTACTGCTGAGGACTTATGGGTGGTGGATGTGGAGATGACCTGGACCTTATCATAGAAGAAGAGGAGAAAATATTATGGCAGCTAAAAATACAGGAATTAAGGGGAAAGATAAAATCCTCATGTTTCGGAGACTGGACCAGGATAAGCAGGAGACAGGCGTAAAGCTTGCCCTGCAGACTACCCACACCTGGGATTATGCAAGATCCGTTGAAGGGATCGACACCAAAGACGGGACAATCACTTCAGGAGGAGGCCTGACAGTTACCCTATCGATCGAGGCCGTAGCTTCGAATGACGAACTGAACAAGATGCTTAAGCAGGCAGTCCTTGACGATGCCATCCTTGAGGTTTGGGACGTCGACATGTCGACCTATGACACAAGCACGAAGAAAGCAGATGCCCAATATGCCCAGGGGAGACTGCAGGGCTGGAGCGTGCCCGCGGACGTTTCTGACCTTTCTAGGATCTCAACGACCATGTCGATCAACGGGGTTCCTCAGTCCGGAACTGTAACCCTAACAGAAGCACAAGAAGCACAATATCAGTACGCCTTCCGGGGTACTGAGAAAGTAGTTTAACCCGTAAGAGGGGGCGAAAAGCCTCCTCTTTTCTTTTTATTGAGGGAGATAAGCGATGGATATTACCCTAAGTGATAAAACCTACAAGATCTACATGGGCCTTGACTTTATTCGCTATCTAGACGCCCAGCAAGAGGCCAAGCTTGACTTTGGCATTAGCTTTTCCACGGGCGTGGCGCAGCTGATGGCCGATATCGAGCAAGGCAGCCCCTTGGGCCTTGTGCATTTCATTCAGGCGGGCACCTGCACCGAGCCTAAGAGCGAAAGACCCACGGAAAAAGAGATAGAAGAGGGGATCCTGAAAAGTAAGCCCGAAGAGGTGCAAAAGCTTTTTTTATCGTTAAAAGAGGCCTTGCAGACCTCCCCGATGACGGCTCAGATGTTACAAGGCTATCAGAACATCATGGATCAGCTTGTCCAGCAAATAGTCCAGGGCGTGGCAGCGAAGAGTTAGATAGCCGAACTAGTTATCAGCGGGCCATTGCCTATGGCCTGGCCTATTTTGGCTGCTCTTACCTTGAACTAAGAAGAATGAGCCTTGGGGAATACGCTGCGAGAAAGTCCGGGGCGCTCCTGAAGCAAGTCCACCGAATGGGGGAATTGGCTGATTTTGCTTTTATGCTTAGGGCTGCCGAGGCGGTAGACGCAAACGGTCGCTACCTTGTGCAGGAAGTCTCGCAATTGTACAACACAGAGAAAGCCAAAAGCCTTATCTTTGGGGAGTCCCCCAAGGAGGAAGCCAAATGGCAAGAACTAGAAAGAATCGCAAGAGCCCAGCAAGAATGGGAGGCAGAACATGGCAGATTATGAATCAAAAGAATCATTTGTAGTTGAGGCTGTATTGCGGGCTCGGGATGCGGGCCTTGCTGCCACGATGGCCAAAGCTGCAGAAGCAACGGGGAACGTGGAAAGGGCCACGTCCAGCGCCAACGATCAGGCTTTGAGCTTCCAAGATACTTTGAAGGGCTTTGTCGGCTCTCAGCTCATCCTTGCGGGGATTGCTAAGGGCTGGGGCCTGATTCGGGGCTCGATTGATAAGGCCTTAGGCCGGATCGATACCCTAGATCAATTCAGCCGCTCCATCCAGCTGATGACCGGAAGTTCTGAGGTTGCTGCGGAGGCGGTGGATAAAGTAAATCAAAGCGTCAAAGGCACGGCCTACGGGCTCGATGTGGCGGCCTCCGCTGTTCAAGGCCTCGTGACCGCCGGACAAGACGTAGATAAGGCGGTCTCGTCCATTGGATTATTTGGTGACGCTCTGGCCCTCTTTGGTACGGCCTCCAATGATGCCCTCAACTCAGTCGCTTACTCTTTGCAGAAGGTCGCTACACAAGGCAAAGCAAACGGGGAGGTATTCCGGGAGCTTGCCAACAAAGGCATCCCCGCCATGCAGATCTTTGCCGAGGCCTCGGGGCAGACAGGGGAGGAGGTAAGTAAGCAGCTCCAAAAGGGGGCTATCTCCGCCGAGGAGTTCTTTGCCACCATGGAGAAGGGCTTTAAGATGGGGACGGCAAGCTTCCCCGCTCTTGCGGGGGCTGCTAAGGAAGCCGGTGCCAGCTGGTCGGCATCCATCGCCAACGCTAAGGCAGCGGTTACCCGGGGCGTGCAAAGTATCATCACCTCCTGGGAGGAAGGGCGCAAGAAAGCCGACCTCAAGAGTACTAAGACCGTTATTGCTAACCTTGGATCTTTTACGGAAAAGGTTCTTAAGCAAATAGGCAAGCTGGCGGGGTTTGTAGGTAAGAACTTCCGGGCCCTTTCCGGAGTGGTCCTTTCCGGGTTAGCAGGCATACAGGGCCACAAAGCCTGGCAAATGATCAGCCGTTACCTCTCGGATCACCGGCAGAAACTAAAAGACCAACGCAAGGCCTGGGATACTCTATTTGCTGGGCTAGAGAAGGGAGCCTCAGTAAGTGATATCTACGCCAACGCTATGGCAAAAAGCACGGCGGAGGAGGAAAAGAGAATTGCGGCTGCTAAGCTCGGCCTTACTGTTACCGAAGAAGGAAATATCCTCAAGCAGAACGGGGCAGCTCTTACAAAAGCTGAGACCGCCGCCCTTGTTGAGGCTACCTCTGCTCATAAAATGCAGCTAGTAGCCAAACAGATGGGCCTGGTGGTCACAAAAGAAGGCAACATTGTCCAGAAGAACGGCCTTGCGTTCACTACGGCCCAAAAAACGGCCCTTCTTGCTGAGACCGGGGCCATCACGGCTAATACGTTAGCTCATGGTGTCCTCGCTGGTCAGATATCGATAACAACGGCTGCGCAGATCGCCCTTAACACCGCCATGAAGGCCAATCCTATCGGCTTCATCATTGCGGGAATTGGCCTAGCCATCACCGCTCTATCTAGTCTTAATCGCTGGCTGAATAAGAATAGCAAAGAGCAGGAGATGGCTGCTGAAGCTGCCCAAACCCTGGCCGGGAGCCTCAAGAGCCTGGCAGCTGCGGGAGAAGAACGCAACCAGGAACTTTCAAAAGAGCTCAAAGGGCACGAGAAAGCAGCTCAAGAAGCTAAGAACTACGCTTACAGTCTAAGCACCCTAAAAGACCAATACAAAGAAGCCGACGACCGGCAAAAAGCTTTTGCGGATACTATCGAGAACCTGAAAAAGCTATACCCTGAAATCGCCGTAAGCTCAAAAGAATGGGCTGAAGATGCTGGCAAATGCTCCCGCAACGTCCAGGACCAAATCCAGACCCTAGAAAAGCTCTCGAAGGTAGAAGCTTATAAAAAGCAGCTGGCAGACCTCAAAGAGCTGAGAACAGAGCAAGAAATCCAGCTATCAGTTGCCAAGGAGAAGCTCCAGGAGCTGGAAAGCTCCGGCATGGGGAAGAAGAAGATCTTTTTTGGCCTCTCGACGAAAGATTCAGATGGCGTCAAGGATCTGAAAGCCTCCATTGAAGCCCTAGACTTGTCCCTTGCTAAGACTCATGAACAATACCAAGCCACTGCCAAGGCCCTTGAAAAGTACGACGAGCAGCAACTGAAGGCTGCCTTGTCAACAAGTCAAGCCCGGGCCCATATGGAGGAACTCGTTACTACATATGGACGCACAAAGGAGGAGGCGGAAAAGATCGCCCGGAGCTTAGGCGATGCAGGGGCCTCTTTTGGGGCTTTTACGGGGGCCGCTGGAAAGCTTGCCGAAAATCTTGGCATAGCCGCCAAAGATGCAGCTGGCTTTTTTGATGCCTTCGGGATCTCTGCCGCCCAGGCTGCGGGGATGACAGAAGAAGAGCTTGACAAGATGGCCTCTAGTATCTCCGGCCTTGCCGAGGATATGGGGACCACGACGAGCACCATAGCCCAAATGGCCTCTAATCAAGGGGCCTCTGTCGAGGAGTTAGCCGAGACCTACCAGGTGAGCTTTGGAACCGCAAAAGATGCCGTTTCGGAGCTCAGTGAGATGGGTCTGACCCTTGGCGACATCGCAAAGCTATCAGGGGGCGATCTGAACAAGTTAGGCGAGAGCCTAGAGACACTCACTGAAAGCATGGGGCTATCCACTGAGGAGGTGGTGCGCCTTGCCAAGGAACAAGGGCTATCCATTTCAGAACTTGCCAGCACCTACGAGGACCGTCTAGCCGCTGCTGAATCGGCCATTGAAAAGTTCTCCGATACTGCGGATGCAGGTTTTTCAGCGATCGAGCAAAAGACCGCCCTATCCTTTGATGAGATAAAGTCTAATCTGGAAGAACATGCAAAAGCCCTGGAGCAATGGAGAACCAACGTGGAAGCCCTGATGAAGTCGGGGATTGATCAAGGCGTCATCGCTAAGCTCAAGGAGATGGGCGCTGAAGGCGCTGAACAGTCCCAGGTCCTTGTGAATGAGATTGTGAAGGCTAATGGCGGGGCGATCGAATCTAACAAAGAACTAAGCGAGAATGCACGGGCCTTAGTAGATGATATCAACGCCGAATATGCTAGGCTCTACGCCATCCAGGAAAAGGCCGCTGAAACAAGCGTGAACGCTGAGCACTACATTCAAGAAGGGCGCAAACCTATTCAAGCCTTTGTCCAAGGCCTGGCAGCCGAACTGGATGACAAGGAGCCAGCCTTCAAGGCAATCTGGCTATCTATTCCAGAGAAGGCCGAAGAAGCCATTAAAGAAAGCGATTTTGGCCCTGCTTTTGACCATATTGACGGCGAATTGACGACGCTAACCAAAGACGTTGGAAGTAAACAAAGGGCAAGGCAAAGCCGAGAAATTAGCGCTCTTCAAAAAGACCTAGAAGGCAACACCTCAAGCGCCATTAAGACGACAAGGGACGCCACCCTGCCGATCTTTGACGCTTCCGGGAAGTCACTAACCCTTGCCTTTGCCGAGGGGATGCGATCTCAGACGGGGGCCGTTGCTGCAGCAGCTCAAGAGCTAAGCCGGACGGCCCAAGACAGCCTAAAACTCCCAGATTTTGCCACCGGGGCCGGTGCCAAGAGCTATGGGCCGGGGCCTGAGTTTGATTCCAAAATGAAGGGGCTTCAGGAACGCCTTGACAAGATCGGGCACTCTGGAGGAGGCGGAAACGCCAAAGCGCAGCCCGCAAAAATCAACCTGAATCTTGGCGGGAATGATTACGAAACCTTTGTAGACGACATCTACCGCCAGGGTAGCCACTCGCAAAGAGTAAGAGGAAAGCTTGGGGTGTAAGATTGAAACAATATAAATTCACGGATTTAGTCAGCCTGCCATCCTATCTACAGGGGGACCGGGTATGGTTCGGGAATAGAGAACTTACGGGGAGCTCAGGGGTGGGCTTTGTGCGCTCTGAGGGCCTGGGGGCGAGTGCCCGGAGCTTTGAGACGGTGCAAGACTTTGACGCCCGCAAACAGGTTCCGAGGGAGTATATTCTGGGGGCTATGACAGCATCGGGAGAAATTAGCCTTGTTTTCGAGGTTCCCGCTAAAGCTAGGGCCGACTTTCTTCTAGCAGTCAAAAAGACTGAAGAAAAGTTAAAAATCGAGTCCCTTGACGGCTGGTACCTGATGGCTAGCTGGTCGGATGTCTCACCCATTCAATCGATCCGGATTCCAGGTCGAGGCGAGGAGCTCCTAAGAGTTACTTTCCGGGTGTCACCGAATGCCCTTTTAAGAGATTTTTCTTTAGACCTAACCTTGCCTGATACCTTTCATGCCGTGACAGAATTCCCGGTCATTCCGGAAAAGATCACTTTTACGGTGGCGGAGGCCACGGATAAGGTGCGAATTACCAATACCACTACAGGCCATTATATCGGCTTATCTGGGGGCTCCAGCGCTTCAACTTTTAAGTTTTACCCTAGAGGACTCTGGGGGGCCTATATAGGTAGCGCCAACATCAGCGCTAACTTGGAGGCATCAAGTAACCTTGAGGACTTCTTCCTGTCGGATGGTGACCGCTTGACCTCTTCCCCAGCGGGCAAGATTAGAATTGAGGGCCAAGAGGTACGATATCTATGATTACGCTATATGACGACAATTTCAAACAGATTACTCTTGCAGCCCCCTCGTTCTTTATTTCCGCTAAAGTAACCGCAGAACTAGGCTGGTCTGCGGCAACGCTCGAATCTTCGGAGCCCCTTCCAGAGGCCGTGAGATATTTTAGCGCAGAGGACCCCAACAACGGCTCTAACCTCTTTGTCTTTCGGGTCATAGGGGTGGAGCATCAGAACACCTACCGGACCCAGGGAGTCCATATCTTCTATGACGACCTTCAGGGCCGATACGTCCAGGAAGTCCGCTGCCGTGGTACGTCAATTCCCGTGGCCCTAGACAAGATCTTAAATGGCACAGGCTGGAGCCGGGGGACTACGGACGTTGTCGGCAATATAACCCAAACCTTCTATTATTCGTCGATCACTGAGGCTTTGCGAGATCTGATCGAGGCTACAGGGGTTACCATCGTACCTTATATCACCCATACAGGGCCCAAGATATCCGAGAAAAAGGTGGGCATCTACAAGGAGTACGGCAAGTTCTACGGGAGACGCTTCACAGATGGCTATAACGGGGTGAAAGTGATCGCTGAACAGGATTCAGCCGAGATCTACACTGCGCTCCTTGGCCGGGGGGCGGGTCTTCCCGTGGAAGATAAACAGGGAGAAGAAACCGGAGGCTATACAAGGCGGATCCTTTTTGAAGATGTTGTCTGGTCTAAGGCCTCCGGGGATCCAGTCGACAAGCCAAAAGGACAGGCTTATGTGGTGGACCCCGTGGCAACTGCCTTATATGGCTACCCTGGGACGAATGGAAAAACGCCTAGGATTGGAACCGTAGTATTTGAAAAGATCGAGGACCCGGCAGAACTACTCAAGGCTACCTGGGAAGAGCTGCAAAAGCTCAACCACCCTAAGCTTACCTTTAGAGTTTCTCAGGAGCACGCCAAAGGCGTTCAATTGGGGGATTGGGTGGTGGCTCGGAAAGGGAACCTCGCCCTTAAGGCTCAAGTAATCAAGGCAGTGTACGACCTCAAAAACCCGGATCAGACCCAATCCGAATTCGGGGACGCAAAGGAGGACTATACAAGCGAGCAATTAAGGAGCCTTGAAAAACGGGTTAGCATCAGCATTGACGAGAGTTCAAAGATAATCCATAACGACATCAAGAACATAGAAAATACGGTTATTGAGCACTTAGGTGAGCTCTATTGGGGGGAAGAAGGCTATAACTACGATCTCAAAGTAGGCAATAAATGGGGCTACCCTGCCGGGATCTATAGCTTTGATAAGCCCATTGATCAGGAGCCTACCAAGGTCATCTGCCTTAAAGCGGGAACCCTCCTCATCTCCAACCGGAAGGATCCTTCAGGGCAGTGGATCTGGACCACAGGAGCAACTGGCGACGGCATCGAGGGCCTAGCCATTCGTGCGGGAACCATTGAAGGGGATAAAATCGCTGCGGGAACGGTTACCGGCGACAATATCGCAGGTGGCACCATTACCGGAAATAATATTGCTGGCGGTACCATTACGGGCGGGAAGATAGCAGGTGGTACCATTACAGGTGATAACATCGCTGGGGGAACCATCACTGGCGACAATATCGCCGGAGGGACTATTACCGGGGACAACATATCCGCCGGTACGATTACCGGGGAAAATATCGCCGGGGGTACTATCACTGCCAAAGAATTGGCTAGCGCTGCAGTTACGGCGGATAAGATCCAAGCAGGGGCTGTTGACGCTGGGAAGATAGCAGCGGGGGCTGTCACAGCGGGAAAGATTGCCTCCGGATCTGTTACCTCAAAGGAAATCGTAAGTGGCGCAATTACCGCAGAAAAAATCTCTGCCGGAGCCGTTGACGCCTCCAAGATTGCAGCCGGAGCAGTAACAGCGGGCAAAATAGCTGCCAACTCCATCGGGGCCGAACATCTCCAGGCTGGAGCAGTTACAGCCGGAAAAATCGCAGCAAATGCCGTTAGTGCCGGGAGCATCCAATCCGGGGCAATCACCGCCGATAAGATCGCAGCAGGAGCCGTAAACGCTGGTAAGATTGCAGCGGGGGCGGTTAGCTCTGATAGCGTCCAGGCCGGAGCAATTACCGCTGACAAGATAGCTGCAGGGGCCATCACCGCTGACAAGATAGCTGCTAATGCCGTCCAAGCAAAGCACATCAACGCAGAGAGCATCAGCACGATGCACCTAGTGGCAGGCAGTATCACGACAGAAAAAATCAACGATCATGCAGTAAGCGATCTGCAGCTAGCGGATGGAGCTGTCAAGGATCGTGCGCTGGCCGAGAACTCGGTAGCTGGGAGGCATGTTCAAGACTTTGCCATCTTGCCCCGGCACATCACGGGGAAGGCGATAACAGAAGACAAGCTTGACAGCAACGCCGTAACAGCCCCCAAAATAGCTTCTGAGGCGGTCACATCCGCAGCCATTAAAGATGGGGCTGTCACGGGCTCTAAGTTGGCCGATGGCTTCTTGCGCACGAAGCACCTGCCAGAGATCAAGTCTGACTTCCAGATTGATGGCTATGGCAATATCGAAAAAGAATCTGTCCTTACAGGGAGCCTTGCCGATGGCGCAGTAAGTAGGGCCAAACTAGGCAATGAATCGTTGGGGTCGGAGCATTTGCCCGCAGCTTCTGGCATTTTCGAAGTAGATACAATACATATCAAAAATAAGGCTGTTACCGGACCTAAGCTGGCCGACGAACCGATGATTGACGCAAATAAACTGGCGGATCGTTGTCTTAGGACGAGACACCTGCCATATGTGGGATCGGATTTTCAGATCGACTATAACAACATAAAGAATCAAGCAGTCGGGCCTGACAAAATAAGGGATGGGGCTGTCGACAATAATAAATTGGCGGACAAATGCCTGAGGACAAAGCACCTGCCATATGTGGGATCGGATTTTCAGATCGACTATAACAACATAAAGAATCAAGCAGTCGGGCCTGACAAAATAAGGGATGGGGCTGTCGACAATAATAAATTGGCGGACAAATGCCTGAGGACAAAGCACCTGCCATATTACGGACGGGACTTCCAGATCAGCTCTAACAACATAGCGGACAAAGCAGTTGGCACCGACAAGATAAAGGATGGGGCTGTCGACAATAACAAATTGGCAAACCGCTGCCTGAGGACGAAGCATCTGCCAGAGAGGGGATCGGATTTCCAGATCAGCTCTAACAACATAGAGGATCAAGCAGTTGGGTCCGCCAAGATAAAGGACGGGGCCATTACAGTCGAGAAAGTTAGCACATCCTTCTGGACAAAACTGCGTGAAGAAGCTGGAAAATACTACGAAGACGGGAGAAAAGCAGGGTATGCTGCGGGATATGATGCCGGTTATAAAGCTGCCAAAAACAAATAATAAGGAGAAGCAAAAATGAAGATAAAAACAGATTTTGCAAATAAATACTATACGCAACACCTGCCAATGACGCCTAAATTTATCACGGTGCATAACGCAGCCTCAAGCGCCAGCGCAAGGACCTTACATGCCTATAACAAGGCCTGTATCGAGTCCGCCCCTGATGGGATCAAGAGCTGGCATTATTCCGTGGACGAGGCCGAGATCTGGCAGGCGATACCACTTAATATCAATGCTTGGCATGCAGGGGACGGGAACGGGCCCGGGAATAGGCAATCAATCGGCATCGAGATCACGAGGGATATGGACTACGACACGGACCTATATACGAGAGCTGAAGACTTAGCTGCCCGCCTCTGCGCCTACCTACTTGATCAGTATGATCTGCCGATCACAGCCCTTAAGATGCACCAGGATTGGTCAGGGAAATACTGCCCGCACCGGATCCTAGAACGGCATGGATGGGAGGATTTCAAAGCCAAAGTCGCTCAATACAGGGGCGTAAAGCCGAGCCAACCTGATGAACCGCCTAACCCGGGCGAGGAGGAGCACGCCAAAGAGGCGGACCCCTTGTATCGGGTCCAGATAGGCGCTTTCCGGTCGCCTGATAACGCTGCAGCCTACTGCAAGCGTATCACCCAAGCGCTGATCGCTGCGGGGATCGTGGATCAGGGCGATAAATCAGCGGCACCTTTCATCGTTACAACATATCCAGGAGGTAGACAATGACCCTAGACATCGTAAGTACCATTTTAGGCGTGATCCTATCCGCTTTCACTTTGGCTAGTATTGCGATCAAGCCTGTAAAGCACCTAATTGAGCAATCCAAGGCGTTTGAAAGAGCCCTTTGCATTTTACTCGCAAAGCAAATCGATGACGCCTGTTATGCGGTGGAGCAGGCCGGAGAAATATCCCCACAACAAAGAGCCGATATTGCCAACACCTACGAAGCGTACAAAGCGCTTGGCGGGGATGGCTACCGTACCCAGATTACCAAGCAGGCCCTCAGCCTGCCATGCAAATAGGAGGATTAACCATATGAATTACAACCAGATTATCACGATGATCCTGGAAGGCGTCCTAGTGCCGTCTATTGTATACGGGATCTTATTACTGCGAAATTATCTAGCCCAAAAGATGACCTATGCGGCCATTAAGGGTATCCTAGATCAGGCCACCAACGCAGCTATATTGGCGGTAAAAGACACGTCACAAGTATACGTTGACGCCATCAAGGGCACGCCCGACTGGTCCGCCAAGGCACAAAGAGAAGCCTTTGAACGGGCCTTGCATACGGCGCAGGGCATCATCTCGGAGGAGGGACTGGCTCTCCTGGAGACGGCCACCGGCGACGCTAACAAGTACTTAACCACAGCCATCGAAGCTGCGGTGCAAGACTATAAAAACTAGGAGGTATTACCATGAGCGCAATTGATACATGCATCGCCAGCATTGAATCCACCCTCGAGCAGGACCCAAACCTGCAGACCAAGAACCTACAAGAACTCCTCTTATGCCTAAACCGGTCTCAAGCCTGCTATCTAGAGTATCGGGCAAATGATCCAAACTACGAATTCTACCCCTTCATACCAGTCGTCAAGAAAGCCAAGACTGTCTATCTCGACAGAAAGGCCAAAGGCGACGATATTGCCCTCGATCTTGCCGAGCTCGAGCCAGAAGACATCAAGATCCTAACCTCTTTGATCGATGAGCATCTCAGAGAATCCAAGGTCGACAAGGCCATCCGGGTCTTCATCCTCATGACGAAGGAGCAACGGGAGGCTCTTGCTGCGACACTAGACAAGGAGAGCGGGAGAAGCTACAAGTCCCTGGCCCGGAAAATTAGGGCCATTAACATCTGATCCATTACCGCCGAAAGGCGGGAGCCCTTTACTATCATTGAGTCTATCCAGCCACCTTCGGGTGGCCTTTTTTTTTTGCGCCTGATTGCTGGCTATCGGGTCGCACTGGAATTTTTTGGGTACTTTTTTGGGTACACTTTACGAATTTTTGGGCCTCGTGAAAGCAAAATAAAAACCCCGTAAGCCTTGCGCCTACGGGGTTTCTTCAATGGTGGGAACAACAGGACTCGAACCTGTGACCCCCTGCGTGTAAAGCAGATGCTCTACCAACTGAGCTATGCTCCCTTGAGTTCTAGACCGTCTTGGAGAGGAGGCCTAAAAGCACATAGAGAACCATGGATAAAATAGCAAAAGAAACGGCCGTAATCTCGGTCAGCTTCCTTAGCTTTTCTTCCTTAGTACCAGCCTTTCCTTGGCCAAAGAAGGTCTCTGCGCCCCCAGCAATGGATCCTAAGCCCTGGGACTTGGAGTCCTGGAGCATAACCAAACAGACGAGGGTAATGCAGATGATGATATCAATGACGGAAAGTATGATGACCAATGCTTTCATTCCAATGCTTCCTTTCTGGACTTCCTTGCTAGCGGTGCATCTTTCGATTCAATCACTTGACTGAAAAACTTGCTGAGATGACTCGATGGAAATGCTCAATCAAATCAATCAATCACACCATAGCTCAACTATCCTAGCAGGGCTAAAAAGAAAATGCAAGGCTTTTTGGAAAAATTTAAAAAAGATATCTGGGCCCATCTTGCATAAATGCGCTAGGTCCCGTACACTTTAACCGTACCCGTGATGGAATAAATTAGGGAATATTTGCTCATAAATGAGCTTGAGAAATGGATGGAGAAGACTTTTACGATGACGAATAATTTGGCAGATGCCTTACGCAAGCAACTTGGTAAACAGAAGGTTGAGGAAGATCAGGACCAGCCTGAGACCCTTGTAGGGATCATTCATTATGAGGATCCGGAACCCCGCTTTCGCCGGACATTTACGGGGGCAGGCATCAAGGTGGCGGCGACCATTGAATTAGATAAGACCCACCAGGCTTTTGGGAAAATCCTCCTGGTAGATAAGGAGCATGCCCAGGCGGCCCCGGATGGGATGAAGGTAACGGCCCGAGTGTATGCCTATACCGAATATCCCCTGGCTGAGGTCATCGAGGTCTTGGGGGACCCCAATGAACCCTCTGTCTTGACAGCGGGCCTTTTGAAGGAATTTTGCTATACGACGGACTTTCCCCGGGAGGTGGAAGAGGAAGCCAAGAGCCTGCCCACTGATCCGACGGAGGAAGATCTGGCGGAGGCCTTGGCTAGCTTTCGGGACCTCCGGGACCAGGCGATTTTTACCATTGACGGGGAAGATGCTAGGGATTTTGACGATGCTGTGGGGATCGACTTGGAGGAAGACGGGTCTTATCGGCTTTTTGTCCATATTGCCAACGTCAGCCACTATGTAAAAGATGGGTCTAACTTGGACGACGAAGCCTATGCACGGGGGAATTCAGTATATTTGCCCGATATGGTCCTTCCCATGTTGCCCCCTCGCCTGTCGAATGGCCTTTGTAGCTTGAATCCCCACCGGGACCGCTTAGCCATGACCTCCGAGCTCCACATTTCTGCCCAGGGGGCCCTCCTGGATGCCAAGCTCTATGAGAGTGTGGTCCAGAGCCATCACCGCCTGACTTATACCCAGGTCCAGACCTATATTGACGCCCACTTGGAAGAGTATCGAGATACTACGGTCTATGCTGATGCCCTCCATCGCCTCCGCATTGGTCAGTTGGGGCCGGATGTTCCGGATTTGGAGACCTTGACGGCCCAGGCCCAGGAGAATTTGGCGGGGGATGAAGAATTTCAAAATGATCCCGTCCTTGTTGAGAAGATTCGCCTCTTGATCGATCTTTCCATTGCCTTGGATGGGATTCGGGCCAAAAGGGGAAACCTAGATTTTGAAACCTCAGAGACCAAGGTTATTATGGATGCGGAGGGCAAGGTGGTTGACCTTGTCTTGGAAGAGGATTCTTACTCCCACAAGATGATCGAGAATTTCATGGTGGCGGCCAATGAATTTGTGGCTCGCCTGGCAGATAAGTATAAGATTCCTATGGTCTTCCGGATCCATGAAGCACCCGATCCTGAAAAGGTGAGGGCTTTTGCCGTCCTGGCCCAGGTGATGGGCGAACCGGCAAACCTGACCCATGACCTGGAAGAACCCAAGGATTTCCGTCGGGTTATGACCCATATGATAGGTAAACCCTATGAGGAACTCCTCAATATGGTCATGCTTCGGAGCATGGCCAAAGCGGTCTATTCTGAAGAAAATTTGGGACATTTTGGCTTGGCAAGCACTTATTATTGTCACTTTACTTCGCCTATTCGTCGATACTCTGATCTTTATACCCACCGGCAACTGAAGCGCTATTTCCCCCAGCATGAAGGGCGTCTGACCTGGAAGGAGAAGGGGACCCCTGAGGAGGCCTGGGAAAAACAAACACAACCTAAGGATTTTGCCCCCTTCCAGGGTTTCAGCGAGGAGCAAGAGGCGAGAAAAGAGGAAAAGAAGAAAGCTGGCCGTAAGGACAAGGGCTCGAAGAAAGGGCATGGATCACCAGAGTCGGGGAGCCAACTGGCAGCGGCCCATGTGGCGGACCATGTTTCGGATACGGAGCGCCAGGCGGTTGATTGTGAGCGAGCTTCCGTAGACAGTAAGGCCTGTCAGTATTATGAAAGCCACCTGGGAGACCACTATGAGGCGACCATTAGTGGCTTTAGCAAATACGCTCTCTTTGTCCGTCTGCCCAATGCTGTTGAAGGGGCCGTCTTCTTTCGGTCCCTGCCCGAGTATTACGTCTTTGATGAAGACCAGTTTGTCGCAACGACCCGGAATAAGGATAAGGTTTTGCGGATTGGGGATACCCTAGAAGTCCAGGTCGCCAAGGTAGATATCAACCACCGTTTTATTGATTTTGAAATCTATAAGATGCCAGATGGAACTCTAGCCCGGGGAGACCGGGGGAACCGGGGCGGCCGGGGTGGCCGGGGTGATCGGAAAGATCGAGATGATCGCAGGGGGCGGAGAGATCGCGGCGACCAAAGAGACCGGGGCGACCGGGGTAACCGGGGAGACCGAAAGGAGCGTCATGACCATAAAGACCGCAAGGACCGTCGTGATCGGAAAGACCGTCAGGACCGGAAGGGTCGGAAGGACAGATAAGGCTCTAGGGCTCGTTCAGACCGTTAAGGTGGAGATGGTCGGCCAGGCCGCTGCATTCCAGCTGGCAGGCTGCTGCAACCTTGCCAGAGAGGCCACTGTCGCCGCACTGGAGAGGCCACCATGGCTTCGTCTTAGAAAATTTGGTAAGAGAAAATAAAAAAACCGGCGAGGCCGGTTAAAATGGGATATTCACTGAACTTAGATTGACAGCTTATTAGCTACATGGCTGGTATTGACTTCGAAAGTCTGCTCATGCCTTTTCGGATTTATGATCATCGATTACAGCTAATTGTAATTTAAAATAGTAAATACGAGTTTCTAAACGTTTATGATGCGTTATGATGGGTTATCGAGGCTTACGATCCGCCTACGAGGGATGTGGGGCTTAGATATATTTGACAGATGAGGGATACAATTGCAAGCCCCAGAGGTCTTGAATGAAGGTATTACCTTTAGGGCCTAGGGACTGTAGGATAATGACCCCATTATGGTGCTGAGTTAAATCAAAGAAACAACCAAAAGAATCGACGTCCGTAGAATAGCTTCCTTGGTTGGTCGTGGCCTTGATCTTATAGGCGGCCCTTTCTGCCAATTTAAAGATCTTCAATGCCATGTCTACAGAAAGTTTTTCATAAGTGACTGACTGACATGGCATGTTTTCATCGTCTGTATGCATTCGATGTTGATCGTCCTGATTTTTCATAATGGTAGTCCTTTCTATACTTCACCCAATTCCCTGCTAGAAAGATATGTTAAGTTTTTGTTAACGACTAAGGATTTTTTCGACACCCGTGTCGAAAGGTCGAAGTCTTTTTTTTATTGAAAATTAGCCTTCATTGTAGGATCTTTCTTGAAATTTGTCAAGATTATAGCTACTCTAAATCGACAAAAAACGACAAGATTTTATCTAGCGTCGACACCCAAACAACCCAAAATGACATCGTTTTTTTTACAAATTATTCTTTTATATCAAATATCTTTGATATCCACCAGGGATCGCAGCCGGAACCGTCTAAGGAGCCAGCTGCCTGCCATTAGAGAGGCTGGGCCTAGGTCAACCTGGCTAGGATCTGCCTGTTGCGGCCTAAGGCTAGCAGGGTGGGGAGGAGAGGAGATAGTCCTTATGTTTTCAGCTTTGATGTTACCTACTACGATTGCCTGCGTCCTTTCACGGACGGCGAAAATCCATTGGATTCCCGACGAGGGGGGCCAGACTGGAGTTCCCAGAGATTCTGGAGCTTGCTTTTCGACGGACTCCGGCTTACCTCACAAACTGCCCCCTAAGTTGGGCCAAGATCGCTATCGGGGCCTAGCCCCTGAGCTGGTGCGCCCGGATCCTGAACTTCTAAGCCTTTTTGGCGAGGCTCCTCGGGCCTTAGTTTGCTCACAGGGCTGTAAGACCAATCAGTACGAGGCTGAGGCCTGTCGCCAGCGCCTGCAAACCATGGGCTTTACGAGCAAAATCGGCTTCTTGCATGCAGAAGAGGAATATTTGCAAAGCTGTCAGCTGGTTATTCTGAATTCTTGTACGGTAACGGCTGAGGCGGGTCGGAAGGCTAGACAATTCTTGCGGCGGATTCGAAGAAATAATCCTGAAGCCATTTTGGGGGTCATGGGCTGTGAGGCCGAGCTCCATGATATGGACGACCTGGTCGACGTCCAAGGAGGAACCCGGGACCGTTTGGCTTTTTTGACTAAGGCGGTTGAAGCGGTTAAGGCCCGCCAACGTCGTCGCCTGGCGGAGGGCCTGGCAAGTTTGAAAGAGACGAAACCCCTAGATCAAGAGCAAACCAACCAAGACCAGATCAACCAAGAGCAGACTAACTTTGAAGATCTAGGCCTGGTGGTGGATCAGACCCTGACCCGGGGGACCATTAAGATCGAAGATGGGTGCAATCGGCGCTGCAGCTATTGCGCCATTTGCCTAGCCCGGGGGCCCGTACGCAGCCGAGATAAGATCCAGATTCTAGAGGAGGCCCGGGCCCTCCTAGCTAGTGGGGTAGAAGAGCTGGTCCTGACGGGAATTCACCTTTGTTCCTATGGCTTAGACTGGGGCCAGGATACCATGGCTTTGGTAGAGCTCTGTGACGACTTAGCGGCCCTACCCGGTCGCTTCCGTATCCGCCTTGGCTCTCTGGAGCCACACTGCATGACCCCGCCCGTCATTCAGGGCTTGGTTGCCAACCCTAAATTAGCCCCCTACTTCCACCTTTCCCTTCAGGCAGGTTGCAATGCCACCCTGCGCAAAATGGGCCGAGACTACACCAAAGAAGAATACACTGAGGTGGTGGAAGGCATTCGGGAGTATTTGCCTGAGGCAGGCTTTGGGACGGACTGGATGGTGGGCTTTCCCCATGAAAGCGCAGCGGATTTCGAGGAAAGTCGGGATTTTATCGCCGATCTGCCTCTAAGTCGCATTCATGTCTTTCCCTATTCTCCCCGGGTGGGGACCCTGGCGGCTCGTTGGCCCCAGATAGCGGCGTCTGAGGTCTCTCGGAGGGCGACCGAGGCGGGGATCCTTGCCGACCAGCTAGCCCAGGACTTTGCCCAGGCACAGCAAGGGAGCACGATCACGTTTTTAGGTGAAATGGAGGCGAAGGATGAGGAAAAGCAGATTTATGCTGCTTGGCAGGCAAATACTCCAGTCCCCCTCCCAGGAGGAACAGACCGCTGGACCCTGGTTTCGGGCTATAGCGGGAATTATCTTCCTGCCCTCATCCTGATGCCCCTGGAGGCCACAGGGAAGCTGGTCCAGGCTCGGATCCTGGGGGCTTCAGAGGGTCGGGGCTTGGGGGTCGCCTACAAAACCTCTGACCAGCTAGAGTAAAATCTAGGTCCTGTGCTAAAATGGAGCTAATATTCAGATCGGTAAAATAAAAGCATGTGCAAGCAGCAGAAAAGGAGGCGCTATGATGGCGAAGTGGAATAAGGGCATAGGTCAGATTAAAGATGTACGGGCAAGAAAACGGGCCTTTCGTCAGCGGATGAAGGAGTTGCGTGCCCAAGTGAGCCCGGAGGACCGAAGTCAGATTGAGGCGACCCTCCAACGTCGCCTTTTTCTCAGCCCGGAATGGGCCAGGGCTGATCTGGTCGGTTTGACGATTTCCTTTGGAACGGAGTGGGATACCCGAGGGATTATTGCTAGGGCCTGGGAGGAGGGCAAAAAAGTTGCTTCGCCAGTTACGATTAGTAAAACTCGCCAACTAGATTTCCGAGTTTTTAGCTCCTTCGACGAACTGGTGGCGGGCTATGCTGGGATCCTGGAGCCCAACCACGACTCCTGTCCCCTGGTGGCCCCCCAGGACATTGATCTTTTGATCGTGCCGGGCCTTGCTTTTGATGAAGAGGGCTATCGGATGGGATTTGGCGGCGGCTACTACGACCGCTTCCTGGAACATTTTCATCAGGATGAGATCGCTTTGGCGGCCGAATTTCAGATCGTTCCCCGGGTCCCCTGTGATTCACATGATGCCCAAGTAAAATGTATTCTCACTGAAAAAAGGAGAATTCACCTCTTTTAAGAGGGATTTTCAGAGGGTTAAGAGGCTAAAAAAGCTTATCTTGTAAAGAAAGGAGCTCAATATGAAATTGCAGTGCCCGAACCCAAAATGTAAATATAACTTTTTCGACTTTGATGAACATTTTCTATGTTGTCCTCGCTGTGCCGAGATCATTCAAGGGAATTTTCAAGCCTTAAATGACCGACAGCGTCCCCTGGCCTATGTCAAGATTAAGGCTTTCCAAGATTATGTGCGAACCTCAAAGCTCATGCAGACAATCCTCTTTTCCAGCGTTTTTGTCTTAATGGGGCTCGAGCTACTTCTGGTTTTTTTCATCATCCTTTCACCAAATACCATCTCCTTCCCAAGCTTTGATGCTGATCCAAGCAGTCTTTGGCTTTCTAGTCTCTACCGTCGAGCCTTTTTTATTGCCTTGATTTATTTTACACATTCTCACTATGAACAAACTAAGTTTTTGCAACTTGCCTTGGGTCCCAAGATCTGGAGATTCCATACCCACCGGGGGAAGGTAGGCATAGTAATTAACTTAATTATTGTAGTTTTATTGATGCTTTTCATAGAGATTCCCCGCTTTTATGTACAGTATAAAAGTAGATTGGGCGCAGCTTATGGCAGTGTCCTGATTCCCAACATTCAAACGGTTTTTTATGTTCTTTACCTGATCTGGGTAGTTGCCGAGGTCCTTGTTTACCACTGGGATGATGCGAAGCGTCGGAACATGTGCGAAGCCATGAGCGCTTTATAGGCTGCTCTTCCATTTTTATCAACGAAAAAAGACCGCTTTTCCTTACGAAAAGCGGTCTTTTTCGGCTTATCTTTTTTATCTAGGAAAGTCTAGGTTCTTCAATATTAGGCTGGGCCCAGGGGCTTTTCAATGCTAGCAAGGCCCCAATTCCTTAGGGCTAGAGCCTTTTTTACGCTGAATAGATGGTTTGGGCCTTGGCCTTCTTCTCTGCGTTTTCAAGACTTTCCACAGTGGTAGGACTGATGAGGCCTTTGGTAATGGCCTTAGTGGGGCAGACCGTGTAGCAGACGTTGCAGTGGTGGCACTTGGTCTGGTCGATGACTGCCACGTTGTTGTCCATGGTGATGGCCTCATAGGGACACTTTTTTACACAGAGGGTACAGCCGATACAGGCACTAGAACAAGCTTCCTTGGCCTTGGGCCCCTTTTCATGGCTCCGGCAACGGACCTGGTAGAGGTCCTCAATCCTAGGACGCATGTGGATAAGATGCTTCGGGCAAGCCCGCTCGCAAGCTCCGCAGGCCACACATCTCTCTGGTTCAATGACGCAGATGTTATCGATAATCTGGATGGCCCCATACTCACAGGCAACCTTACAATCTCCAAGGCCCAGACACCCGTAGACGCAAGAGGCGCTGCCTGAGTAGAGGGTAGTGGCGGAGGCGCAGCTATCAACCCCGGTATACTGGTAGCGATTTCTTTGATGAAGGCAAGAGCCTTGACAAGAAATCTGGGCTACGACAGGAACATAGTTTCCCACCTTTTTGCCTAGGGCTTCAGCTAATTCGGCAGCCACTTCCTGGCCTCCAACCGTGCACTTGCTGCAGTCCGTCTCCTTTCCAGAGGCGAGTGCTGCGGCATAGCCAGGACAGCCAGAATATCCACAACCACCGCAGTTGGCTCCGGGTAGGAGGGCACCCAGCATGGCTTCCGTCTCATCGACCTTGACGGCAAAAGCCCGGAAGACAAGGAGGATAACGACCCCACAAAAAAGAGCCACTAGGGTCATGAGGAGGGTTGCCTTCATCACAGCTCCGGTATTTAAGGCAAAAAGAAGGATGGAGTTAAGATTAATACAAAGATTCATGAATGAGACGCTCCTTCCTATCCAAACAGGGATTCAATGATCCCTTTAAAGCCGAAAAAGGCAACGGATACAATCCCAGAAGCCATCAAGGTTAAAGGCATCCCTTCCATGAACTTGGGAGGATTTGCAGCTTTTAATCTATTGACGACCCCAGCAAACAGGAACATGGCTAGGGTGTAACCTAGGCCAGCTCCAAGACTTGCTACCATGGCTTGTAAAAAGCCATAGTCCTCAGCAATGTTGGAGATCATGACACCCAGGATGGCACAGTTGGTGGTGATGAGAGGGAGGTAAATACCTAGGGCTTGGTAGAGGGCCGGCAGGGTTTTACGCATGATGGCTTCAATGACCTGGACGGCCGATGCAATGACGAGAATGAAGACGACGGTATCCAAATATTCTAGATTCCACCGGGTCAAGAGGCCGTGGTGGATGGGGTAGGTGAGTCCAGTAGCTACCAACATGACGAAAATAACGGCCATGCTCATCCCCATGGAGTTCTTTAAATCTTTTGTGAGTCCTAAGAAGGAGCAGATTCCCAAGAATTTTGCCAAAACAATGTTGTTGACCAAAATCATGGAGAATAAAATCATTAAATAGGTGTTCATTTCAGACCTCCCTTAATTTCCTGCTGGCGTAGCTGGAGCCGGGGCCTTGGCTGGGGCTGGTTCTTTAGCCGGTGCCTTTGGCGCTTCTTTGACAGCTGCCTTAGCTGGGGCAGGAACACTAGCTCCAGGTCCTGCTGGGGCTTTTTTCTTTGCCTCTTCTGCCTTGGCCCGCTCTTCGGGATCATCGAGGAGCATATGGGCACTCTTGGCCGTCTGGATCTTTTCAGGCTTGCGGGCATAATAGCGCTCTACAAGTTGCTTTGAAACGATCATAGCAAGTCCAAAGGCCATGAAGCCGCCAGGAGGCAGGATCATGATGGTCATGGGCTGTAAGGTGTGGTCTCCGCCCATAAAGGGAATGACCCAGCCAAAGCAGCTGCCATTGCCGAGGACTTCCCGGACAATACCCATGAAGAGGAGAGCTAGGGTGTAACCCCCACCCATGCCGAGAGCGTCGAGCAGGGAGCTGCCAAGGGTGTTTTTATTGGCAAAGGCTTCTGCCCGCCCTAAGATGATGCAGTTGACGGTGATGAGGGGGACGAAGATTCCCAGTGACTTATTCAGTTCAGGGGCATAGGCTTCCATCAGGAACTGAACGATGGTCACAAGGGAGGCAATGATGGTGATATAGGAAGGTATACGAACCTTATCGGGAATGAACTTACGTAAGATGGAAATGACAGCATTTGACATGATCAAAACGACTGTCATGGCAATGCCCATGCCCAGGCCATTGATGGCCGAGGTGGTGACTGCCAAGGCGGGACAAGTTCCCAGTAAGAGAGCTAGGAGGGGGTTGTCCTTGATAAAGCCTTTGGTCAATTCTTGGGTAGCTTTTTTAGTTTGCGTGGCCATATCTATTCCTTTCCTCCTAATAATGCTTGTAGATTTTCCACAGAAAGATTCAAAGCGTTTACTACGGCCGTGGAAGAGATCGTAGCCCCGGAAATAGCATCAACGGTATTGCCGGACCCATCTCCTAAGGAGAAGGACTCTGCCATAGATTTTCCTGGGAATTGAGATTGGAAGGCAGGCTCGGCGATTTTAGCACCTAAACCCGCTGTTTCTTGCTGGTCCGGGAAGTCAATCCCTTTGACCTTGTATTCTTTGTCAAAGCCGACCAGGGCGTTGACCTTGCCGCCATAACCCTTGGCTGAAGTCTGAACGAGATAACCTAAGACTTCTCCAGCCTCATTTTTAGCCACATTGGCCATAGAAAAGATCTCTGTGAGATTGGCTGGAATCTGAAGATCTTCAAATTGCGCAGCTTCTGGGAAAATACCCTTCTTGGAAGCCATAATGGCGGCTGCTTTATTGGCCTCTCTCTTTTCCATGGTCAATTCATTGGTAAAGGCAAGTAAGGCAGTTGATAAGAGGCAGATGACGCAGAGAATAATCACTGGGGCCACGCCTTCATTAAGTTTTTTCATAGATGACTCCTTTCCCTTTACTTATTGGCTGCTGCAGGAAGGTCTCCGCCAGCAGCTTTTTTTGCCTTGGCAGCTTCCCGCAGGGGCTTTTGCCCAATCGGTACAGCCTTGGTCCAACTTTCGATGTGGGGGGAGAGGATGTTCATGAATAAGATGGCATAAGATACCCCTTCTGCGCTATTGGAATAGAGTCGCATGATGGCGACGAGGAGGCCGCAGCCTACGCCAAAAATAATCTTTCCCGGGATCGTAGGGGGGCTGGTGACATAGTCGGTGGCCATAAAGAAGGCACCAAGGATCAAGCCGCCCGAAAGGAGATGGACCAGGGGATCTTGGCCCGCAAGAACCATGACAAGGGTGGTCGTCCCCAAAAAGCTCAAGGGGATCCAGACTTGGATGATTCCATTTAAGAGAAGGTAGACTGCCCCGATCAACAAGAAGAGGCATGAGATCTCACCAATACACCCTGCCTTATAGCCCAAAAAGAGATTCCAGTAATCTGGATTGCTGAGGGCCCCAGAGCGGAGCTGAGCCAAGGGAGTGGCGGAGGAGACCAGTTTGTCCCCTGCCATTAACATGAAATTCGTCATCTGAGCCGGGAAGGAGACCAGCAAAATGACCCTGGCGGTGATGGCTGGATTGGAGAAATTATAACCCAGGCCGCCAAAGATCTGCTTGGATAAAATAATGGCCAAGAAACTTCCCACAATCACAATCCAGATAGGGATGCTGACAGGGAGGTTGTAAGCGAGCAATAGGCCCGTGACGGCAGCGCTAAAGTCTTTGATTGTCTGGGGACGTTTAATCATGATGTTCCAGAGAGCTTCAAAGCCGACGCAGCTGGCAACCGAGACCAGGCAAACAACAATAGCCCGAATCCCAAAGACCAAATAGGCAGGAATGAGGGCTGGGACCAGGGACAGGAAGACGTCCCGCATGATTTGTGAAGTAGTGGACTTGTCCCGAATATGGGGCGAAGCCGAAACATTTAACATCATAGGGCCATCCTCCTTTATTTCTTACTGGCAAGGCGGACCTGAGCCTTGCCCAGCTTAATATTCTGGACTAAGTAGCGCTTGGCCGGACAAATATAAGTGCAAGAGCCGCACTCGATACAGTCCATAACAGAGAGGGCCTGGAGGGTCTCTACGTTGGCTTTTCGGGCTGCCTTATCCAAATTGGAGGGCATGAGCCCCATAGGACAGACATCGACACATCTTCCACAACGGATACAAGGAGATTCAGTTGGAATGGCTGAATCCTTGGCATCGAAGCACAAAATGGCGTTATTGTTTTTTAGAATAGGGCTGTCTTCTGTGTCGACGGCAATCCCCATCATGGGACCTCCCATGATGATCTTATTGGGTACGGCGGCAAAACCACCTGTCAACTGGATGACGTCGGCAATGGAAGCTCCCACAGGAACTTGGTAGACCCCCGGGATGGCCACGGCAGAGCCATCAATGGTGAGGATCTTTTCGACCAAGGGGATCCCGGTCTTCAAATAGTACTCGATGTAGCGGGCGGTTCCCACATTCATTACGAGGACCCCAGCATCGTGGGGCAGACCTCCCGAGGGAACGATCCTGCCCAAGGCCTTCTCAATCAAGAATTTTTCAGCACCCAGGGGGTAGCGGGCCTTCATAATTTCGATGGCAATCTTCTCACGGAGAGCCGGATCTTTTTTCAAGACTTCTTGTACAGCCCAGATTCCTATGGGTTTGTTATCCTCTAAGCAGATGGTCGCAGCCGGAATGTTACAAAACTTCAAGACCTTGGCAATACCTTGGAGGATCTCGTCAGCGTGGTGGACTAAGAGCCAGTCATCAGAAGTGATGAAGGGCTCGCACTCCATGGCGTTTACCAGCAAATGATCCACGGTCTTGTCGGGTGGGGGAGAGAGCTTGACATGGGTTGGGAACCCTGCTCCTCCTAATCCTACTAAGCCGGCATCGCGGACACATTGGACGAACTCTTCCTTGGTCTGAGGATCATGGGGTACACAACTCTCATCGACGGTCATTTTCCGATCGCTTTCGATCTCAACAATGTCCGACATCCGCCCGTTGCTGGCGACGAATTGGGTTACCGCCGTTACGGTCCCCGAGAGGGAAGCGTGAACAGGAACTCCCATAAAGGCCGTTGGTTCACCGATCATTTGACCGACTTTTACCTTATCTCCTTTGGCGACGCAGGGCTTGGCACCAGGGCCAATCTGCATATTCATAGGAATTCGTACCTTCTTGATGCCTGAGACCACCTTGAGGTCCAGGCCGGAGGTATGTTTATTAGGATTGGGATGAATACCAATCCGAGTGAAAAAACTCATACGTACTCCTAACTTTTATGAAACCTTACTCCTTGCAACAGAACCCGTTCGGCAGAGCAAACCAGCCCTGTCGCAACTTTGATACAGTTGTCATTATACCGCAATTTTTCCTTTCTTGCATGAGAAAGATTTGTACGAAGGCCTTAGACTTTGCAAGGAGAAAGGTCCAGAAAAATCGTAACTAAGAGAAAATAGACATAAAAAAACGTAGGAAGCAAAAGCTTCCTACGTAATCCCTTTACTGCTTGTGGTGGGTGCTATTGGACTCGAACCAACGACCTCTACCGTGTGAAGGTAGCGCTCTAACCAACTGAGCTAAGCACCCATAAAAAAGAGCGGGACATTGTCCCGCTCTGCTTATGGTATTGGTGACCCGTACGAGATTCGAACTCATGCCGTCGCCGTGAAAGGGCGATGTCTTAACCGCTTGACTAACGGGCCAAATGGTGGCTGCGGTGGGACTTGAACCTACGACCTGTCGGGTATGAACCGAATGCTCTGGCCAACTGAGCTACGCAGCCTTGTGAGAAGTCTTCCACAAGCAGACCATCAGAGTATAGCGGATAAAAAAAGTCTTGTCAAGTCTTTTGACTGAAAATATAAAAAATATCCTGACCAGCTGTCACAGTGCCAGTCAGCCACGAGAGACAGCGTCAAATTAATCTTTGCTGCTTTGATCCACTAGTTCCTGGAGCTTTTTACGGAGCTGATCAGCAGTCTCAGGGCCAGCCCCCACTGTGGTATCGACAACTTTACCTTGGTAGAAGATGAAAAAGCTGGGGATAGCTTGGACCTTATAGGCCCTGGCGAGATCAGGATCTTTCTCAACTTGTGACTTGACCACCCAGGCTTTGCCCTGAAATTCCACTCCTAAATCGTCAATGACCGGAGCGATAGCCTGACAAGGGCCACAGGAAGGTGACCAGAAATCTATTAGGATCGGCTTACTTTGCAGGGACATCCAGTCGTCAAAGTCGTAAGGAAGGACCTCATGCTGAGCCTCATCGCCCTCCTTGCCCATTACCACTTTGGTACCTGGGACGGGAAAGTCCCGAGCTTCGAGGCCTTCCGTCTCTCCAAAGAGGGCATCCGCCTCCTTCGGCTTTTCTCCGGATGTCTCCTCTGATTTATCCTCAGAGCTTGTGGAATCAGAGCTTGTTGAATCAGAGTCTGTGCCGTCCGAGGGCTTGGAAGGAGAGTCTGCTTGGGATTCTTGGCTCATTGGGTTAGAAGAGCCTTGGGGCTTGGCCGGCTTTTGGCAGGAGACCAGGCCCAGGGCCAAAAGGCCGACAAGCAAATACGTCACTCCACTGGATCGGAGCCAGGACTGGACCCTCCCAGAAGTTGGGAAATGGGGGAATAGAGCATGGTATTTCATAGATGAGATCCTTTCTTGTCATCATTCGGGGCTGACCCCGCACAGTGAAAGCTATCCTATTATTTTTTGTGTTTTTTGTCCAAGATAAAATTCTGCCGCTTGATTTTATGAGAAGCGTTTTTCTCGAATTCATCAGGGCGCAGGCGAAAATCCACGATATGCTTATAATAGACCAAGCTCTGGTTAACCTCGGCGATGATTTCCTCTATCCGGGCTCGAACTTCTTTTCCGCAGAGGTCCTTACCCTGGAGGGTTGGATTTTGGTCGAGACCAGTCCGAGAGGGGAAAACCTCAGCCCAGACCTCGATCTTCCCCTTATCTTTACTGCTCAGATGGGCAAAGACCACACACTCTTCTATCTCTTCATAGGCCAGCAAGAGGGTTTCCAGCTCTTCGGCATAAATATTTTTCCCGTTCGTTGTGACGATGAGATTGGCTTGGCGGCCTACGATATGGAGGAAGCCCTGGCGGTCAAAGTGCCCCAAGTCGCCCGTATGATAAAAGCCATCTTGGTCGAGGGCTTCTGCTGTCTTCTCCGGATCCTTATAATAACCCATCATAATCGTGGGCCCCCGGACAATAATTTCCCCATTGCCGGACTCATCCAGCTTGTCGATGCGGATCTCCGTGTCCGGTAAGGCCAGACCTACGGAAGAGGGTTTGTTATAATCACGGCGGTTGACTGCCACGATGGGAGAACCTTCTGTAATACCATAACCTTGCAGACAAATAATCCCGTAATCATTGAAACGCTGGACGATGTCGCCGTTGATGGCAGCCCCTCCAGTGATGATCATCCGGATCTTCCCCCCAAATTGGTCTAAAATTTTGCGGAAGAAGAGGCGACGGGTGTCGACGGCATGCTTGAGGAGGAAGTTGGAGAAGCGATTGACATAGTGGAAAGTTTTGGAGAGCCTTTGATTGGCCCCAATGGCCTTTTGTATTTTTTTGTCGAAGGCTTCCAAAATGAGGGGAACCACAATCATGATAGTAGGCTGGATTTCCATGAGATTTTTGCTAATATAGCGAAGACCATCACAGACTGCAATGCCTGCCCCCAGGGACAGGGGGGCCAAGAAGCCCGCCGTACATTCATAGGTGTGGTGGAGGGGTAAGACGGAGAGGAGAAAGTCATGACGATCGATATCCACATAGTGGAGGACGTGAAAGACATCTTGGGTAATATTGGCCTGGGTGAGCATGACCGCCTTGGACTTGGATACCGTGCCGGAGGTAAAGAGTAAGATTCCTAAGGCATGTTCGTCAATGACCAGGTCATCAAAACTCTTATCTTCCTTATAATAGTCCTTTCCCGCTTCCATCAGATCCCAGAAACTGTGGACCTCGTAGGCCTTGTCTTTGGCCAAGCTGGCCGCATCTTTCAAGTCATCCGTATAGATCAGGTGTAAAAGGTTGGGGGCATCTGTAATTACGGACAAAGCATCCAGCTTACTTGCTGTGGTGATCAGGGTGTCAGCCTCTGACCGGATCAAAAGCTCTCGGAGCTCTTCTGCCTTGAGGTCCTTTTCGATGGGAACGACTACCCCGAGTCCGAAGGTCGTTGCCAGGTAGGCAATATACCACTCATAGCGGTCTTCTCCAAGAATAGCGATCCGCCGAGGCCGATGGGGTAGGCGCATGAGGGCAGTGCCAAAACCACGAATATCGGCTAAGACTCGGGTAAAGGAAACGGGAATATAATTTTCGTGGCGCTGGAGTCGGCCCTTTTTGGAAAATTTGGGCTTGATCCCTAGGATCCTGGGATCCTTGATGGCAAAAGCTACTCCATCAGGATTGATCGCATGGCCATTGAAAAAAAGGTCCCGAATATTCTTGATTTCCCGGCGAGCATCGAAATCATAAAGTTCGTACCCATAAAAATTGAAGCTACGTTGGGTCTGGAACACCTCTTCAGCCGTCATCTCAGACGTCCTACTGGGGTCCAGAGGGTGGTCGCCGCTTGGACGATTCGGATGACCGCTGGGTGAGGTAAAGGCGAAAAATTTCCGTATCCCCAGGGGGCGCTGCGTATTAAAAACGAACATAGTGTGGTTCTCTCTCTCCATCCAGAATAAACTACAGGGCTATTATAAAACAGAATCGTAATTTTACCAATTGAAGAGCATTTTTCCCCTTCTTATGGTAAAATACGCCCGTGACAGACTTAGGAAATAACATTTTTACCAAGAATAGCCAAGATAATGTAACAAATCTTCCACCGCCCCCGCCTCGCTCTTCCGCTCCCCTTCCCTCACCTCCTCCCCGGCCTTCGTCGGAGGAGGCACCCAACGAGGATCAGTACGAAGACTGGCACGAGGACCCATACGAGGACCAGTACGAAGGCCAGTACGAGGGCTTTTACGAGGATTATGAGGAGCAGGAGGAGTTTTGGTCTTCCGATGGAGAGGCTGAACCGACAGCTTCAGGAAAACTGAGTTTACCCCCACCCCGGGGCGGGATGACCCAGGGGATGAGGATGGCTCTCGCCCTGACCAGGCCCCTTTTTTTTGTATTCCTCTTTTTGGCAATGGTGAATCTAGTCCTCTTAGGGACGGGCCTTGCTGCGGGTATTTACCATAGAGAGAAGCTTCCCTTGAACCGGACGACCCTGGCTCGCACCTTGCCACCGATGATGCCCGTCCGGGAGGAGGCCCCTGACGAACTTCGGGAGATTCGTTCCGGAGTTGACGGGTCCGGGCTGGAAGGCGATGGTCTGGCTACGGGCGCGCAAACCCAGGGCGGGCGATGCCTTAGCATCGAAGACCCTGCACGCCTGGCTTGTGTCGAAGCCTTTTTTGGCCCCCTGCCTGAGGAGCTTTTACCTGGGAAATTCCAACCCAAGGCCTATCCAGACCTCCGAGGCCCTTACATGGGTCGAGGCAAAAATCTCGACCAAGTCTTGCAGATGATGGCTGGAACCAAGGCAAACGCTGTTGTCATTGACGCCAAGGAAAGTTATGGTTTGACCTACCAGAGCAAGGTCCCCTTGGCGGTCAAGGTAGAGGCTTCCATTGACAATCTTTCCTTCCCGGAAATCTGTAACAAATGCCACCAGCAAGGAGTCAAAGTCATTGCCCGGGTTGTCTGCTTTAAGGACGAAGTTTTGACCGCAAAAGAGCCCGACCACTGCCTCATCGGACCGGATGGAACCCCCCTGACCTATGGCTTGGAGGGCAATGCTTCTTTCCTCAACCCCTACGACCAGCGGAACTGGACCTATCTCTTGGATATTTGTAAGGAACTTATCAGTTTTGGGGTGGATGAAATTCAATTTGACTATGTTCGCTTCCCCACAGGTGCCAATAACGAGGGGGTGACTCCCCAATACGGGCCCAAGGGAACGTCTCCCGAGGCCATTCCAGAGAAGTGGGAGGCCATCAACCGCTTTCTGGAGACGGCTCGGATTGAGCTCCAGAGTAATCTAGGAACTCCGGTGGGAGCCGACCTCTTTTCTATCGTCTTGAGCTCTGAAATCGATGGCCACGCTATTGGCCAGGATTGGCAGACCATTGGTCTGACCGGGATCTATACCCTCAGCCCTATGATCTATCCCTCCCATTACGCCAACTCTAGCAATACCTACACCGGGAATGGGGTGGGTTCCTATATTGGTCAGGCTTTTTTTGAACGTCCCGACCAAGAGCCCTATGACGTCGTTCTCAATGCCCTCTGGGATGGAGCCAAGGCCTTCCAACAACCGGGTTATGCAAGACTTCGTCCCTATCTCCAGGCTTTTACAGCGGAATATTTGCCTCAAGGTTACTACATGGCCTATGGACCGACTCAGGTTCAAGACCAGATCCGGGCCCTGGAAGAATACGACATTGGGGGCTGCCTCCTCTGGAATGTCGACTTTGAGGCTTACACCAAGGAGTATTTTGAGATTATGAATGCCATGGGGGAGTCCAAGAACCCCCAAGAGCCGACGCAGCCCTAAAAGCAGGCGGAGGAAGAGCCTGGGAAGGCAAGAAGGGCCAATCTAGGCAAGAGAGGGAGGATTTGTTATAATTCAGACCGAGCTGAACAAATATTCCCGGGCCGCCCGCAGGGACCTAGGGGCATATAATAGAGAAAGGGAGATTTCATGATTGATATTAATCTTTTGAGAAAGAATCCAGCCTATGTGGAAGAGGCTTTGGCCAAGCGGAATTTTCATGTTGATTTACAAGAGTTTTTGGCTTTGGATGCCAAGCGCCGGGAGAAGATCCAGCAGCTGGAGAAGTTAAAGGCAGAGAAAAATCAGACTTCAGCCAGTATCCCTGTCCTGAAAAAGGAGGGAAAGGATATCTCGGCCGTGATTGAAAAGGGAAGGGCCCTAGGCGACGAGATTAAGGCCCAAGAGGCAGGTTTGCAAGAGGTGCAGAATGAGCAGGATACCTTCCTAGCAGGTCTCCCCAACCTTCCCTATGATGACGTGCAGGCGGGGGGCAAGGAAGCTAACCGGGTGGTGGAATCCTATGGGGATCAGCCCGACTTTTCTTATCCGGCGAAAGATCATGTGACTTTGGCGGAGTCTTTGGGCCTCATCGATTATAAGCGGGGGGCCAAACTGGCTGGGAATGGCTTTTGGATTTATACCGGGAAGGGGGCACAACTGGAATGGGCCCTTCTGAATTATTTTGTCCAGACCCACCTGGCTGATGGCTATGAGATGCTCCTGCCTCCGCATTTGTTGCGCTACGCTTGCGGCTTTACGGCGGGGCAATTTCCCAAGTTTGAAGAGGATGTTTTTTGGCTCGAGGACCGGGCAGATGATTGGCCTGATGAAGAGCTAGGCGCAGAGGCTGGAGCCCAAGGAAGCGCCAAGGGAGGCTCTAAGGGGGCTAACCAGAAAGAGACTGCAGAGCAAGAAGGGGCTACCCATGGACAGAATGTTCGCTTAGCCAACCGCCAGTTCTTGCTGCCGACGGCAGAAACGGCCCTGGTGAACCTCTACCGGGATGAAATTTTAGCGGAAGCTGATCTACCGAAAAAGTTCTTTGCCTTTACCCCCTGCTACCGGCGAGAGGCTGGCAGCTATCGGGCTGAAGAGCGGGGGATGATCCGGGGCCACCAGTTCAATAAGGTGGAGCTCTTCCAGTACTGCCTGCCAGATCAGGGCTTATCGGCTTTGGATGAATTGGTCAAGAAGGCCGTTTCTCTAGTAACGGGTCTAGGCCTGCATTGCCGGTTGAGCGCTTTGGCAGCAGGCGATGTCTCGGCGACCATGCGTAAAACGCTCGATATTGAGGTCTATATCCCGAGCATGCAAGGCTATAAGGAAGTGAGTTCCGCTTCTTGGGCAGGCGACTACCAGGCAAGAAGGGGAATGATGCGCTACCGGGATGGGGCTGGCAAAGTACAATTCTTACATACTTTAAATGCCTCGGGCTTAGCGACAAGTCGGATTTTCCCAGCCCTCCTGGAGCAGGGGCAAAATGAGGATGGGTCGGTCAACATTCCCGAGGTCCTCCAAGCTTACATGGGTGGTCAGACCCGCCTGGAGCCCATTGCGAAAGGAAAGTAGAGCTTATGTTGCAAAGATCGTGTGCCGGCGGCATCGTCTTCCACGATAATGCTGTCTTACTTTTGAAGAATGAAAAGGCCGAATGGGTCTTCCCCAAGGGGATTGTCCGTGGCTCTGCTCTCCTCCAGGATGTGGCCTTAGAGCGAGTTAAGTGTGAGGCCGGGGTGGAGGCCAAGATTATTACAGTGGCCGGACAGACCAATTATGAGTTCTATTCCCAGTCTCGGCAACGTCCGGTCTCCAACCACATTATCTGGTATCTTTGCACCACGGACACCTCTGAGACCCTGCCCAACCCGGAGGCGGGCTTTGTAGAAGGTGGTTTCTATGAGTTTGAGCAGGCGGTCAACCAGGTGACCTATACCCAGGACCGTCAACTCTTGGAGCTGGCCCATGCTAAATATCGGGATTATCTTAAGAATATAAGTAAGGCAGAGCCAGGGGCTGGGGGCCCAGCCCAGGACCCAGTCCAGGCGAAAGATCATGCCCAGGTTAAAGCTCAGGCCAAAGAGGGGGGATCCCCTTAGATGGCAGACCAAGACCCTAGCCGCAGGCTGGAAGGGGACTTGACGGGGGCCGGTGGCCAGGGGCAGATCCTAGGTGACCGAGTAACCTTTGTCCAGCGGGCTCAGATTGTCTTTACGGAGAAGAAGTCTCGTTTTTTGGGCGTAGCGGTCCCCTTAGGAGACCAGGACCCCGCATCCGAGGCTCAAGAACAACTCAACTTATTGTGGAAAGACCACCCTCAGGCTACCCATATCTGCTATGCTTACCTCGCCCAGTGCCCAGAAAAACTCACCAGGTATTCCGATGATGGAGAACCTTCGGGGACGGCAGGTTTGCAGATCTTGGGGGCCCTTCAGGCAAGGGGGATTAACCATGGGGCTTGCTACGTCATCCGGTATTTTGGTGGCATCCTTCTAGGAACCGGGGGCCTACATCGGGCCTATACCCGTGGTGCCTTAGAAGCCATCGAGGCAGCCGGTCCGGCCAAGATTGAAGTCTGGCCGGAATTTGCTGTTCCTGTGCCCTATGCCCTGGCGGACCAAGTGGCCTACCAGTGTAAGCAAATCCCTACGGTAAAAATTTTGAACCAGGAGTATTTAGACAAGGTTTATATTGATTTGGTCGTGGCCCCCAGCCATGAGGCGGACCTGAAAAATTGTCTGCGGACGCTCTGGGCTGGCCAGGAGCCTTGGACCCTTACCCGGTACAAGGAGATATCGGTCCCTTACACCCATTAGCAATAAAGAATTTTGTACGAATTTAGGAGGATACAAGATGTCAGGACATTCCAAATGGAATAACATTAAAAGAAAAAAAGGCGCTGCAGATGCAGCCAAAGGAAAGATCTTTACGAAGCTGGGGCGGGAAATCCAAGTAGCCGTCCGGATGGGAGGACCTGATCCGGCGGCCAACTCCTCCTTGAGTGATGCCATTGCCAAGGCTAAAGCCAACAACATGCCCAACGAAAGCATTAAAAGATCGATCAGCAAGGCCTCCAGTTCGAGCGAGGGTGCAGACTATGAGCCTATCACCTACGAGGGCTATGGCCCCGAAGGCATTGCCTTGATGGTCCACGCTCTGACCAATAACAAAAATCGGACGGCTGGCGATGTCCGCCATATCTTTAATAAGTACGGCGGGAACCTGGGTTCGAACGGGTCTGTGACCTTCCTCTTTGAGACCAAAGGTTACTTTGCCCTAGACCGGGAAGAATATCCTGATGAAGATCAGGTTATGATGGACGCCCTTGAAGGGGGTGCCAGTGACGTGAATACGGATGATCCTGAAGCTTATGTGATCTATACGGAGCCGGGAGCCTACCACGGGGTGCTGGAGTATTTGCAGGGGAAAGGCTACGAGTTCCTAGAAATGCGCTTGGGTCCGGTCCCCTTGACGACGGTGGAAATCAAAAGTCAGGAAAATATTAATCAGATGGAGGCCATGTTAGAGGCTTTTGATGACAACGACGATGTCCAAGATGTTTTCGACAATTGGAGCAGGACGTCAGGAGAGGCCTAAAATTTCGAGCGGATCACACAAAAAGTCCAGAGGCTACGACCTCGCAAGTTGGACCCTACAAAATGAACTTCGACAAATAGAAGTCATGGGATTTGTAGGGCCATCGGGGACGGGTAAGAGTACTAAGGTCTGGAAAATTGCCGGAGAGCGTGGTATTTCTTGGATTATCGATGACGGACTCCTGATTTGGGAGTCCCGGATTATGGCGGGAACCACGGCTAAGAAAGCCTCCAATAAGATGGAGGCGGTGCGGACGGCGATTTTTGACGATCCAGTCAAAGTTCACCAGGTCCAAAGGATTTTGGTGCGCTATCGGCCGAAGCGCTTGCTCATTTTGGGGACTTCGGTCCGGATGGTTGATCGGATCTGCGAAAACCTGAACCTGGGGATGCCAGAAGAGATCATTTATATTGAATCTGTTGCGACGCCCGAGGAGATGGACAAGGCCCGGGAGGTCCGCCGCATCCAGGGTAAGCATACGATCCCAGTCCCCAATATTGAGATAAAACATGAGTTTTCGGGGTATTTGACGGAATCTCTGGGCTTATTGAAAAAGAATTTTGTCCGAGCTAAGGCCGAGGAGCCAGACCGGGGCAATTTAGAGAATAAGACCGTAGTTCGTCCGGAGTTCTCCAGTATTGGCAACTATTATATTGCAGATGAGGCCCTGGCCCAAATGCTCCAAATCGGCCTGGCAGATGTACCGGGTTTTGCGGGCCTGGTTGACTATCGGATGACCAAGGAGGCCTATGGGATCTTTGTCCGCCTGGACTTGGCTTTGTATTTTGGCTATCAGGCGACGGAGGTCCTTATGCTTGCCCAGGAGCGGGCAGCCTGGGAGATCGAGACCTATACGACCATTAACGTCCTGGGAGTCGATGTGGCGGCGGTCAAGTTGGTGGCAGATCAGGGGGCAGTCGTCCAACAGGAACTCCAGGACCTAGGACCCGTCTTAGTAACAGCTCCGTAACAACGTATAACAGCAGCCCTACATCTTTAACAAATTTCTTAATTTCATTTTTTTCGTCTGGTCATGCTCCAGCTGGTTTTCCAGGGCCGGACGACTCCCCTATCATGCCTGATTTTAGCCTATGAGTTAAGTGAGGCTTATAAGAGATACCTCTTCTGATAGAAGAAGGGGTATCTCTTTTTGTGTTACAAAAGCCTATCAAAATAGAGGTGAAAGTTGCGATGCGAGAACGGGTCTTTTACAATAGGAGAGTGACAAGAGGTCCTGTCCACACGACGACTCTTCAAGGTGCGCAGGGATGTTTGACGCCTTTCGAAGCTTTGCAAAAATCCAATGCAGCCTTAGGAAATGCAGCCTTAGGAAAGGACCGAAGGATAAGGGAGACCAAGATGTTTGGGAAAAAGAAAGCACTAAAAAAGAAAATTGCCCTCCTGGAAGCCCAGCAGGTCCAGCATCTGGGAGCGACTCAGGATCCTGAGATCACCAAGTTGGCCTGCCTGCCCCCGGACCAGGAGGTAGAAATACGGGTAAGAAATCTCCGCAAATACTACCAAATGGGTCGGACCAGAGTCAAAGCCCTGGATGGAGTCAGTTTTGACGTGGCCAAGGGAGAATTTTGTGCGGTAGTCGGTGCTTCCGGTTCTGGCAAATCAACCCTTCTCAATATGTTAGCCGGCCTCGAAAAGCCGACCATGGGCTTGGTGGAATTGGCGGGCTCCGACATTACGAAGATGAACGAGAAAAAAATCGTCCGCTTCCGTCGGAACAAGATCGGCTTTATCTTCCAATCCTTCAACCTCATTTCCTCTTTGACAGCTCTCGAAAACGTCATTCTACCCCTGATCTTCAAGGGCCAAGGCGGAAAGGTGCGACGAGCCAAGGCGGAATCTATGATCCGCCTAGTGGGCCTTGAAAAGTACCAAAAACACCGGCCCAGCGAGATGTCCGGTGGTCAGCAACAACGAGTGGGCATTGCCCGTGCCTTGGTTGTTGCCCCGGAAATCGTCTTTGCCGACGAGCCTACCGGGAACCTCGATTCCAAGACTTCACGAGAGATTATGCAGCTTTTGCAGGAGATTTCCAAGAAAAATAAGCAGACCATGGTAATGGTCACCCACGATGACTATTTGGCCCAGTTTGCCGACCGGATCTTTCGGATCCTGGACGGCCACCTGGTGTCGGTCACCCGAGGGACGGAAGGCTACCATGCTCAGCCACCAATAATCCCTCCCCCGGTTCCTGAGCCGGTCATCAACCCCAGTCCTGTAGCAGGCCCTTGGCCCAGCATTAATAAAGACCCAGTCCTGGGTCAACCTGTAGAGGAGATCGAAGAAACTCCGGAGTCCGCAGGCTTTTCCCGTCCCTCATCCCCTCAAGAATCCTATTTTCGCAAGAAAGGTTAGGTGCATACATGCCTTTTTCATCTCATCAGGCCCCTTGGGGCCATTCCCTTAAACCAACTAGCAAGACCAGGTATGAGGCCTTAGGGCTTTCATTTGGCCTCTTTGCCTTATTCTTTCTTGCCTTTTTTCCCTTTCAAGCCTTCGTTTTGGCAGAAGAAAAGCAATCTACCCCGACTCTGCCAGTCAGCCCAAAGGAGACCGCTCCCGTACCGCCCCCAGGCGGCGGGGAAAATTTGGCAACAAGTGCCTTGGTTATTGACTGGTCAGGCTTTGGGGGCGGCATCCCCAGCTTAGATGCAGGCCGGTATTTTAACCCGCAAGTTCACATCACCCGCCAGGATGGAAAACCCTTGAGTAAAAAGGCTTCTGTCCAAATGCAGGCCGTGGCCGATCCTAAGAGCTTCCCCTTTGAGGTTGAAAAAACTTATTACTTGGAGAATGTTCAGACTTCCGGAAATGAGATGACGGGTGAAGTTTCCTTTGGCAAACTTATGGTTCACCCGTTAAGTCCTCCAGGTTACTACAGCATTCCCTTTTCGGTGACTGACGTCAAAGAAAAGGGATCCAATGAGATGGTAACCTGTAATTTGAATCTTTATGTGTACGTGTCCGATAGCGGCCAGGGGGAACCCATCCGGGATAATCGGACTGCCCAGACAGCCCCCACTCAGGCCCCGAAAGAGACTGAGACGACAGGACCTAAGACGAAAAATCCTTTGATCCAAGTCAAACAGGGGGATGTGCCCCGGGCCCGCTTTGGGGATGTTATCAACGTACAGATTCCCTTGGTCAACCGAGGAGACGATCCCATTCGGATCGTAACGATTGCCCCAGTCATATCTACGGATGCCGATTCCTTCCCCTTCATCCTAACTCAGAGCGACTATACCCAGATGGTGAATGCCTATCTTTTTCCGGCTGGAAGTCTAGCCTATCCGGGCTATGATGGTGGGTCGAGTATGCTGGTCAACTATGGCAATTTACAAGTCCGCGATGATATCACGACCGGCTACAAGAAAGTAGATTTCAAAATTACATGCCAGTTGGGGGATGATGCCTTTTCGGAAAGTATCCAGTCGATGTATTTCTACCTCCAGGGGAAAAAAGACAAGGAGGAGACCGAGCAGACCACAGAAAAACCCATGCCGGTCCCCAGAATCATCAATGAGGGCTTCCGCACTGACCCAGAGAAGATCCAAGGGGGAAGCAAATTCACCCTATACGTTACCTTGAAGAACACCTCAAAAGTAACTTCTGTCAATAACATCCGTCTCAACTTTGCTCCTGTGGGCAACGAAAAGCCTTTCCTTCCGGTGAACGGGGCATCTTCCCTCTTCCTGCCAGAGATTGGGGCTGAGGAAAGTAAAGAGATTTCCTTGGAGTTTACTAGCTCCGCCACAGTCCAAGCTGGTCTCTATGGATTGAACCTGCAGATTGACTATGAGGATGCCAAGGCTCACCCCTTCCAAGCTAGTGAAGAGATCTCCCTACGCATCGTCCAGGAAGATCGGGTAGATTTCACCGAATTTTCCCTAAATCCAGGAGAAATCATGGTGGGTGGCGAAGCCAACCTCATGTTCTCCATTCTCAACAAGGGAAAAAACCCCCTCTCCAATGTCAGCGTGCTCATTCCCGATGAGTCCCCCCTTGTCCGCCAAGAGTTCTTTGTGGGTAACGTGGAAGCCGGATCCAGCAAAGAGGTGGATATGATGGTCCAGGGCAAGGCTGCCTCCACTCCAGACAAACCCATCAAAATCACTATTACATATGAAGACAGTGAGGGTGCCCTAAAATCCATCGACAAAGAATTTACTTTGATGATCACCGATCCTTCAGGTGGCCAGGATGGAGGCCCCAATGGGATGGGTCCTGGCCCTGATGGGATGGGTCCTGATGGCATGGGCCCTGATGGCATGGGCCCCGACGGTATGGGCCCTGATGGGATGGGACCCGACGGGATGGGGCCGGACGGCAAGGCCCCAGGAGGCTCCTGGAAACTTATTGTGGCGGGGGTCGTTGGCGGACTCCTCCTGATTATTGTCCTTGTTATCTGGCGGAAGCGCCATAAGGAGAAGAAAAAACTAGAAGAGGAATTGGCCCTCCTGCAAAGCGAAGAAAGCGCGACCGCAAATCCTAAGGCCCAGTACCCTGCAGCCCAGTATCCTACCGGCCAAGACCCGAGGGTAGATCCCAGGATGGACCCAAGAAACCAGGACCCGAGGCTGGATCCCAGGTATCAAGACCCTAGGTATCAAGATCCTAGGAACCAAGACCCTAGAACGCAAGACCCTAGAGGAGGCTTTGCCCGATGAAACCATCAGATATCTTAGGGATGAGCCTACGCAACCTCTGGCGACGGAAGTGGCGGACCATCTTGACGATCTTAGGGGTCTTTATCGGGACCACCTCCATCGTCGTCATGATCTCCATCGGGGTTGGACAAAGGGAACTCATCCGCAGCAATTTAGCGGATATCGGGTCCCTGACCCAGATCACCGTGCGTTCGAATTCTGAACATAGGGGAGGAGGGATGCCAGGTGCCAGGCCCGACAAGGGCAGTAGCAAAGAGGACGAAGGCAAAACCATCAATGATAGCACCCTTCCCGAATTAGCAAATATTCCCAACGTCAAACAGGTAGTCCCTGTTTTCGAAACCCAAATCATGATGAAACAAGGGTCCTATGAGACCCAGTCCACCATAACGGCCTACCCGCTGGAGTATTTGCAGAGTTTAAAGATGAGTTTTGAGAGGGGAGACTGGCCCCAAGAGGGGAAGGGCGCTAGTGGCCTGGGCTTTCCTTTCCTGGTGGGTTCAGAGGTGCCCTTTAACTTCTATAATCCCAAAGGCGACAGTGATGACGATATGTTCAACTACGAAAGTTATGAAGAGTATTTGAAGCATCGCAAGGCCAAGGTCGATTTGATTGATACCAATGTTTTTGTCATTTTTCAGGTCGACGAGTATTATCAGTCGCAATACCCGGATCCCAATGCCAAGGTAGTGACCTCTAAACCGAAAAAATACCCCCTCAAAGCCGATGCCATGATCAAGCGAAGTGCTACGATGGACCAATATTCGTATCGAATTATGACAGATATCGAGCCTTTTATGGCCTTCTTGAAGAGAATTTATAAGGGCAAGGCCTTGCCTGGACAGAAGGCTGACAAGAAGGGGCGGCCTCGGGGACCGGTGAATTATAGCTATGCGATCGTGGAGACCGACGACCTAGAGTCAACGGAAAAGGTCCAGGATGACATTCGGGCTCTGGGTTACAATACAAGCTCGGCCCTGGAATATGTCAAGCCCATGGAGCAATTTGGGGCGATCTCTCAGGCGATTTTAGGTGGTATTGGAGGGATTTCCCTCCTCGTCGCCGCCATCGGCATCGCCAACACCATGATGATGTCCATCTATGAGCGGACCAAGGAGATTGGAGTCTATAAGGTTTTAGGCTGTAGCCTCTCTAACATTCGCTCCCTTTTCCTGGCTGAAGCGACCATGATCGGCTTTATCGGCGGGGTCTTTGGTCTAGGTGCTTCCTACGGGATTTCGGCTCTGATCAACCAGCTGATCGCCAAATTTGGCCAAAGCGGCAATCTCCCCTTTGGGGGTGCGGAAGGCGAGGCCATCAAACTCTCCGTGATTCACCCAGATTTGGCCATTATCGCCATTCTGTTTTCCACCTTTATTGGTATGCTCTCAGGCCTCATGCCCGCCAATCGGGCCATGAAACTCTCGGCCCTAGCTGCCTTACGGAATGAATAAAGATAATCCTGCGCTGTTTTAAGCGCTTTTGACCTGGTGACCGTCTTGCTTGCTGAGTAAGGCGGTCCTTTTTATTGAAATAATCCCGGCGTCCTTGTACACTGAAAGAAGTTATGAGCTAGCTAGGGACGGACTTCTGGTCTCCCAGCTCTCTCATTTTACCCACTGGGTAAGGAGAACCTTGCCCTCAATCTAAGGAGGATTTATGAAAGCGGAGAAAGCTGTGTTAACGGATAAGAGATTTTATGCCCAACCCCAAAAGGAAGAGAATAAGGACCTGCGGTCGAAGACCCAGGCTGAAGTTCCAGCCATTATGGAGCAGATTCTGAAGCTCTGTGAGACCCCCAGCCCCACCGGCTGTGTCCACCAGGCCCAGGCTTTGGTGGTGGCTAAGCTCAAGGAAATGGGTTTGGAGCCCTTCCTGAGTCATAAAGGTACCGTCTTTTGTGAGCTAAAAAAGCTTGGTGCCCCAAGCGACTGGGGGACGGAACCCAAGGCCCTGCTCCTTTCAGCCCATATTGATACTTTAGGCCTCATTGTGCGCTCCATCAAGGGGAATGGTCGACTCATGCTGACCCTGGATGGGGGCTATCCCTTCCAATATGTGGAACAGGAGAATGCCACCCTCTTTACCAGAGAAGGTCGGACCTATGAGGGGACCATCCGCCTGACCAATCCAGCTGTCCATGCCAGCCGGGAAGTGGGGACCATGGAGCGAAATGACAAGACGATGGAAATGGTTCTGGATGAGCCGGTCAAAAATCGGGAGGATGTGGAGAAATTGGGCATCCGTCAGGGTGACTTTATCTTCTTAGAAACTCGGTCCCGCCTGTCAGGCTCTGGCTTTTTGAAGAGTCGCCACCTGGATGATAAGGCTTCTGCCGGGATGCTCCTCCACCTGGCCCAGGAAGTGGCCCAGGGCAAGGTTGAACTGAAGAGAAAAACCTACTTGGCCTTTACGACCTATGAGGAAGTGGGTCATGGGGCTTCGGCTGGCCATCCAACAGACATCGTCGATATGCTGGCCGTTGACATGGGCGTTGTAGGGGATGATTTGGATACGGATGAGTATTGCCTGTCCATTTGTGCCAAAGACAGCTCTGGCCCCTATGACTACGATTTCACCACAGCCCTCATCCACCTGGCAGAGGAAAAGGAACTGAAATTTGCCGTCGATATTTATCCCTTCTACGGGAGCGATGCCTCCGCCGCCCTCCATGCTGGCCATGATTATCGGACAGCCTTGGTTGGAACCGGGGTGGCAGCCTCTCATGGCTATGAGCGGATCCACGAAGAAGGGGTAGCCAATACCTATTCCCTCTTGAAATCTCTGGTTGGCCTGACCTTTGAGGACTTTGAGCTCCTATGGCAGAAGCAGGCCCAGTAAGAATAGGGGGGACGGAGGGCGCTCCGGGACCTTCCCCAAGGCCTTCTTCCACGAATTCAGATGGCCTTTCTGAGCAGGCTTCTTCCTGGTCGGACCTCCGCCGAACTGGTCCCATCGGGATCTTTGACTCGGGGCTTGGTGGCCTTACCACCATTGAAGCCATGGAGGAGGTCCTGGGGGAGGAGGCCCTCGTTTACTTTGGCGACACAGCTCGGACCCCCTATGGGGATAAGTCAACGGCGACCATTCAAAAATTTTCCGAAGAAATCGTCGATTTTCTCCTGGCTAAGGGGGCCAAGGCCATCTTAATTGCTTGTAATACGGTGTCGGCATCAGCCCTCCCCTATTTGCAAGAACGCTTTCCGGAAGTTCCCTTTCAGGGGATCATTTCGCCGACGGTGGATTATTTGGCTGAGCATCTGGAAGAGGGGGCTACTGTCCACATCATTAGTACCCGGGTGACCCTCAACGCCAAAGCCTATCCTCAGGCCCTCCAGGCAAGGCGTCCGGACCTGTCTTTTCAGACCCTGGCCTGCCCCCTCTTTGTTCCCCTGGTGGAGGAGGGCTATGCCCATACGCCTCTGAGTCGGGAGGTGGTCCGCTATTGCCTCCAGGATTTCCTGCCGAAAGACCGGCCGGTCCACCTGGTTTTGGCCTGTACCCACTATCCCTTGTTAGAGGCGGATATTCGAGATTTGTGGCCTAATGTGACGATTTATAATCCTTCGGCTATTGTCGTTCCAGCACTGAAAGAGCTCTTGGCGGCCCATCATCTCTTGGCTCCAGGGCTTTTGTCCACTGGGACGGCCGCCCAGGCCGAGGGCCTACCTCCCTATACCTTTTATGCCTCCGACCTCTCAGAGACCTTCTTGAATATGATCCGACTCTTTACCGATGCCCATCCTGGAGTATTTGTGGAGCAGAGGGTGCTGACAGACCTGTAAGAGCGGACTTGTTGGGTGCGGATACGAGCTTGAGCCTCGAGAATAGATAGGTCGGCAACCAATATGAGAAATGCTTTTGAGAACTTGCCGCATGCGGATTCCCTCAGAAAGGAGATTTAGTATGAAAAAGTTGAAAGTTAAACGGGCGGGACAGCGGCCACCCGAAAAGAAAGTCATTCCCAAACGCAAGAAGGCGACCATGTGGATTGCCTTCATTTTAGGCATTCTCCTCCTTCTCCAGCTGGTCTTCATTTTGAGCTCGTGTGGGGATATGAGCCCTCCTTCTAGTAGCCCTGCCAGTGTGAATGAGATGGTCAGGAGTAATGCCAAAGAATCCATGATGAAAAGTGATGAGGCAGAGGAATCTGCCCCAGAAGACGGCCTAGCAGGGGCTAGGGCGAGAAGTTTGGAGGCCGGGGAAGGGGATATTAACCTGGACCTGGTGAACGAAGAAAAGACCCTGCCCAAGAAGATTGTTTATACCTATGATCTACGCTATGAGCTTCGGACCCGGGAGGCCTTCGACCAGTTGCTGGCGGACTTTCATAAGAAGTTAAACGAGGCAGGAGGATTTGTAGAAGATGCCAGCATGTCTGGTGGGGAGCTCGTCGACGAGGATGAGGCCTACCGTGAATACGTTGGCTCCAATCCAACAGGGCGTAGGGCGGATCTGAAGTTGCGGGTGCCGAGTGACAAGGTTGGCGATTTCGTGAAGTATTTTCAGGAACATTATCGGCCCCGTTCCATGGAGCAAAAGTCTGAAAATATCACCACGGTCTATTATGATAATAAACTGAGGGTGGAGAGTTTGGAAAAAGAACGGGATGCCTTGCTTGAAATCTATGATAAGGCCGAATCCATCTCTGACATTCTTGATGTGAAGGAGAGAATTTCTGACGTAGAGCGGGAGATTCAGTCCCTTACCCAAACTTTAAAGATTCAGGATCGAGAAGTTGCCTATGCGACGGTGGAAGTTACCCTCCAAGAGAAAACTCGTATTGACCTAAAGAGCCAGGTCAGTCTTCCCTTTGGGATCCGAGTCTCGGAGTCTTTCCAAGAAGGCTGGACCCGCTTTGTGATTGATATGCAAGACCTTTGCATCTATTTGGCCGGGCATATCTTTGATATCCTCTTCTTTGTCGTCGTCATTTGGATTATTGTCCTGATTATCCGTGGTATCTCGCTTTGGTCTTTGAAACGTAGAGCGAAAAGGGCCAACAGGAAAACGAAAAAGAATAAGGGGACTCCAGGGCCTGGAGGGCCTTTCCCCTACGGGATGCCAGGTCCTTCTAACATGGGCTGGGGAACTGGGTATGCTTCCGCCCCACCCTATACGGTCAGTGGGACTTATCCAGCCCCAGGCCAGCCAGGAGGGGCGGCCATGCCGGGGACCTCAGGAGGAGCAGGGATGCCAGGTGCCCCAGGAGGAGTTGGGCCCGTGCCAGGGCCAGAAGCCTCTATGGGCCAAGTAGCCCAAGATGCACAAATGGTCCAGGATGCCCAGGAGGCTCAGGAAGCCCGAGCGGCCAAGGACGCTAGCCCGTCTTCTTCTGCGAGCTCTTCCACTAAGAAGAGAGGCTAGCCTATGAGCCTTGAATCTGATATTGAGGATATGAGCCCAAAACAGGACAATAAGGACCGTCCGGAGGGGCGGCCGGAAGAGGAGGATTGCTCTTACTTTGAGAGCCTGCCGGAAGAGGAGGAGAGGCCTTACTTCGACGGACTGCCACAAGAAGAGGAGTGGCCGGAGCCCGACCGTCAGCCGGACCATGCCATGCGGCCTCCCAGCGCCCGGGCCCGTTTCTTGAAAGCGGTGATCCCTTCCCTATTGATTGTTTTCCTCATGATTTTTGGGGCACTCGTCTTTTGGCGGGTTAGCCAGGCCAAGAAGAAAAACAAGGACGACGAAAGTTCCGACTTTGTTTGGCGGGAAACGGCACCCTCCTTTTCCCTGGTTTACCCCCAAGAATCTACAGAGGAGACTCCCTGACCCTCTCAGCCTTTACCATCGTAATGTACTTTCGCAAGGATCCATGGAGCGGACTCCTTGATACTTTCTATCCATATCTTATCCCGATCCCCCAGCAGGGATCTTATCACGAGGAGGTGATCCCATGACACCCAAAGTCTATGAGCCCTTTATGCATATCAAGACAGGCCCCTTAGAGGCCACCTATGCTATTTTACCTGGGGATCCAGGTCGCTGTGAGGAGATTGCCCAGGCCTTTGACCATCCGGTTTTCCATAGCCAAAACCGAGAATATACGAGCTATTTGGTTGATTTAGATGGAGAGAAGATTGTCATCTGTTCTACGGGTATTGGGGGCCCCTCGGCCGCCATTGCCATGGAAGAACTCTACCAGGCTGGGGTCAGGGAGTTTATCCGTCTGGGAACTTGCGGGGGGATGCAAGAGCATACCCAGCCTGGGACCCTCGTTCTGGCCCAAGGGGCAATTCGGGATGAGGGGACTTCCAGTCACTACCTCCCCTTGGCCTTCCCAGCCGTGGCAGATTTTGACCTATTAACCTCTCTCGCTCAGGCGGCAAGCTCTTTGTCGATTCCCTATGAGGTAGGGGTGGTCCAGTCAAAAGATTCATTTTACGGGCAGATGGACCCAGAGCGGATGCCAGTTGCCTCCCGGCTGAAAGAGCGCTGGCAGGCCTGGATCCAAGCTGGGTGCCTGGCTTCAGAGATGGAGACAGCAGCCCTCTACACCGTAGCCCGGGCCCTGCCTGGGGCCAAGGTGGCCGCCCTCTTTACGGTCCTTTGGAATCAAGAACGAGCTGCCAAGGGCTATCAAGATCAGCCTTGGCATGACAATGGTCGGGCCATCGCTACCGTAAAAGCTGCTCTGGCCCTTCGGATTGCTGAAAAAAAGCAGGCTGGAAGCAAGAAGAATGAAGAATAGACAGTTGAACAAAGCCCCCAAAAAAGTCTGGCTAAGATAGGTCGACAAAATAACTGGCTGAAGGATTGCAATAATTCTTCTCATTGCGTAAACTAATCAGACAAGCGTTAAAATATGGTAATGAAGAATTTCTCACTAGAGATTTCCAATGAAGCATTGGCAACTAAAAATTTGTAACTAACAGTTAAGAAAAAAACTTAGGTTCTTCCCGGAGTACTCCTTTGAGGGTGCCCTTAGGAAGAACAAGCTGCTGGCCCAACTAGGGTGGCGAGCTGAAAAGCGTCTGAGTTGAAGAGGCTTTTCTACACAATTTATTTTTCGCAAGTGTATGACAAGCGGTGTCATCATGGTTTTTACCAAGCGTTGATAGTTGAGACAAAGCACAGGTCGGAGTGTCCCTTTTCAGGAAACCCATCGTGGGCATTTGACCAGCTCCGGGTCTCGTATTGATTCGCTTGGTTTGTTTTGTCTGTCTGGAGGGCAGGCGAGTTTGAACTTTTATGGCTTTGTTGCATGATGACACGGGCGCAGGACTAAGATCCCATCTTGGTCCCCATCCCGTCGTTAGTATTGGAGGATATATGAAAAAGCATTTGCGAATCAACCGCTTTGTTAGCCTAGCAATCACCGTGATTGTCTTAACCTTGCTCCTGGTGCCCTCGACGGGCGTCCAGGCCATGCACATCATGGAGGGCTTCCTGCCTCCCATGTGGTGTGTCGTTTGGGGCGTGGTGGCCCTGCCCTTTGTGATCTGGGGCTTGATGAATATTTCAAAGATCATTCAGGATAAACAGAAGAATCTTTTGCTGTTAGCCTTGGTAGGAGCTTATATCTTTGTTCTTTCGGCGATGAAGATTCCTTCCGTGACTGGGTCTTGCTCCCATCCTACCGGGACGGGTCTTGCGGCCATTCTCTTTGGGCCGGCCGTCACGGCAGTTCTGGGCTTGATCGTCCTGCTCTTCCAGGCCATACTTTTGGCCCACGGCGGACTGACGACCCTAGGTGCCAACCTGACTTCCATGGGTATTGCTGGACCAATCCTTTCTTTGGTGATCTATCGCCTCATTGTAGGCAATCCCAAGACCCAGACTGGGAAGGTAAGCCCGAAGAAGGTCTATTTTGCCGTCTTCCTGGCTTCCGCCCTCGGCGACCTCTTCACCTACGTGGTCACTTCCATCCAGCTTGGTATGGCCTATCCTGATCCAGCTACCCATTCTGTACTAGCTTCTGTCCAGAAATTTGCTGGAATATTTGCCATTACCCAGGTCCCTCTGGCCATCATCGAAGGAATCCTGACGGCGATGATCTTCAGTTTCATCACCACCCACAACCGGGATCAGTTGATCGATCTCAATGTCTTGCCCAAGACCATGACAGCGGAGGCAGTATAAATGAAAAAGTCAACAGTTATTACCTTGTTTATTGTAATTTTGGCCATTGTAGTCGTTCCCCTTTTCATTAAAAAAGATGCAGAATTTGGCGGGTCTGATGACGCTGCCAGTGGCCTGATTGAAGAACTGAAGCCCGGCTATGAGCCCTGGGCAGAATCCTTGTATGAGCCACCCTCAGGAGAAATTGAAAGTCTCTTGTTCTCCTGCCAGGCCCTCATTGGCGGCCTCGTCGTAGGTTACTACTTTGGCGTCAACTCTAAGAAAAAAGCCAAACAAGACGAAGCGAGCTCTCAAGGCAAGGTAGCCTCTTTGAGCAAATAATCCTGCCCCGGTGTTGGGCTTTCCGGCCTAACCCAGGCACGGCAAAGCTTGCTGGTCTCCCTCTGGGGGGCTGGGCAAGCTTTTTTTATCAACGATCTCGGATTCCGTCTTATGTTTATTGATTATCTTGCCAATAAAAATCCCTTGGTAGAGGTTCATCCGGCTTATAAGATGCTCTATGTCGCCTTGGTTTTCCTGGCTAGCTTTCTTTGTAGTCAACCCTGGCTTTTACTTGTCTTCTACCTTGCCAATCTTCTTTTATCCCGCTACCTCCTCCAGATTTCTTGGTCGACCCTGGTAAGACTAGAAAAAGCCCCCCTTCTTGTCTTGGGCGTATCTCTGTTAACCCTGATTCTGGCGGTGACCCAAAGGGCCAACCTGGCCCTCATTCCGGCTGGGGACTTGCTATGGGCTTCTCAAGGTGACTCCCTGGTTTTTTATTTAACCCGGTCGAGCATCCAGCGGGCCCTCCACTTAGGAGCCCGGGTTTTAAGTCTTCTGGCCGCCTTGGAGTTTCTGGCCCTAAGTACCCCCCTCGTAGAAATGAATCAAGTCCTCCGGGATTGGCACGTGCCAGCGGTCCTCATGAACTTGACCGAGCTCCTATACCGCTATATTTTTTATATCTATGACACCTTTGACACGGTGATTACCGCACAGGACCTGCGTTTAGGCTACCAGAATCTTAGAACAGGCATTCCTTCCTTGGGCAGGGCCCTGGGTCTGGTTTTGAGTCGGACCTTGGAGGCGGCGGATGATTTGGATATCGCCTTAGAATTAAAACTTTTTGATGGGACCTTCCGCTATTTGGGGCGAGTTTATCGCCCTGCCAGCTGGCTGGAGTATGGCCTGGTGGCCTTAGGTCTCCTTGCCCTAGGAGGGGCTATCTTATGTCGTCTATAAATCAAGCTCAAGCAGCCGACCCGGAGCGCTCTCAAATAGCCGATCCGGACCGGTCTCAAGCAGTTGCCCCAGGGCGGTCTGAGGCCCAAGAAGAGCTGATCCGCCTGGACCACATCGGATTTGCCTACCCAGAGTCATCTCCGGTCCTTAAAGATATTTCCCTATCCATCTATCCGGGGGAAAAAATCGTCCTTTTGGCCCCCAATGGCTCGGGCAAATCCACCCTTTTTTATCTTATCATGGCTGTCCTTCATCCTGACCACGGCCAACGTTTCTTTAAAGGACAGGCCTACTCAAAGAAAAAGGCCTTTCTCCGTGATTTGCGTACCACGGTCAGTTTGGTCTTTCAGGACCCAGAGCGCCAGATCTTTGCTTCTACCGTAGAAAAGGAAGTCTCCTTTGGGGCCTTCCAGCTCGGCTACTCGGAAGATTTGGTAAGGGAGAGGACGGACCATGCATTGGATCTCCTTAATCTTACCCATCTCCGCCACCGTCCCATCCAATACCTGAGTTTTGGGGAGAAAAAGCGCCTCAGCATCGCTGATGTCCTCGTCATGGACTCTCGGCTCATCATGTTGGATGAGCCGACGGCCTGGCTGGATGCGCAAAATACCGATGACCTGATGGAGATTTTAACCCGCCTCCACAAGGAAAATCGGACCCTCCTTTGTTCGACTCATAATGTGGATTTTGCCTATTCTTTTGCCGACCGGGTCCTGATCCTCCATGATGGGGTCCTCCTCTTTGATGGGCCTACCGACCAGGCTTTTGACCAGCAAGATATCCTCCGCCAAGCCAAGATCAAACTTCCCAAATACTGGATTTTCGAAAACTTTCTCTCCAAAACCTCCCTTTTAACCCCACCTACCAAGGAGGAGGGGGCTTGGCGCTTGCGGGATGCTGAGGATTTGGCAGAACTCCTGGAATATCGGGACCGCCCCTGGATCTCTCTAGAGGGGAAGGTCCTTCGCCGGGGTTATACGACCGGGTCCACCTTTACCGCAGCGGCCTGTGCCGCCTTCCGCCAAGCCCTTAGCCTGAATCCAACAAATATTCCAGCAGCCTCCCTGGGAGATACCCCGGTTGCATCATCAGCTGAAACTTCAACCTCAACACCGAATGCATCATCAGCTGAGACCATCCTCCTCCCCCAGGAGGGGACTTTGACCATCCCGGTGGATCCTCATCCTCTCATCGACGTCGCCGAGAGTCCCGAGCCTGGGCCCCTGGGTCTCCCTGCCTACAGCGCCCGGGCCCAAAAAGATGGGGGCGACGACGTGGATGTGACCGACCAGACCTGGATCTATGCTGATCTCTGGCCCCTGACCCCTGAGGAAGAGACGCAGCTTGCCCAAGCTGCTGAAGCAAAGAAGAGGGGAGTAGAAGACCTTCCGGCTCCTAGCGCAAAGAGCCAGAAGGCCAAGGCGGCAAAGGATCAGAGATCAGCCCCTAACTCCAGACCCATCCTCCCTGACGCTTGGTTCCCCGCAGGCAAATACTCCTTCCTTGCCGATCCTACTCCTGTCCGTGTCTATCTTTTTGGGGGGCCTGGGGTGGGTCATGTTACCTTGCCGGGCCTCAAAGTCCCACCTGGGGAGGCTGCCATCAATCCAGGTCCCCGGATGATGGTGGAGGAAAATCTGGAGGCAATCTGGGCAGCGGCTTCTCCAACGACGGCAACCCCCCGGGCATGGGCCCTGGTGGCAAGGATTCCAGGTGGGGAGGACCTAGCAAAGAAGACTTTCAATCCCCGCCTAGGGATTGTGGGTGGCATTTCCCTCATTGGGACGACCGGGGTGGTGGAGCCCCTCTCAGAGAAGGCCTATAAGGATTCTTTGGCTGTGGAGATCCGCCAGCAACTTGCCATGGATCCCTCTACGATTATCTTGGCTTCGGGAAATGCCTCGGGTGCTCTAGCTAAGTCCTTGCACCCGGGTCTGGGTTCCGTGGAATTTGGAAATCTGCTAGGCTATAGTCTGCGCCTGGCCCTGGATGGGGGCGCAAATCATGTCATTTTAAGTGGCCCCTTAGGAAAGCTCATCAAGGTCAGCGGGGGTATCTTCCAGACCCACAGCCATTTAGCGGATGCCCGCCAGGAAATGATGATGGCCCGAGCCTTAGAGGTGGGCATGCCTGCCCAAGAAGTCTTAGCCCTGCGGGATTGTCCGACAACGGAGGCAGGCCTGGCTCTCATCGAGAAGGCACATTTGGGCGACGCCTTCCTCACTAGGTGCACTGACCTGATCGCCGAGCGGATCCATAAAGAATTTCGGGAGTATTTGGACGGGGAAAGTTCCAACGAGAGTCCTAAAAAGACCTTGGAGGTCGTGATTTCTGACCTGAGCGGTCATCTTTTACGCCGGGCGACTTTTGCTTTCCCGGAAGGAGAACAGATCATGGCAGATAATAGGGCCTAAGATTAAGCTTGAAAACGGAATACAAGCGGTCCTTGAAAAGGGCAGGATGAGCGAGTGGATCATAGAAAAAACAGATGATAGAGCAGATAGAAGGAGTATTTATATGAAAAAGGTAATCTTTATTGGGGCAGGACCTGGCGGGGCATCCTATATGACAAGCCGGGGCTGGGAGGCCCTGGAAGAGGCCCAGGTGATATTGGCCCCACAGAGGTTGGTAGATTCTCTTTTTACCGGCCAAGGGGAGGCGGCTGGCCCAAAAGCTAGAAACTGGGCGGAGGTCTGGGCGCAAAAAGGCGAGGTGACACCGACCCGGGTCCCGGCCATGGTCGACCAAGTCCGTCGAGCCTTGGATAATTTGCCAGAAGATGGGATCTTGGCCTACCTTTGCACCGGAGATCTCAGCTATTTTAGTATATTCTCCTATTTGCACCGGACCCTGGCTGAAAGTCTGACCCAGGGGGTGGACTATGAGGAGGAGACGGTTCCGGGGATTTCGGCGGTTTCGTATTTTTGCTCGCATTTGGCGATTAAGCAAGACCGCTGCGCTATTTTGAGCCTCCATGGGGACGGAAAGGGCCTAGTTGGGGACCTGGCCGAGACCCCCCTGGGGGCCTTTGTCCTGGCTGCTGTAGAAAATCCTCTGGCAGCGCAAAAGGCCATCCTCCACCTGGATGCCAAACACCATCCCATGGCCATCTACCAGGCCTTGCGGGGGTTTTCGGCCTTCCGTCCTGAGGCTTGGACCTGGACTCTGGGCCGCAATCTTAGCCTCCCCCAGGAGGAGATTCGGCCTCTGACCATCCAAGAACTGGAGGAAGCCGATCCCCAAGACCTCAAGGTCTGGGAAGATCCTGCTCTCCTGCTTTTGTCTCACCAGGGAGCTCAGGGGGCTCAGCTGGCTCAGGGAACTCAGCTGTCCCAGGGGGCGGAGCTTGGGGACCTGGACGCCGGAGAGACTGGTCTTTTGGTCCATTCGAACCTTGACCTGGAGGGACCAGGCCTGCCAGATTCCTATTTTGAGCGGGCCAAGGTACCCATGACGAAAAGAGAGATCCGCACCCTGATTTTGAACCATCTGAAACTCCCTGCCACCGGGGTCTTTTATGACATCGGGACGGGGACAGGGTCCATTGCCTGTGAGATGGGGGCCTTCTGGCCTGGGGCCCAGGTCTATGCCTGGGAGTGTGTCCCGGAGGCTCAGGACCTGGCCCGAACAAATATCCGCCGCTTTGGCCTTTCCAATGTGACGTTGAGGGCGGCAGAATTCACCGCAGACTGGACGGAGACCGAAGGGGCGGCCTCCACCGAGGCCCAGGAGGCGGACTCGACTACGGGCACAACTGCTGCCTCGACTACGGGGACAGCTACTGCCTCTACTACGGCATCGACTGCAGGTCAGGGGACGCATTTCCTTCCTCCTGCCCCAGATCGGGTCTTTATTGGAGGAAGTCGGGGTCACCTGGCTGGGATTTTGGACCGGGTGGAGGCCCTAGCTGCGGGGACCGGAAAAACCCTCCGCCTTGGGCTCTCGGCCATCATCCTGGAAACGGCCACCCAGGGCTTGGCCGCCCTCGAGGACCGGGGCTGGCAAATCGCCCGGGCCGCCCAAATCCAGGTCAACCCCCTGACCGCTATCGGCAAGGAGCGCCCCCTCCACATGCTTCGGGCGGAAAATCCCATCTTTTTGATCTTTGCTGACCGAACTTTCCCAGCACCAGCGGGGGAAGAATCGCAACAGGCTGAGTTGGCAGGAGAGCGGCCCGCTGAATCGCCAGGAGAGCGGCCCGCTGAATCCACCACTGAACCAATCCTCCGGTCCCCATCCAGCCCTTCCTCCCCCTTATCGCTGACCCTATTAGGTCTAGGTCTGGGGGCCCCCAAGCAGCTGACCTTGGAGGGTCTGGAGGCCATCCGTCAAGCTAGGAATATTACGGTGATTATCCCCAAGGAGCGGCCCCCCATGTCAGAAGAGGCCTGGGCCCTGCGGCCCCCCCTCTTTGTTGGGAGTGCTGGCCTTTGTGCGGATCCCCGCCTATCTGTGGCTGATCAAAAGGCCCAGGTGGGTGCCCTGGCGGCTTCTACGGAGTGGAAAATTATCCATTCTTTTGTCGTTCCCGGGCAAAAACTTTGGCCAGTCTACTACCCTATGAAGACGAAGACCCTTGCGGAGCGCAAAGAGCGCCGGGAGGCGGAAGCCGCCTGGTTGTGGCCCATCCTTCAAAAAGAAAGACACTTCCTTTTACCCTGCCTGGGCGATCCGGCCTTCTATAGCTCGGTGGCATATTTGCGGGATTATTTGTTAAAGTTGGCGAAAAAAGAAGGTGAGGACCTGGTCTGTCGGCAGCTGCCGGGAATTTCTTCGCTTACGGCCATTCCCAATGCCCTGGGGGCGGTGGGAGCGACAGGCCGGGAGAGTTACCTGGTGCTGGGCGGGGCAAAATCCAAGGAGGAACTGGCGGAGGCCCTCCGCCATAGCCCCAATGTTCTCTTGATGAAGGCCGGAAAGGCGGGGCCACTGATTGAGGCCCTGCAGGCAGAAAAGGCTTTCCCAGGCTTGGAAGTCCAGGCGGTGTCCAATCTGGGCTTGGAAGGGGAATGCTTAACTAGGACTTGGGAAGATTTGCCTGAGGGGGATTTGCCGTATTTTACGACCATGCTCCTGAAATGGCAGCCGGAAGAAGCGAGCCCTGAAGAATAGGCTGATCTGCCTAAGAAAAAAGAAAGGATGAATAGACTTATGTTAACTGTCGTTGGAATCGGCCCAGGAGAGGCCAATTTATTATGTGGTGCCGCTAGAGAGGCGATTGAAGAGGCCGACCTGGTTGTGGGCTATAAACTCTATATTGACCTTTTAGAGAAGACTTGGCCCCAGCAGACCTATCGGAGGGGGGCGATGACCCAAGAGATTGACCGCTGCCGGGAAGCCCTGGAGGAGGCCAAGACCAAAAAGGTAGTCTTGGTTTCGTCAGGCGATGCGGGTATTTACGGGATGGCTGGGCTATGCTACGCCCTGCAAGAGCAGATGGCTCCTGAAGATAGGCCCGATGTGGAGCTGATCCCAGGGATTACAGCTGCTGTGGCGGCTGCGGCCCGCCTGGGTGCCCCCCTAGCCAATGATTGGGCGACGGTCAGCCTGAGTGATCATTTGACCCCTTGGGAGGTAATTGAAAAGCGAGTAAGGGCCATGGCGGAGGCCGATATTCCGATTGCCATCTACAACCCTAGGAGCGCCCACCGGCCAGATACCTTGGCCCAGGCCCTAGCATGGATCAGCGAAATTCGCCCTCCGGAGACCCTGGTGGGCCAGGTGAAGCGGGCCTACCGGGAAGGGGAGGAAATCCGGATCGAGGCCCTTGCTAAGGTAGATCCCAATTGGGCCGACATGCAAACCCTGGTTATTGTCGGTAACTCTCAGACTTCCCTCCAGGCGGGCAAGATGGTTTGCGCTAGAGGATACGAGAAAAAGGCTGAATTCTAGGGCTAAGTAAGGACCAAGACCCAGCTCCCACAAGAAGAAAAATGCTAGTCCAGCAAGAAGAGAAATGCCGAAAAACCGGGCCAACGTGGCGAAAAAAGGGATGATGTAGTATAATACCCCTCAGTTTACGAAAGCAAAAAGCAAGAGAGGAGCTGCTATGGTAGAAATCCTGATCGCAACGGCCGTGGTTGCGGATGTACTAAAGATCTTATATTGGTTAATTCTTGCGGGGGTGCCGGTGGCTACGGTGGTCCTGGGTTTAGTCTATGTTCGAGCCATTCAATCTGGGGTTTCAGATATTATAACGACGGTCCATGGCCTGAGTGAACGGCTCTTGAGGAAGGCTAAGCCCTCTGGTCGGACCATAGAAAATGTCAAACTACTCAACGACGTTGTCTTTGGGAGCACTGACGATGGAGACTATACTCCGGCCGATTATAGGGAGGACGATTTAGAGGGGGACGGCGATCCTGGCCAAGAAAGCAACCTGCCTTTGATCGACTGGGTCCTTGCAGCCATCCGGAATGCCACAACTCACTATGGTGATACCTGCAATGCAATTTATCAGGAGGATTGGGTCCTAGATCCGAGTAAGTTTTACCAAAAAGACCAGCTTTTTTCCCCATTTCTGAAACATCGCTTTTCCATTCGCCCCATTGTGACCATCTTGGGCATGGGAGTATTTGCATCGGCTATTTTGTTTTTCCTCCAGCCCTTTATCGAAGCCACAGCTACGGTGGGCCAGGCTTACTTTGGGATTTTTCCCCTTCTTGTCTCCTTCCTTCTAGCCATCTTGGTCTGGGGAACCCAGATTAGCCAGGTTCGTGACATCGACTTGGCTTTAGGGGACTTCCAGCAGACCCTGTTACAAATACTCCCGGTCTTCGAGCCGCTGACTGGAGATAACATGGTGGTGAATTCACTTAAGGCCCATGAGAAGAATTTCCAGAATAGCATGGAGATGATTTCTCGGAAGCTGGAGCATTTTATGGATGAGGAGTTCAGGGATAGCCTGAATCGCACCATTAGTGAGAGCATGCGGCAGAATGTGTATCCAACGATGGAAAAATTCGTGGATTTGACCCGGGAAACGAACCAAATGATTGACCGCCGCCAGACCGATGCTATGAAGGCCCTGGTGGATCTCTTTTCTGGCCAACTGACGGAGACTCTGACCGAGAGTCTCCAGCCCTTTATGACCCAGATTGCCCACCACGATGAGGTGTCTGGACACTTGACGGAAAATTTGCAAGGGGCCAATGAAAACCTAAACGCCTTTATCCAGACGACTCGGGTCAATATTGAAGAGATTAAGACTCAGACCCAGGAGACCCTGTCCAAGTTTACCGAGGATACGGCCATTACCCTCCAAGGCTATCAAGAAAATATGTTGCAGACGACGGAGATCAACCAAGGACAGATCAAGGATTTCACCGCCGGGATGCAGGCTACCATTGATGAGTTTGTCCATAAGACCAATGACACCTTAACTCTGTTTGTGACCCATAGTGAGGAAACCGTGGCTGACCAGGTGGATAAGACTACAGTGACCATCAACGATCTGAGCACTGTCACCAATAATATTTTGGACCGCTTTGCTGAGACGAACCGGGATATTGCAGCCTCTCGGAAAGACCTCAATGCAGATGTCACAGAACTGAAGAACAATTTTGCCCTCCTGGCCGATGTTTCTCGGACCATTACAGCCGCCTATACTGGTGAAAAGACGCAGCTCCGTGAAGTGATGTTAACCCTGGATAAGACGATGACAGATTCGACGGATCAGATCCGTCAGATGATTAGTCGGGTAGAAAAGACTTTGATTAAGGTTGGGGAACTTCAAGACCAAGTTAAGAGCATGGGTGACACGACTAAATTATCCATGGAAGAGGCCAGTAATAGCTTTAATAAGTCGACTGGCCAACTTGTCAAAGCTTCTCAAGACTTTAGTGTGAAGGGTACCGAGATCCTAGCGGATACGGCCCATTCTTTGGATAATATCACGGCAGATGTTTTGGAGCGGCTCGCCTTCTCAGCGACTACCCTCAGAGAGGCAGTGGATGAATTGTCGAATGCTTTCAATTCTGCTAGGTTCCATGGGAACCAAGGCGAAGGAAAGAGGTAGGGGACAGAGCTAGTATGACCAATGGGGACCATCAAAGTAAGGACCATCAGAGTCAAGACCATCCAGGCCAAAATCCTCTCACCCAAGCCCAGCCCAATCATAACTCTCTCAGTCAGGGCCGTGCTGGCAAGGGCCAGATCAGCAAGGATCATGCAAGCAAAGACTCAGAGAAGGCGACCGCAGGGCCGAGTGTAAATCTTCAGGCCCGTGAGTTTGATCCTGAGGCGAATGTGGAGGCTCTTGCCAAGGAAACGGGGAAGGCGAAACCCGTTTTTGAGACGGGTCGCCAGCTTCCCCATGTCATGGAATATGAGGAGAAAGAAAGGGCTGAGATCCAGTCAAAAATCAAGGCTTCTGCAGCTGAAAACCTTGTCCCTAAGGCCCTAGATAGGGCTGCGGAGGAGGCTGAGCTGGGCCCCGAGGGGGAGGAAGCCCTAGAGGAGGAGGAAGCCTTGCAGAAGGATCTCCAGGCCCAAGGACTCAATCCCGTGGAACGGCGTCGGATGACTGCCAAAATGAAGATTGAAAACCTGAATTTTAAGGAAACCATGCAGCAGGGAACAGATGTCATGGCCTTTTTCCATGAACGTCGCCAGGCCATCCAAGACCAGCATAGTGACCTGGTCCGGGACCGGCGGAGCCCGGGTTATCGCCCCAATTCTCCCGCTCGTATTGCCGTTCGTCCTCCTATGCCTGCTCCCAATATCTATGATCCGGGCCTTTTGGCTACTACCGGGGTTGGCGCAGGAACGATTGTCCAATCCCCCTTGTCATCTTCGTCTGATCTTTCAGGCCTAGTCTCCCCAGGAGGACTCGGTGTGAGTCTCGGTTCAGGCCTCAGGGCAGGCCTCGTTGACGGTCTTGGCACAGAGATCAGTGAGGGGTTAAGTGAGGAGGATCTTGCCCTGGCTGGGTCAGGTGATTTCGTCTCCATGGAAGCCTATGATCCCTATGGTGCCTACCCAGCTCCTGGATCCTACGAAGGGGCCTATCCTTACGAGGAGCTAGATTCCTACCAAGAGCCCTACCAGGGTTCCTATCCCTACAGCCCTACTCCTGTTTCCTATCCGCCCATTTCGCCCTTGGATGACGATACCAAACCCTATGTCTTCGTGGGAGAAAGAAAATTCCAGCCCTTAGCCTCTCCGGGGCCCGATCCCATTCCTTTTGAGGTGGATCCATTGAATAATGATTCCCTGGATATTGACGAGCTCCAGAGCCAGGAAGAGCAGGCCATTGCCCGGGCAAGGAAGATCCGAGAGGTCTGGAAGGAGCGTAAACGCCAGGAAATCTTAGCTAAGAGTACTAAACGTCTAACCCCCTATTATTTTGACCCCCTCAATGAGGACTGGTCCAACAGTAATACGGGGCTGACCTGCCGGGAGGTCCTCTTGACTTTTGAGCGTGACTTTCCCCTGGCTCGGGAGATGCAGCTAACTCAAAAGAAGGAAAATTTTACGGCGATGAGTGAGGCCATCCAATCCAAACAGACGGAGGCAGAACTGGTCGCTTATGCTGAGAGTCTTTCTTATGAGGAAACTTGCATGCTTTTTCCCCTTTTGGCCGTTATGCGTTCTAATTCCCTTATAGAAAAATTAACTGCCGTCATTCTCTGCCGGGCCAGCCAGCACCTCTACTATCATGGTTGGGTAGCCCTCCAGTATGCCTATCCAAGGAGCTCCCTGCAAAAGGGGCTGGGCCGCCTCTGCATCTATCTGGATTCTCCGGAAAAAGCGAGGGAAAGGGAACAAAGCAAGGCAAAATCGACCTGGTCTGACCAACTTTTGTCCATGTCCCTAGAGAATCAGAGGACGCCCGGTCCCAGCAAAAAACAACATTTTAACTGGATTGCAGTGGACCGGATCAGCCAGATTGCCCTTCCCAATGATCGGCACTTTATCAAGAAAATAGTCCTGTACCTCATGGATAACTGGCAGGAACACCCCGATATCGAGGCTTTCCTCAACCGCTATGCGATCTATAAGGACCTGCCTCTCTATGAATCCATCAAAAACCAATGGGATATCAATATCCGAAAGGGAAGTCTGGTCCCTAAGGCCAAGGATGTTTTCCCGGCCCCACCCCCCAAATGGTACTATCTGACCACGACCCAGCGGGACCAGGCTGGCAAACCGACCGACCCCCTGTAAAGGAGAGAGCACCGGTTTTGAGCTTCTGGCTTAGGCACAAGTTTAGGCATTGCGCTCCAGGCTTGCACCACCGAGCTTAGACTTTGCGCTTCAGACTTGAATATTGCGCTTCAGACTTGTGTAATTCCGGATAGGCCCCTAACTTGGCCTTTTGACAAAAGAATTTTTATTCGCTAGAATACTGGGGCTTGTGAATGAAACATGACCTGAATGGCGCTCTGGGCGCTTCCAGGGACCGGGCTTTGGCTCTAGGTGCTGGCCAGGAAGTGACAAGATCATTCTGAAGCCCTTGCTACGGAGATGTATCGAAGTGGTCATAACGGGGCTGACTCGAAATCAGTTTGTCGGCTTGCCGACACGTGGGTTCGAATCCCACCGTCTCCGCCATCAGTCCACCGTAATTTGATAGAATTACGGTGGCTTTTTATATTCCCCAAAAAGAGGCCACGCCATGATCCAGCTAGAACTGTATAAGAAACAAATTCGTCCCTGTATCGGCACAGATTTGATTAAAGTATGGAGTTAACTGCTAGAGGGGAGAAAACCCATGAAGAAAGAGAACAATACACCATCCTTACGCTTCCAGGGATTTGAAGGGGAGTGGGAAGAGAAAAAGTTGGGAGAGCTTCTCCAGACTTTACCCTATAAGGAATTCCTTAAAGAGCCTGAGCTGGCAGGGAAATATGAAGTCATACAACAAGGGAATGATTCTGTTTTAGGATTTGCCGATGGAAGTCCATGCATGGACTTTCAGGATGTAGTTATTTTTGGGGATCACACTATGTCCTTATATAAACCTCGAAAGCCATTTTTTGTTGCAACGGATGGTGTTCGCATCCTGAAAGGAAGTAGGGAGATGGATGGGGAATATTTGCTTGCACTATTAGAAAGGTATATGCCCCCCAGTGAAGGCTATAAGAGGTACTATGGCATTCTTTCTGACTCCGAGTGTTGTAGCACTTGTAACCTAGACGAACAGCGAAAAATTGCTATTTTGCTCCAAAACTTCGCCCAGCTCCTTTCTCTTCAAGCACAAAAGCTCGAAAAGTTTCAATCCTTCAAGAAAGCCATGCTTGAGAAGATGTTCCCGCAAAAGGGAAGTAAGGTTCCAGAAATACGTTTCCAGGGATTTACGGAGCCATGGGAAGACAATAAGCTAGAAGATATCGTTGACGTACATAGTGGCAAGGATTATAAACATCTCTCAACTGGTAGTGTACCAGTCTATGGCACTGGTGGCTATATGCTCAGTGTTAATCAAGCTTTATCATATGCAGATGATGCAATTGGAATTGGAAGGAAGGGAACGATTGATAAACCTTTTATCCTAAGAGCGCCTTTTTGGACTGTTGATACTTTGTTTTTTGTAATTCCCAGACAGCAGATAGATTTGAGTTTTATGTTTGCTATTTTTCAGAATATAGAATGGGAGAAAAAGGATGAATCAACTGGGGTGCCAAGTTTATCGAAAATAGCCATTACTGGAGTAATGTTCTAAGGCCATCTTATGCGGAGCAACAGAGAATTGGTTTATATTTTGCATCTATCGACCGCCTCATCTCCCTCCAAGAGCTTAAAATTATCAAACTCCAGGGACTTAAGAAGGCTCTTCTAGAACGTATGTTCCCACCGGCTTAGGGTCCAGCGGGGAAGAAACTTCAGTATTCTGCTAGAAAGGAATGAGAAACGCTATGCCATATTTAGAAACGATTCAAGAGCTTCTAGAAGCTAAAGAGGGTGAGCACATTCAATTCAAAGAAGCCAAAAATCGATTTGATCTTGGTGATGCGGCCAGATGCTGCTGTGCTTTAGCGAACAATGGTGGTGGCCAGTTGGTATTGGGCATTTCAGATAAAAGACCCCGCAAAGTGGTTGGAAGCGCAGCTTTTGATCAACCAGAACGCACCCGTATGGTATTGATCGAAAAGCTGCAGATCCCTATTGACTTTCAACTTTTCCAGCACAACGGAAAACGAGTTTTGGTGTTTAAGGTAGATGGCCGTTCCATCGCCTTGCCAGTACAATATGAAGGTGTAGCATGGATTTATGAAGGCGATACGCTCAAGCCCATGCCAGAAGATACACGTCGCAGAATCTATGAAGAGATCGGCGGCGATTTTTCAGCGACTATTTGTCCAGGGGCAAAGGTTGATGACCTGGACGAAACTGCTATTCAAATTTTCCGTGATAAATGGATCAAAAAAAGCGATAACAAAAAACTTGCGCTACAATCAAAAGAACAGCTGCTTTATGATTGCGAGGCAATCACGGATAAAGGCGTGACCTATGCAGCCTTGATCTTGTTTGGAAAGAACGCAGCTATCACCAAGTATTTGCCCCAGGCGGAGATGATCTTTGAATACCGCTTCTCCGAGGCCGCAGGACCAGCAAATCAGAGGGAAGAGTTTAAGGTTGGCTTTTTTCTGTACTATGACCAACTGTGGGAACTGATCAATCTGCGAAATGATAAACAGCACTATCAGGAAGGCTTTTTTGTTTTTGACATTGCGACCTTCAATGAGCGTGTTATACGAGAAGCTATTTTAAATGCAGTGAGCCATAGAAACTATCAGCTTAGTGGCAGTGTTTTCGTGCGCCAATTCCGTGATAGATTGCTCGTCGAAAGCCCCGGAGGTCTTCCCCTTAGCGTCACCCTTGAGAACATCCTGTACCGCCAGGTTCCGCGTAATCGCCGTATTGCAGAGATATTCGCTCGCTGCGGCATGGTGGAGCGTTCCGGTCAAGGCATGAATCTGATGTACGAACTGAGTGTGAAAGAGGCAAAACCGCTTCCTGACTTTACAGGCACGGATGATTTCTTTGTCAGTGTTACCCTGAATGGGCTGATCCTTGACAAAGCCATGCTTTCTGTCATTAAAAAGATCAGCGAAAAGGGAGGAGAATACTTATCCACTGTAGATTTCCTGGTGATCGACGCACTGTATCATGGACGACCGCTTAATAAAAAGATGCAATCTAGATTGAAGAAACTAGTTGATATGGGTATTGTCGAGCATATCGGACGTAAGAAATATATTCTCGCAAGAAGTCTTTATGCGGCAACTGGAAAATCTGGTGTGCACACAAGGCAAGTCGGCTTAGACCGAGAGATGAACAAGGCTTTGTTGCTAAAGCATATTCGTCAGAATAACGATGTTGGAACTCCGTTCAAAGAATTGCAGCAAGTACTGCCGAGTTTAAGTCGTTATCAGATACAGAATATGATGAGGGCTTTGAAGACAGAAGGAAAGGTTTTCAGTCGGGGAAGAACAAGTGCGGCAAGATGGTTTGCTACGGAAGAATACCAGTAAGTTTGCGTTCAACTTGCGTTATTCAAAGAAGCGACTTGCCCCTCACACAGGGCTTTGTGGGGCCAACTTGCGTTCAACTTGCGTTCAACTTGCGTTTAACTTGCGTTATTCAAAGAAGCAACTTGCCCCTTACACAGGGCTTTGTGGGACCAACTTGCGTTCAACTTGCGTTCAACTTGCGTTCAACTTGCGTTAACTTGCGTTATTCAAAGAAGCGACTTGCCCCTTACACAGGGCTTTGTGGGACCAACTTGCGTTCAACTTGCGTTTAACTTGCGTTAACTTGCGTTTTTCAAAGAAGCAACTTGTCCCTTATATCTAGGGCTTTTTGGAACAAACTTGCGGCAAGAAGTTAGGCAGAGCAGAAGATGATTGGTTTGCTTCCCTAGCCGCTGACCATGGAGATTCTCAAATCCTTACCGCAGCTTACTTTCGTTCAAAATGCCATCAAATGATAGTAAGAAGCAAGCCGTGGTGACGATCGCCGCCAGAATATCACTGACCGGTTCTGCTACGAAGACAGCAAAGACCTTATTGGTAAAGAAATGCGGGAGGATGAGAATCAGTGGAATCAGCAAAATGATTTTGCGGAGGCAGGCAAGAAGTAAGCTGATTTTTGCTTGGCCTAGGGCCATAAAACTCTGCTGGCAGCAAATCTGCGCCCCAATTGAAAAAATACCAGCCATATAAATGCGAAGAGACCAGGCCGTGTAATCAAGCAGGGCGGGATTATTTGTAAACATAGCGGCAAATAACTTGGGTGCGACCATAACCCAGGCCCAGAAGAGGAGGGCATAGCCAAGGCCAACGGTCAACTGACAATAAAAGGCCTGTTTGACCCGGTCGGTATTCTTCGCCCCAAAGTTATAACTGATGAGGGGCTGGCCGCCCTGGCAGATCCCTTGCAGGGGCAGGGTGACCAACTGGCTGACACTGGTAACGATGGTCATGGCCCCAACGGCCAGGTCGCCGCCATAGCGAGAGAGGCTGGCTGTGAAAGAGATGGACAGTAGACTTTCGGTGGCCAGCATGACAAAGCTGGAAACCCCCAAGGCCACGCAGGGCAGGATAATATGGGGCTCGATTTTCAGGTTTTCTTTTTTTAGGCGAAGGATCGTCTTCTTTCCGGTCAGAAAGCGCAGGATCCAAAAGGCCCCTACCGCTTGACTCAATACGGTGGCTAGAGCAGCGCCAGACACGCCCATGTTTAGGCCGAAGATGAAAATCGGATCAAGGACAATATTGATCATCGCCCCGATTACGGTCGTCAGCATGCTAATTTTGGCAAAGCCCTGGGTGGAGATAAAGGGGTTCATCCCCATCACGATTAGGACAAATACTGTGCCCAGGATGTAAATCTGGGCATAGTCTAGGGCGTAAGGCAGCGTGGCATCGCTGGCCCCGAAAAGACGCAGGAGCATGGGAGCAAGGGGATAGAAGATCAAGGTCAGGAGGACGGTCAGAATGAGGAGGAGTGAAAAACAGTTGCCCAAAATTTTGTCTGCTGTAGCCTTATCCTTTTCACCCATAGCAATGGCTGCCCTGGGAGCGCCACCTGCCCCGGCCAGCATGGCAAAGGCATTGATGAGCATGAGAATCGGGGTAAAGAGCCCTACGCCAGTCAAGGCAACGGCACCAATGTCGGTCATATGACCGATATAAATGCGGTCTACGACATTATAAAGGAGATTCACCACCTGGGCGACTACAGCTGGGATCGCCAGCTGGGCCATCCACTTGGGGATACTGCCGACCCCCATATCTTGTGCAATTTGTTTTTCCATAGAATGCTCTTTCAATATGCAAAAATTCATATGCAAGAATTCAATTGTTCGGATGATAACTTTATAGAGATTATGATATAATAACCGGGCGAGAAATTCAGAAATGGAGGAAAGCATGGGAAGAAGATTCTTGGACGACCGACAAATTATTGAGGCAACCTGGCCCAAATATACCCTTTTGGCCGCCATTGGTCAAGGTAGGTATGGGGCGGTCTATGAGCTGGTCTGTCCCAGCGAACCTTCAGTCCGCCAGGCAGTAAAGGTCATTCATGTGCCGAATATGCCGGCGGATGTCCAAGAGGTCAGCAAAAGCCTCCATTTGGCGAGTAAGGAAGATGTGCGGGATTATTTTAAGCCTTCGATCCAAAGCTACATGCAGGAAGTCAAGGCGATGATCAAGCTGGCCAGGCACGCCGATACGGACTATGTGGTGGCCCTAGACGACTACAAGCTCTATGAGATTAAAGATCCCCTGAGCTGGATGATTTTGATCCGTATGGAATATCTCGAACCCCTATATAAGCAGCTGAGTTTGGCTCACATCATGCCCCTGGAGCAGGTTCTTCATATTGGGCACGACGTGGCTATGGCTCTCGCAGCCTGCCACCGCAACCGGATCATTCATAAAGATGTTAAAGCAACAAATATTCTCTGCCGCCCCGATGGGGGTTATAAACTGGGGGATTTTGGCTTTGCCACCCACTTAAAGAATCGAAAATCGGCTGCCTTCTTGATCCACCACCCCAATGATGATCACGTGAAGCGGGGTACTTTTGACTATAGTGCCCCCGAGCTTTTGCTGGATAAACCTTATGATTATACGGTGGACGAGTATTCCCTCGGAATCCTCCTCTACCGGCTATTAAACCGTAATCGCTTTCCCTTTATGCCGATCGACGAGGTGCCTACCGCGGATATTATGCGGGAGGCCCGGATCCGCCGCCTGGGTTTGGAGCATTTTCCAGCTCCCGTAGATGCCCCGGCTCCCCTGGCCAGGATCATTATGAAGGCCTGCTCCCCCACTCCTTGGGACCGCTATACTTCCATGGAGTCCTTTATAAAGGACTACACGGCTTACCTAGATCTGGAGGGCTACGATTTTTCTCCACCTTCCAGGCATATCAAGCCTTATCTCCTGCCTTCCTCTTCGGAGCAGCCCTCATGAAGCGGCCCGATGCCAGGCCAGTAGCCTAGGCTCTGTGAACAGTTTAATGCTCTAGTCTAAAGAATGAAAAACAAGAAAACAACCATAAAAACATAAAAATAAAAACACTCACATATATAAAAAGAAAGTTATAAAAAAACGAAAGTGACGTTTTAAGGAGGAAATATGAACAATAAAGATCCCTTCGATGCATCTCAGAAGCCCGCAGAGGATTCTTCTCAAGGCTCCTATAGCGCAGCGGAGACCAGCTCAACCAGCCCCAAACAAAAGACGGGAAGCGCCCAGGCAAGTGGCACCCCAGGTCCGGGTCAAGCAGGTCCAGGTCAAGCCGGTCCGAGGCATCAGGCAGGTCCAGGTCCTCAAGCTGGGCCCTATCCCTTTGGCTATGGGCCCCAGGCGGGTTATGGGCCCCAGGCGGGTTATGGCCCTCAGGCAGGCTTCCAGCAGGGGCCGACCTCCTATCCCTCCGGACAACCTGCTGCCACCCACTATTATCGGTCTTCTAAGGGGAAAAAGTGGGCAGCGGTCATTGTGGCCATTGTGATCCTACTCGTCTATTCTGCCACTGGGGCCTTACGTAAGGAGCAAAAAAGTAAGGTTACTGGGTCCTTCCGTCGGGAAATGAAAAAATGGATGTCGACGGTCGATGAGGGCAAACAGCCCATTCGAGAAATCGTGGTCGATGATCCACTCAATCAAAGGGGGGTTAATATCGATATCGATGACGATGACTGGGATGACTTGGAGTATTTGCAAAATAATGTCTTATCTAAGCGGGACAAGATTGCGATTCTCCGGGTCAACGGGGCCATCCAAAACACGGGCAATGTGACCTGGGCTACGGATGCTGTGTATAACCACCAATTTTTCCTCGAAGTCCTAGAAAAGATTCGCCGGGACCCTGCCTATAAGGCCATTCTCATCTATATCAATTCTCCAGGCGGCGGGGTCTATGAATCTAGTGAGATCCGGGACAAGATCTTGAGAATCAAAAAAGAAAGAAAGATTCCGGTCTATGTCTGCATGGAGAAGCTGGCTGCTTCCGGTGGCTACTATATAGCGGCCGATGCCGATAAGATCTATGCCAACCTCAATACCCTTACCGGCTCCATCGGCGTCATCTCCTCGACCATGGATGCCAGAAAGCTTATGGACAAATTGGGCGTTGAGATCCACGAATATTCTTCTGGCGACATGAAGTCCATGGGGGCCTACTATCGGAAGCCGACCAAGGAGGAGAAAGAAGTCTGGGAAAAGATGACCAGCTTCTATTATAATCAGTTCGTCGATATTATTGCCCAAGGACGGCATTTGGACCGCGAAGATGTACTGAGCTTAGCCGATGGCCGGATTTATACTTCAGACCAGGCTTTGGAACTAAAGCTTATTGATGGAATTCTCTTTACTGAGGACGTCTTGCCTAAACTGCGGGAAGATTGTTCCTTGAAGGAGGCCGTGGCCGTTAAATTTGCTCGTGGCTACGGAATGGATGACTGGACGAGTCTCTTGCGTTTCCAAAGTGGCAAAGTGGGCCCGAAAGCCCTTTTGGACTACACAGCAGAAGACCTTATGGCCACCTTGTCGAAGATCCAAGAATCCATGGGCACTCCCCAGTACATGATGTCGGGAATGGGCGGCGATCCGGCCTTATCCGAATCTGAGGACCAACGCTAGAAGGGAAGCCCATTATGAATCAGAACAGCAAGAAAAAGGATAAAGATCAAACGGGCTCAGGCTTTCTGGCTTATTTGAAAGATTATTTTTTATTTCATCCCAGTTGGAGCCGCCTCTTCCTAGGGTCGATGTGGATGCGCCTCTTTGCCTATTGGATTGATATCTTTGTGGCTTCGCTCTTAAAAGAGATGATCTTTTCCTGTGTTTATCTTTTTGTAAGGCCTGACCTGCCCGACTTTGTAGAGCGCCAACTGATCTACCTCATCTATATTGTCTACTTTATCCTCGTGACCACCCTGACCCAGGGGCAGAGCCTGGGCAAAATGATCTGTGGTCTGCGAATCCTTAGCAGGGAGGGAGATCAGCCGATCTCCTTTTCTGCGATCCTCCTACGGGAGGGAGTCATGCGTTACATTCACATGGCCTTACCGGGGGGCTTCCTCCTCTATTTTGTGGGCTGTGTGACCTCATCGCATCAGACCCTATCGGATATGGTGGCCGATACAGCGGTCTTCAGCGAGCGGCAAGTTCAAGAGTTGGCAGCCTACCAGGGAGGACAGGTGTTTTAGAGGCTAGCTTACGTGCGTTTTCTAAGAGGGATCATTTCTGGGATGAAAGCATTCTAGGAGGGAACATTTGCTAGGATGAAGACTTTTCAGGAGGCAAATCCTAGGAGGGGTATTTTTTAAGGGGAAAAGGAGGAATCAGAAGAACTATGGTGGAATCGATTGCCTTAATGCATCGTGATCTTGTTGTTGCCATCCTCGGACGAGAGCTGGGGCGCTGGCCCTTCCTTTCATTGAAAGACCTGGTCAACCCCGCCCATCTTCCGCTTCCTCTCAATGTCCGCTATGAACGTGCTCAAGAAGCGGGTCGGTCCTACGATGAAATCCTTATAGACCTCAATAATTGGCTGCGGGCCCGGGCCATTCCCCATACCCGGATTAATATCAGCAGGGCCCTGCGGATTTTCCAAGCAGACAGTCCCCAGGACTTAATTCCAAGGTCTTATGGGCTTAGTCTTAGCGACCAGTACTGGCTCCAACCAGTCGACGCGGGCCTCCGCTGGGAGGATGTCAACTTCTTCCACCATTCCTTTTCCGCCTATCCTGGTCGGGTCCTCCTAGATTATGGGAGTTTCTCCGACAAATACTCCTGGAATTCTCCTGATATCGTTACGGATGGCTGGCTGACGAAGCGGTGGATTTCCCTCGACGGAACCCTCTACCTCCAAAAAGGAGGGAGTGGCCTGTACCGGCAAGAACCCTACAATGAAGTCCTAGCTTCTTATATTGCTAAGTGCCTCCAAGTCTCCCATGTCCCCTATGACCTCTACCATGAACGAGACCAAGTCTACTCTATTTGCCCCAAGCTGATTGAGGACCATGAGGAGATCATTACCGCTGACCAGCTTGCCCGGCTTTTGCCTCTTGGCGACCGCCAGTTGACTAAGGCTAGTTATCTAGATTTGGCCGTCCAGTTGGGCCTTGATCGAGATGAGACCGAACGGGAGGTGGACCAAATGCTGGTAGTGGATTATTTGATTCTGAATTCGGACCGCCATAAGAAGAATTTTGGCCTGGTCAGAGACGCTAAGACGCTGGAGTATCTGAGACCGGCCCCCCTGTTTGACCAGGGGACTTCCTTGTACCACGATGCGGATGATGAAGAGATTTTGGCCCGCAAGGCGGTGGACTGCAAGCCCTTTGCCCCGACCCATGATGGGCAGATGACCCTGGTGCAGGATCTAACTTGGCTGGACCTGGGGGCTCTGGCGGACCTGGAAGAATTCTGGAATGACTTGGTTGGGCAAAACCTCCTCATTAGTCGACAACGCCGCCTGGCCCTGGCGGGGGTCCTGAGAGAGCAGAAAAAGAAGTTGGTCCAAAAGCAAGAGGCGGCCATGGGCTAAGGCTCTCAGCTAAGGGGCAACGGATCCATATACGAATTAAGACTTATAATAGATTTTTCTCAAAAAGGTGTTCCAGACTTCTGGACGCCTTTTTTTGTTTTTGATAGAATGATCGTTTGTAATGACGAGAACAATACCAGGAGATGGGAAGCCCTATAAAGGCCCTGTAGAGGCCTTATGGAAGCCCTACGAAGATTCGATGGAGGACCTGTGAAGGTCCTGTGGGGGCCTTTGTGCCAAGGGGGGACCTGGTTTTAGGGTGGGGGCCCATTGCCCTTTCTGGTAGCAAAAAGGTGGGCTCAACTGAGGAGGTGTGCATGGCTTGTAAATTTATTTTTGTGACCGGAGGCGTCGTTTCTGGCCTCGGGAAAGGGATTACGGCAGCTGTTTTGGGCGGACTTTTGAAGGCAAGGGGGCTGAAGGTCCGCAACCAGAAATTTGACCCCTACCTCAATGTGGACCCCTCACTCATGAGTCCCATCCAACACGGGGAGATCTTTGTGACAACCGATGGCTGTGAGACGGACCTTGATATTGGCCACTATGAGCGCTTTACTGGAGTTGAATTGAATGCTGAAAGCGACATTACCTCAGGTATGATCTACCGGGACCTCTTAGCTAAGGAGAGACGGGGCGAATACAATGGAGCCACGGTCCAGGTAGTTCCCCACGTCATCAATGAGATCAAGGAGCACATCTTTGCGATTAGCCGCCAAGGCGATCTGGATGTACTGATCTGTGAGATCGGAGGCACCATTGGTGACATGGAAAGCCAGCCCTTCATTGAGGCCATCCGCCAGGTGAGCTACCAGGTGGGACGGGAGAATTGTCTGTTTATCCACGTCACCCTCCTTCCTTACCTTATGAAGAGTCAAGAAATTAAGACTAAACCGACCCAGCACAGCGTTAAGGAACTCCTGTCTTTCGGTATCCAACCTGATATTTTAGTTTGCCGGACTGAGGTGCCCCTGGACCAAGCAATCAAGAAGAAATTGGCCCTCTACTGCAATGTCCAGGCAGATTGCGTCATTGAAAACCTTGACATGGATACCGTCTACAGTCTTCCCCTCTATATGGAGAAGAACGGTCTGACCGATGCAGTTTGCCAGCGTCTGGCCCTGGCCCAGTTCGTGGAACCCAATCTCCGCCCCTGGGAAAACATTGTAGATAAGATTCGACGGTCCCACCAGCCAATCCGGATTGGCCTTGTGGGCAAATATGTGGCCCTTCACGATGCCTACTATTCGGTTGTGGAAGCCCTCCAGCACGCCTGCATCCGCCACGAATGCAAGCTTGAAATCAGTTGGATCCTCTCGGATAGCTTAGAAGAGATGAGTGATGAGGAGATCGCCGACCTCTTCCTCAATAAGGAGAAGATTGATGCCATGATCATCCCGGGAGGATTTGGTCCAAGGGGGATGGAAGGCATGGTCCGGGCTGCCCGCTTTGCCCGGGTCCACCAGGTCCCTTGCTTGGCCATTGGTCTGGGCATGCAGATGATGGTGGTCGAAGCTGCCCGGTCTCTAGCCGGGATCAAAGACGCCCACAGCGACGAGTGTGAGCGAGATTGTAGCGACATTTTCTATTATGCTGCCCTGCCTGCCACCCAGCCTAAAGACCTAGAAAATGTTCCCTATCCAGATCGGCCCATGCGCCGTGGTAGCTGCCCCACGACCCTCCGGGAAGGCAGTGTCCTCCAGCGGATCTATGGGGAAAGCGAGATCTCAGAGCGTCACCACCACCGCCGGGAGATGAATCCCGCCTATATGGCTGACCTCGAGCGGGCTGGCCTGGCCTTGACAGGGATCTCCGGCCTAGAGGAAGCCTATGTGGATGGGGTGGAAATCAAGGACCATCCCTATTACCTGGGTGTTCTCTACCACCCGGAATTCCAATCCCGGCCCACAGCCCCACATCCCCTCTTTGCTGAACTGATCAAAGAGGCCCTCCGCTACCATAAGCAGGGCAAATAGTCCCGCCTTCTCTTGGTTGACTTTCTCCCAGTAAAGTGTAACAATCAATCCCAAAGCTTTGTCTAAGAAAGGATCGTAACATGGCCAAAATCATCCCCGAAACTTCTCGTACTTTTAGCGAGTATTTGTTGATGCCCAACCTTACAACGCATCAGTGTATTCCGGAAAATGTCGATTTGACAACCCCCATCTGCCGGTATGGCGAGGGTATTAGTAGGGAGCCGTTACGTCTCCGCATTCCCATGGTTTCTGCTGTCATGCAGGCGGTATCCAATGACGTCATGGCTGTCGCCCTGGCCCGTCAAGGGGGCCTGAGTTTTATTTATGGGTCTCAGAGCCTAGAAAACCAGGTGGCCATGGTCAAGCGTGTCAAAAATTTCAAAGCGGGCTTTGTGAGCTCGGATTCCAATCTGACTCCTAATTCGACGGTAGCGGACCTGGTTCGAATCAAAGGACAGACTCGGCATTCTACGGTTGCTGTGACCGACGATGGGACAGCCCACGGGAAGCTCTTGGGGATCGTCACCAGCAAGGATTACCGGCCCAGCCGGATGCCCCTTGACACCAAGGTCGTCGATATCATGACCAAGCTGGATCAGCTGGTGGTGGCCGATGAGGGGATCAGCCTTAAGGAGGCCAATGACCTCATCTGGGAGTACAAGGTCAACCAGCTTCCCGTTGTGGATAAAGAGGGGAAGTTGATCGGCATGGTTTTCCGCAAAGACTATGAAGACCACCGGACCTATCCCAATGAGCTGCTGGATGCCTCCAAGCGGATTTGCTGCGGAGCTGGGATCAATACCCATGACTATAAGGAGCGGATCCCTGCCTTACTGGAAGCCAAGGCGGATGTCCTTTGCATTGACTCCTCTGATGGCTATTCAGCCTGGCAAGAGGATACCTTGCGTTGGGCCAAGGAGCAGTATGGTGAAGATATCATCATCGGGGCTGGCAATGTCGTCGATGCGGAAGCCTTTAATTTCCTGGCTAAGGCTGGGGCTGACTTTGTCAAAGTAGGTATCGGTGGTGGATCCATCTGCATTACCCGGGAGCAAAAGGGGATTGGTCGGGGCCAGGCCTCGGCCGTCTTGGAAGTTGCCAAGGCCAGGGATGATTATTTTGAGAAGACCGGGATCTATATCCCCATCTGTTCTGACGGGGGAATCGTCTATGACTACCATATGGCCCTAGCCCTGGCCATGGGAGCTGATTTCTTGATGCTGGGTCGCTACTTTGCTCGCTTCGATGAGAGCCCGGGCAAGCGCCTGACCGTCAATGGTTCTTATGTCAAAGAGTACTGGGGCGAGGGAAGTAACCGGGCCCGGAACTGGCAGAGATACAGTGACGGAGATGACCTGCCCAAGGGGGTTCAAGGCCGGATGCACTTCGAAGAGGGAGTCGATTCTTACGTTCCTTATGCAGGTTCGCTCAAAGAAAATGTGGACGCCACCCTTTCCAAATTGAAATCAACCATGGTCTCCTGCGGGGCCATTACCCTGCCTGAATTCCATGAAAAAGCTCGTCTCATTGCGGTTTCTCCGACATCCATCGTTGAGGGTGGTGCCCATGACGTCATCCGCAAAGAAAGTGAAGGGGCCCAGTATTAAGCTGTGCTATCGGCCTGTCTTTGATTTTGTCGGCAAGCCATATTGGAATATTTGCTAGAGATTTATTAAGAAATATAAGAAAGAAGAAGATAAGAGGTAGACATGGTTCCCAATCAAGAAATCAAGATGACCCAAGAGGGCATCGATGCACTGAAACAAGAACTTGAGTATCGGAGTGGGGAGTTAACCCATAATATTGTACAGAGACTGAAAGAAGCTCGGGCCCAAGGCGACCTCTCTGAGAATAGTGAATATGATGATGCGAAAGAGGCCCAAGCTAGCAACGAAGCTAGGATTCAGGAGATCCAAGAGATCTTAAAGTATGCCGTAGCTGGCGATAAGGGGACCTCTCAAAAGGGCCATATCGGTCTGGGGTCTGTCATTGTCGTTAAGGACATTGCCATCGACAAGGATACCGAGTATAAGCTGGTATCTGCCCAAGAGGCCGACACCTACCACGGGAAATTGAGTATTTCTTCCCCTCTCGGTGAGGCAGTGGAAGGAAAAGTGGTTGGTGACATCGTGGCCATCCAAGCCCCTATTGGGGAATTAAAGTATAAAATCGTCCAGGTCTTGAAATAGGAAAGGAAATGCACGGATGAGTGAGCAAAAGATCCAGGAAACCCAACACGAGGACCAAGAGGTCCAAAGCGAGGCCCTGAGCCAGGAAGCCATCAACGATCAAGTTTTGGTGAGAACCCAAAAACTCCAAGAGATGGAGGCGCAAGGAAAGTCGCCCTTTGAGATTACCAAGGCGGAGCCCAATGTCCATGCCCAAGATTTGCAGGAGCATTTTTCTTCTTATGAGGGGAAGACGGTAAGCTTAGCTGGTCGGATTATGGCTAAGCGGGGGATGGGGAAAGTTTCCTTTGTCGACCTCTGGGATGCCACAGGCAAGATCCAGATCTTCAGCAAGGTAGATGTCCTAGGGGAGGCCTATCCTGCATGGCAGAATCTTGACTTGGGGGATCTGGTGGAGGTAAAGGGAGAGGTCTTTAAGACCCATAAGGAAGAAATTTCTGTCCGTAATATGGAGTTCCGCCTGCTTTCTAAGGCTCTCCGCCCCCTGCCTGAAAAGTTCCACGGCTTGAAGGATACGGATACCCGCTATCGGAAGCGCTACCTTGACCTCATTGTCAATCCAGAGGTCAAAGATACCTTTATCAAACGCTCGAAGATTATCTCTTCCATCCGGAAGACCTTGGATGAGAAAGACTTCGTTGAGGTGGAGACCCCCCTTCTCAATACGATTCCAGGGGGTGCCTCGGCCCTTCCTTTCATCACCCATCACAACGCCCTAGATCTGGATCTCTATCTGAGAATATCTCCGGAACTCTATTTAAAGCGCCTTATTGTGGGCGGCTTTGAGCGGGTCTATGAATTAGGCAGAAACTTCCGGAATGAGGGGATGGACGGCCGCCATAATCCTGAGTTTACCATGATGGAACTTTACCAGGCCTATGCGGATTACCATGGGATGATGGACATCAGCGAAGAGCTCATTACTAATGCCGCTCGGGAGGTCAATGACCGCTTGGAAGCCGATTTCATGGGCCATCACATCAACCTGGAGGGCCCCTGGCAGCGGATTACCATGCTCGACATCGTCAAGAAAGAGACGGGCGTCGACTTTGATAAGATAAAGACTGCTGAGGAGGCCCAGCAGGCCGTGAAGGACCTGGGTCTGGCTGAGCTTATGAAGCCGGGGATGAAGTGGGGGGATTGTCTGAACCTCGCCTTTGAAGAGAAGTGTGAACATACCCTCATCCAGCCCACCTTTGTCTACAATTATCCGGTGGAAATTTCACCCCTTACCAAGAAGCATGCCCCCGATCCTCGCCTGACCGAGCGCTTTGAGATCTTTATTGCTGGTCTCGAATTTGGCAACGCCTACTCCGAGCTCAATGATCCTCGGGACCAACGGTCTCGTTTTGAGGACCAATTGCGGCGAAGGGAAGCTGGCGATGAGGAAGCTGGGATCCCTGACGAAGACTATGTCGAAGCCCTGGAATACGGCCTACCGCCTACGGGAGGTCTGGGGATCGGTATCGATCGCTTGGTCATGCTATTAACAGGGAATGATAGCATACGGGATGTCTTGCTTTTCCCGACCATGAAGCCCCTGAACAAGTAGGGGGATCGATGGCGAAGAGAAGGTTAGATTTCCTATTGGCCCGGGCGGGGCTTGGTACCCGCAAAGAAGTTAAAAAGCTAATCAAGGGAGGCCAGTGCGTCTTCTATGCAGATCCCGAGGCCCCAGAGACCTTGACGGATCCGGCGACAAAGCTTGACCTTGAGGCCCTGGTGGCCCAAGGTCGGGATCCGGATACCCTCCTGAAGATCGGCCGGGACTTCCTATCTGCCTTGGACCTGGCGGACCAGGTCTACCTACTCTGGAATAAGGGGCCGGACCTCCTTTCAGATCGGTCCGTCCGAGACGTCCCTTCGGTCTTAGATCTCCTTCCCGAGAACCTGGGTCGGCGGTCCGTCCAGGCGGCTGGTCGTTTGGACTATGACAGTGAGGGCCTCCTCCTCCTCACCGATGATGGAGACTTTTTACACCGGATCATTGCCCCTCGCTATGAGGTGGAAAAGGTCTATTTGGTGGCCTACCAGGGCTTGCCCTGCGGGCAGGCGGAGGTGAATAAGGTAAAAAAGGGGCTCCGCTTGGAGGAGCATTTTGTAACCCTACCCGCTAGCCTGGTTTTGGCAGAGAACTTTTCTCCTGACCTCCAGGCTTACCAGGACAAATATTCCAGTGACGACCGGGCCTTTGAGGGGCCAGTCTCTTGGGCAGCCATCCACTTGCAAGAAGGAAAATTCCATCAGGTCAAGCGGATGTTTGAAGCCTTGGGCCGCCAGGTTGTCCGCCTGATTCGGGTCCAAATAGGTCCCTGGGTCCTCCCCCTAGACCTGGAGGAAAATGACTACCTCTACCTAGATCCTGACCAAGTGTTAGAATTCGAGGCGGAAGGTGGGAGCGACTCTCCGGAGGAGCCTGGCTGTGACTAATTTTGACCGGTCTTGGGATGAATTGCTGGCCGCTTGCCAAGGCTGTAAGGCTTGCCCCCTGGCAGAGACCCGCAACCATGTGGTGGTCTGGCGGGGAGGCCTAGAAAAAGCGAAGTTTATTATCATTGGTGAGGGACCGGGTGCGGAAGAAGATGCCCAGGGGAAACCCTTTGTGGGCCGGTCGGGCAAGCTTATGGACCTCATGCTCCAGGGGTTGGGCTTCCATGATCAAGACTACCATATTATGAATATCGTGAAGTGCCGTCCCCCCAAGAACCGGGCACCCAGCCCTGAAGAGATCAAGGCCTGCCGTCCCCTTTTGGAGCGCCAGATCGGCCTTGTGGATTGCCGCTTTATTGTCCTTTGTGGGGCTACGGCCTTCCATGCCTTTACGGGGCGGACTGAGCCGATCTCTAAGGTCCGGGGACAATTTATCAATCAAGATGGTCGCCTATTGATGCCGACCTTTCACCCGGCCTACCTTCTCCGCAATGGCAATATGCGGGGCTATTTCTGGGACGACTTTGCAAAACTAAAACAAAAAATTGCCGATACGGAGGGATATTTGCAGGAGGAACCCCCCTTGGTGACTCAGTATCGGGAAAGTCAGGGGCACCAAGAAGGCCTATAAAGGAGGCCTATAATGAAGGCCCATAATTAAGGCCCTGGGGGGTGGACAGGAAGCGCATGCAAAAGTACTTTCACTACGAAGTAGAATCCAATCCCTTGGTGGTGCATTCCCCCTTTGCTCCAGCGGGCGACCAGCCCGAGGCTATCGACAAGATCTGCCAGGAAATCAAGGAAGGGGCCCCAGCGACCGTCCTCTTGGGGGTGACGGGGTCTGGTAAAACTTATACGATGGCGAAAGTCATCGAAAAACTCCAGCGGCCGACCTTGGTTCTTGCCCACAACAAGACCTTGGCCGGCCAGCTTTGTTCAGAATTTATGTCTTTATTTCCGGACAATGCGGTGGAGTATTTTGTTTCGTATTACGATTACTACCAGCCCGAATCTTACATTCCCTCCCGAGACCTCTATATTGAAAAGGACTCGGCCATCAATGATGAAATTGACCGCCTCCGCCACTCGGCTACGGCCTCTTTGATGGAGCGCCGGGATGTCATTGTGGTGGCCACGGTTTCGTGTATTTACGGGATTGGTAACCCGGAAAGCTATAGTAAGCTCATGGTTCATCTGAGGCCAGGGGAACAAAGGAGCATGGAAGATGTCATGGCTGACCTCGTTGCCATCCAATACAAACGCAACGACTTTGAAGTGCAACGTGGGTGCTTTCGAGTCCGGGGCGATGTTTTGGATATTTTCCCGCCTTCATCAGATGAAGTCATCACCAGGGTGTATTTCTGGGGGGACGAAATTGAAAAAATCAATGAAGTCGATTTTTTGACGGGCAAGATTATTTGTGGGAGAAATTACAGCCAGATCTACCCGGCCAGTCTCTATGCCACCGAGGCTAATAAATTACAGATTGCCGTGGGGCACATCCTGGAAGAGCTGGATGATCGCCTGTCGGTTCTCCAAAGTGAGGGAAAAATTGTCGAGGCCTACCGTCTGGAGCAGCGGACCCGGTATGACTGCGAAATGCTCCTTGAAACGGGTTTTTGCAAGGGAATTGAGAACTATTCCCGCCATATGGATGGGCGAAAGCCGGGTGAGCCCCCCTATACCCTGATGGATTTCTTCCCAGATGACTACCTTCTGTTTATCGATGAATCCCATGCGACTATCCCCCAATTTCGGGCTATGTACAATGGGGACCATTCTCGGAAGGAAGCCCTCATAGACTATGGCTTCCGCCTCCCTTCGGCCTTCGATAATCGTCCCTTGCAATTTGCGGAATTTGAGCAAAAGATGGGACAAACCCTCTTTGTCTCAGCGACGCCAGGGCCCTACGAGATGGAGAAGACCCAGGCCGTGGTGGAGCAGCTCATTCGTCCTACAGGCCTGCCCGATCCTTTGGTTGAGGTCCGGCCGATTTTAGATCAGATTCCGGACCTTACGGCAGAAATCGATGCCAATATCGCCCGCAACGAGCGGACTCTGGTCCTAACCCTGACGAAGAAAATGTCGGAAGACCTGACCTCTTACTTCCAAGACCAGGGCTACAAGGTGGCCTATTTACATTCAGAAGTAAAAACCGTGGAGAGGCTGGAAATACTCCAGCAGCTGCGGGAGGGAGTATTTGATATCGTGGTGGGAATTAACTTGCTCCGGGAGGGTCTAGACTTGCCCGAGGTTTCGCTCATCGCCATCTTGGATGCCGACAAGGAGGGCTTCCTCCGTTCGGAGACGGCCCTCATCCAGATCATTGGCCGGGCTGCCCGTAATATCCGGGGCCGGGTCATTCTCTATGCCGACACGATCACCAGGTCCATGAAGGCCGCTATGGATGAGACCGAGCGTCGTCGGCAGATCCAGATCCAATTTAACAAGGACCACAATATTACGCCTAAGTC